>CAYMQV010000005.1:6377-32416 GCA_964392395.1 uncultured Gemmatimonadaceae bacterium
GCACCGAGCACATGTTCTTCGAAGGCGATCGAATCAATGCCGTGCGTGAGATGATTCTTGCACACGACGAAACGGGTCGACGCCGCGCCCTGGCCAAGCTGCTGCCCATGCAGCGCAGCGACTTTGAAGCCATCTTCGAGGCGATGAATGGTTTCCCGGTCAACATTCGCCTGCTGGATCCTCCGCTGCACGAGTTCCTGCCGCATGGTGGCGAAGAAACGAAAATGCTCGCGCGTCAGCTGGGCGTGACGCGCGAAGAACTGCTTCGTGTCGTGGACAGTCTACGCGAAACGAATCCGATGCTTGGCCATCGAGGCGCCCGCCTGCTCGTGACGTATCCCGAAATCACCGAGATGCAGTCGCGCGCGATCTTCGAGGCGGCGGTGAAGGCCAAGCGGCGCGGTATCGTCGTCAAGGTCGAGATCATGGTGCCACTGATCATGAGCGCCAGAGAGCTCTCCCACCAGCGGGCGATCATCGAGGACGTCGCACGTCAGGTTCTGGGCGCCATGGGAGAACCGGTCGAGTACCTGATCGGCACGATGATCGAACTGCCGCGCGCGGCGTTGACCGCGAGCGAGATTGCCAAGGTCGCGGAGTACTTCTCCTTCGGGACCAACGACCTGACGCAGACCACGCTTGGCCTGAGTCGTGATGATGCCGGCCGATTTCTTCCGCTCTACGTCGAGAACGGAATGCTGGCCGATGACCCCTTCCAGACGATCGATGAGGAAGGGGTCGGGAAACTCATCCGGATCGCAATGGAATCTGGACGGAAGACGAGGCCCGGCATGAAGGCGGGGATCTGCGGTGAGCACGGTGGCGACCCGAAGAGCATTGCGTTCGTTCATCGCACTGGGCTGGACTACGTCAGCTGCTCACCCTTCCGGGTGCCGATCGCCCGCCTCGCCGCGGGTCAGGCCGCGCTGTCGCATCCGTAGGCCGGCGGTGGACACCGCCTCGAGCTGCAGATCAACGGCGCAGCCAGTCCCCTCGGTTCATTCACGCTCGTCAAATCAGTGTCGAGCGATCACCGTGGCATCGCGTACGTCGCTGGTGACGCGACTATCGCGATGAATGCGCTCGAAACCCGATCGCCCGGTTCAACCATCGCACCAGCGGCGTGATCGTCCGGAACACGTCCTCCAGCCGGTCTGCCAGTGTGAGCGCTGTCACCTCGGACTGCTTGAGTGGGCATCCGGCCGTGAAGCTCTGATAGCGGAGCCACTCAGCCGCTGGATGATCCGCGTCGAATCCGCGCGGCATGCGCGTCAGGACGGCTTCCGTCGAAAGGTCGCCAAACATCTTCCGGAAAGGCCGGGCCGTCACGATATCGTTGAATTCCTCGTGTCCGACGTCCAGTGCCCCGCGAATCCGCTTCAGCACCGGCGGCGGCGGCATCCAGATACCACCGCCAGTGAAGCAGGCGCGCGGTTCGAGATGGAAATACATCCCCGCCCCTCCGTGCACCGCGTCCTGCCCCACGTTCCCCTTGGAGTCCCGGTGATAGAACCAGCACGCCGCATTCGTCTTGTACGGCGCCTTGTTCTTGCTGAACCGTATGTCCCGATGGATACGGAACATGCTTCCCTTCGCCGTGCCGGTGATTTCCGGCGTGAAGGTGGCTAGTCGTGAATCCATCTCCTCGATCAGCGCCTTCATCGGTGCGCGAAGCGACTGTTCATAGACGTCGCGTCGCGATTCAAACCACTCGCGATCGTTGTTTTCTCCGAGTCCCTTCAGGAACGTGAATGCAGCAGATGGGAACCCTGCGAACTCTGCGTCGACGATCGCCGCCTTGCGGGAATTGCCCGCCTTCTTCATCGCGCCCATCCCGTCGGCCTCACCAGGGAGAAGTTCGCATCACTCTTCGTGCGCCCGTACCAATCTGCCCCCATGCGAGAGACGAGATCAAGCCGCACAGGGTCGACCGCGCCGTCCGCGCCGACGATCGAGGGATCAACATGGGCTGCGACCACCTCTCCCAGGATGATCACACAGGTGGGAGTAGTCGGCGGATACAGCTGGAATGATGCCAGGCGACACTCGAAAGCCATCGGTGAATCCGTGACGCGTGGTGGCGCAATGGCGTGAGACCGGGACGATACGATGCCGACCTGCTCGAATTCACTCGTGCCTTCGGCAAAGGCAAAAGACGTCGCATTCATCTGCTCGACCATCGGGTACGAGACGAGATTCACGACGAACTCGCCGGTCTCCTGGATGTTGCGTGCGGTGTCCTTCAGCGACCCGTCCTCGTTGTGCTGCGGACAGATCATCAGCGTTGGCGGGTCGGGCGCAATCATCTGGAAGAAGCTGAACGGCGCCAGATTCGTCAGCCCACGACCGGAGATCGTCGAAACCCAGGCGACGGGTCGAGGCGCAATCGTGGAGGCCATCCAGAAGTACGCGGACCGTCGATCGAGGGCGGTGAAATCGAGCAGCATGTGAATACGTCCAGCGATGTGGATTGGGTGGATCGCCAGCCTTCAACCGCAGCGCGCGATGCTCCGCGGAGAATGAGGCGGCGCTCAACGACGGAGATATTGAACGTACTTGACGACGACTCCCCCGTTCAATGGCCGCGACCACGGTACGCCGCGATCATATCCAGTCGGCCAGGCACTGTTGTAGACCACGTAGAGGTCGCTCCCCGGACGTCGCGTCCAACGCACGCGCGTGTTCACCGCCGCTCGTCGCGATTCGTTGTCGTACTGTCCAAACCAGGTCAGGTTGAGTCTCGGGCTGAATGCGTAGTCGACGCGAAGGCGTGCGGTTCTGGCGCTGAAACCGCCACCGTTCCGTGACCAATCCTGCGCCACCGCCTCCAGTGCCAGCAAGAGATACGGCGCCCGGGCGTAACGCACTGCGAGTGTCGCGTCGGTCCCTGACCCATCGTAGAACTCGCCCGCCGCCAGCGTCACAGCCGGAATGAGCGTCCACGCCGCGGTGCCGGTATACACCAGCTCCACACGCTTCCAGTCGAATCGACCCGCGTCGATCTCCGTGCCAGGAAAGAGTTCGAAGGCCTCTTGGGGACGGTCGAGATTGTATTGCAGATTGAGCTCGAAGCGGTCACCACGTTCAAACTGGGCCCCGAATGGTCGCACCTCGAAACTCGCGTTGTCGAGCGCCCCATCCAGCCGCGTCACGACGTTGTAGTTGATGAGCGAGAAGTCCAGACGTCTGATGCCCCACCGATGCGGGCGCGGCGTGAAGTCCACCGACCCACCATAGCGCCAGATCCCGCGCTGCTGCACGAATCCAAGCGGTGGATTGAAGCTCTCGTCGACCCGGTCGAGGCGCGCCACGATGTCGGCGACATCGTTGGGAAAGTCGATGATGAAACGGGAATAGTGTCCGATCGGTGAGCCTGCCGAATCCTGATGCCAGGCCGTCGCGCCGAGGAACACCAGATTCTGGCCGTGGACCACGAAGGGGAAGGTGAAGTCGAGTCCACCCGAGGCGGACATCGGATCGCCGGGGCGTGATCGCGTCTGGCCCATGGCGCCGACAAACCCGCGTCCCAACACATCTCGCTTCACCCGCCCGATCAGATCAAGGGCATCTTCGTCGCCACCAGTCCGTACCGCCAGCAACCCGACCTGCTGCGCACCCACACGACCCTGGAGTCGCGCACCGGCGAGCAGCGGGATGGTCGACCCATTCGGTGCGAGACCGATCCGACGCGAGTAAAACAGCTGTGTCTGGCGCAGACGCCCAAAATCGAAAATCCCGGCGCCCTCCGTGAAGAACGTGCGCTGTTCCGGGAAGAACAAAGGAAAGCGCGTCAGGTTCACGATCTGGCGATCGACCTCGGCCTGCGCAAAGTCCGTGTTCGTCGTCAGGTCGAGCGTCAACGTCGGCGTGATGCCGAACTTCGCATCCAGCCCGATGCGTGCGTCCGTCGCCGCCGGCGCCACCACGGAGTCGTTGGCTGCTTCTGTCGCAGCGCGCGCAGGCAGTCGTCCTTCGCTCAGCACGAAGGGACGCAGCTCGACTCGTGCGCGGGCGGGCAGGTTCGTCAGCCCAGTGATCTGCCCTTCTCGCTCGAGAAACCGGATCCCTTCGGTTCGCCGAAAGCCTCGCCAGAGTGACTCCTCGTTCTTGCGTCGAATGAAGCGACGCAGATTCACACCGAAGGTGTCGTCGGCGCGCCGGTACCGCAACGTGCTCCACGGGATGAGCATCTCGGCGAACCATCCCTCAGTGGTGATCTGAGTGCGCGCATCCCAGATCCCATCCCAACTGAGATTCTCGCTCTCGAACGTCAGGAGTTCCGAGTCGTTGAGAGCCCCGTTCGGATTGATTGTAAAGATGAAGCCTGAGCGCTTGTCCTGTTGCGCGTCGATGATGATCGAGAACTGATCGTCGGCGCTGAGATCCGCATCACGCCGCAATTGGGTTCCACGAATTCCCGTCGGCTCGCGATCATACGCCCAGACGCCGATGGCGAGTCCCTGCGGCGTCGCCAGAAAGCGCACCACCGTACGTTCACTCGATGGCGCTCCCTCGGCAGGATCGCGTTGTGTGAGCGTGCTGATGGAATCGGTCAGGCTCCATTCGGATTCGAGGAACTTTCCGTCGAGCATGATCGTCGTCGCCGTCCGCAGCACGCGAGGCGCCAGTGGGTCCTGGGCGAGCGCCACCTCGCCCGCAAACAGCATGGAGAGCGCACCGGCTGTGAGGGTGCGCCGAATGCACATCGCGATCATCGGGTGCCGCAGTCGTCTGAAATGCGCACTGGGATCGGTTTGGCGTGCGGGATTACGACAGCCGGACATCCGAGAGGAGCGGCGACCGCACGCCTCTATTGGGCTCTACGGAGTTGAAACGCGCGGCTGCCGGCGATTGCTGGGAACGCGAACAGGCGAGAACGACAAAAGCCCGACCGCGAACTCGGTTGGGCTTTTGTCGTTCATGGAGGCGCCGGGAATCGAACCCGGGTCCGAAAATGCTTCCGCTACGGCTTCTACGTGTGTGTCCCACCGATTGAGGTCTCCCGCCGCTGGCCAGTGGGCCGCCCACGTCAGGACAAGTCACCTTGAGTTTCGCACACTGACCGGCAACACATCAGCGCACTATCCCGGATTTGCGATACGCAGGCAGCCGCCCCGGGAGGGCTTCCACCTACGCACTGCTGGTCTAACTAAAAGTTAGGCAGCCAGGGCCAAGTTGTTGTTGGCGATTGTGTTTTCCCGAATGGATTTACGAGGAGTCCGAGAACCTCGACACGCTACCGTAACTGCTACATCCCCGTCGAAGCCAAGTCGCCCCCGACATGGTGAAGCCTAACAGGGTGATCCCCGGAACGCACTACCGGGTCACGCCCCTTCCTCTTCCCCACCGTCTTCCATACCCTCACCGTCGGTCTCCTGTTCCGAATTCAGCGGCCGGGCGAACCTCACGCAGTTTCGGCCCTCACGCTTGGCCGCGTAGAGCGCCTTGTCCGCAGCTGGGAACAGCTCGTCGCCGAGTCGGGCCGTCTCAGGGTACGACGCAACGCCGAACGACGCGGTCACCTGCACCATGTGCTCGCCGACGCCGATCGTCTTCCCCTCGATCGCGGCACGCATCCGTTCAGCCACCTCCCACGCCACGGCGACGTCGGCCTTGCCCAACAGCATCACGAACTCCTCGCCACCGTACCGCGCCACCAGGTCCACGCCACGGACGCCGGTGGACAGCGAGGCCGCGATGGAACGCAGGACATGATCGCCGACCTCGTGCCCATACTGATCGTTGACGCGCTTGAAATTGTCGACGTCGCAGACCACCAGACCGACATTGTGGCCAAAGCGGTCAGCCTCCGCCACCGCACGCGCCAGCGCTTCGTCGAAGGCGCGGCGGTTGGCGAGCCCGGTCAAGGCGTCCGTGCGTGCACGGCGTGTCGCCTCTTCGATCTGCCAGACGGTTTCGAGCGACACCGACGCCACCGCCCCAAGCAGTCGCACGTTGCGCATGTCGCGAACGAGCACGCCGCCGACGGTGTCACTTTCCAGCACGATGGCGCCAGTCACTGCACTGCCCTGTTTCATCGGCACCACGCTCAGGCTGCCGAGGTTCGTGATGACCTGGCCGGCGCTGTATATCGGCGTGATCTGCTCCAGCAACTTCGCATCCTCCCACACCTGCGGCATCCCGACCAGACAGAGTTGCCCGATCAGCGACTCAGCGGACACGGGGGCCCCGCGCTGCAAGTGGTGCCCTGAGGTGACGCTCTGCACGACTCCCGTAGATGTTTCCGGATACCAACGTACCAGTGTCGCACGCGTTGCGCCGCTCACGCTCAGCGCGGCATCGCAGATCGACTGGCCCAGCGTGTCGATCGTCCGTTGCTGCTGAAAGACTTGCGAGGCCTGCAGGAGCGACTGCGACTGACGGTTCTGACGGCTGTACTCAGCCTGTGTTTCCAGCAGCTGCGCCAGCAGACCGAGGTTGTCGGCAAAACGCGGCAGCCACCGCGCCAGCAGCGCATGCGACACACCGAGGCGCGACGCGTGCAGTGACAGCACGCCGCACGCGCTGGCTGGCCCTGGCACGGCGACGGCGGCCATGATTCCCTCGCCGACGCGATCAAACAGTGCAACGCGTGCCGCGCTCTGCACGGCAATCAATTCAGCACCGAGCGCTTCGTGCTCTGCGTCCCAGGCACCAGGCACGCTGCTGGCCCACGCGACCGGGGCAAGCGACCGTCCGGTACGCGTCGTCCGCCAGAACACCGCGTCGGTCACGCCAAGCGTGTCGCGGACCTGGCGCAGGTACCGTCCCAGCGCTTCGACGCGCGCCTGAGATTCAGTGGCTTCCGATTCCGCGACAGAGCGCGCGTCGAGCAGTGAGCCTGGGAACTCGAGGGCCACTTCGTTCGGCCCCACCGCGAAGGCCGGGAGTTCAGAGAGCGTCCGCTGTGTGCCGCGCTGCAATGAGCGCATGATGTAGGCGACGGGCAGCAGCGTCACCGTCACGAGAATCGACAGACCATAGGCGATCGCTTCGACGTCAGGTGGTGCGCCGGCGATTGCCGGCGAGACGAAGGCAACGAGCAACGTGCCAATGGCGCCGATGAGCACCCCACGCCACCCCGTCGCGACCGTCGCTCCGAGAGCGCAGATGCAGGCCGCGACGAAAGCCACTGTGTGCGAACCGCCCGATTGGAGCGCGATCACCGCGGTGAACGGTGCCAGCAGGCCAGAGGCGTAGCCAATGGCGCGCCGCTGCGAATCTGTCGTTCCCGATCGCATGAGCAGCACCACCCCACAGCCGATCAGGATCACGATCGCTGTGACGACGGCACTGACGGACTCGCGCGCGGCAGCGGGTGACCGCTGTCCCGCCAGCGCCAACGCGACCGCCGCCGCGACCAGCCAAGGCAGAGCGAGAAGCGTATAGGTGGTTCGGGAGCGCGCGGGTGGATGCGTCACGGTAGTGGTCTGGAGCGGTGCTCGGTGTCGGGAGGCATCGAGCGCGAAAAGTTCCTGATGCCTAGGGTCGGCACCAGCGGATGAACGCATCACACGCGATCAGACTCCCACATGGTCTGGCAGGCCCGAGCATATCATCAGCTGGACGACTGAACAGGATCCACGGCACGACGAGCTCGGCCGACCTTGGCCCCTGGCTCAGCCGTGCTCCTGCTCCTGCAGTTCCGCGTCGAGAACGGCGGCACCGTCACGTTCGGGCGCCTGCGGCTCGAGATACTGATGCCTGTTCTGCAGGTAGTCGGCGAAGATGTCTTCGACCTGACCCAGCGAGTCGACCTGATGAAGGCGCTCCCGCAGCTTGGCACTCCCCGGAAGACCCTTGCAGTACCAGCCAAGATGCTTCCGGAACTCGATCGCTGCGCCGCGACGGTCTGCTTCATAGACATCTGCCATCCGAGCGTGCTGGATCGCAATGGCGAACCGAACCTCGACCGTGGGCGTCGGTGGAGGCGTCCGGCCCTCCAACAGCGCCCGCGCCTGGTCGAAGATCCAGGGCTGGCCGAAC
The DNA here is from genome assembly GCA_964392395.1 of uncultured Gemmatimonadaceae bacterium. Classification (GTDB taxonomy): domain Bacteria; phylum Gemmatimonadota; class Gemmatimonadetes; order Gemmatimonadales; family Gemmatimonadaceae; genus JACMLX01. The sequence goes on from CAYMQV010000005.1 coordinate 14,364, forward strand.
GAGCCCCGGGCGATCATGACAGCGTCGCAGCCGGTCTCGACCCGCATTCGCAGGGCATCCTGCGGCGTCTTGATGTCGCCGTTGCCGATCACGGGGATCGAGAGCGCCGCCTTCACCGCCGCGATCTCGTCCCAGTGCGCATGCCCGGTGTACATCTGCGTCCTCGTCCGCGGATGCAGCGCCAGCGCTCGCGCGCCGGCATCCTGACAGCGGAGTGCAATCTTCACCGGATCGCGCATCTCTTCGCTCCAGCCACTGCGGATCTTGACCGTCACCGGTAGGTGTGTGCTCCCGGCGACTGCCCGGATCACGCTCTGAACCAGATCCAGGTCCCGCAGGCAACCAGAGCCGCCGTTCCGCCGCACGACCTTCTTGACCGGGCAGCCAAAATTGATGTCCACGAAGTCCGGCTGAAAGACATCCGTCACGAGCGCTGCGGCCTCGCCCATTGCGAGGGGGTCAGCACCGAAGATCTGCACACCAATGGTGTGCTCCTCCGGCGTGAAACGCAGCTTTGCGATCGTCGCCGCATTCTCGCGGCGGATGCCCTCGGCCGACAGAAACTCGGTGACGACGACGTCTGCGCCATGCTGCCGACACAGACGGCGAAATGGCGATTCAGACACGCCCGCCATTGGCGCAAGGATGAGTGGCACCGCGTGCCCGACCGGATACGGGAATTCCATGACCGGAAGATACCCGCAACGGCCAACTCCGTGCAGCTTCGGCGTTTGACACCCCCATCGCCGACGGGTACCTTCGCCTGTTCTCCGGGGCTGAACTGCATCCCCGCCACCTGTTTGTCGCGGCTCGGCGATGACCGCCGACGCAAGGAACCCGATGGAACTGCGAGAGTTTTTCTCCCTGGACGCGGTACAGCTCGATCTGAAGGGTGCCACCAAGGACGACGTCATGAAGGAGCTGATCGGGCTCCTGAAGCTCGACGAGAAGTCCGACGCCATGCTCTTCAAGATGCTGAAACGCCGAGAAAACCTCGGTTCCACTGGAATCGGGCGCGGCATTGCGATCCCGCATTGCCGCTCCCTCGTCGTCAACAAGCTCCGTGTGGCCTTCGGTCGCAAGCCGGACGGTGTCGACTTCAAGGCGATGGACGACAAACCCGTTCACTTCCTGTTCCTGATCGTCGCACCGCCCCTCGAGGTCTCGAATCAGTACCTTCCTGTCCTGGGCAAGATTGCGCAGTTCGGGAAGGAGCCTGACGTGCCGGAGAAGCTGTCGGCGCTGACGTCGGCCGAGGATTTCATGCGGCTGCTGACGGAGAAGGAGCTTTAGCACATCACGTCCGCGATGCTGGCGGGCGGGCCCATGGAAAGCCCCAGGCCGTAGGCGCCGAATACAGTGACCTGACGGGGCCGGCCGCAGTCCTTCCCGGTATGTCCGCACCGACCACTTCAACATATCGACACGATGTCGATGGCCTCCGAGCCATCGCCGTAGTGCTTGTCATCATCCATCACGTGGCGCCGCAACTGCTGCCAGGTGGTTTTGTCGGCGTCGACGTCTTCTTCGTCATTTCGGGATATCTGATGACGGGGATACTCGACTCCACCATGCGCGACGGCTCGTACCACTACCTGGACTTCGTCTGGAAGCGGTGTCGCCGGATCGTCCCCGCCTTGGCGACTGTGCTGGCCGCAACGCTGATCATGGGCGCATGCATCATGACCGGGCCGGAGCTGGTCAATCTGGCGCGGCACGTCGCCGCAGGCAGTCTCTCGTCGTCCAATCTCCTGCTCTGGAGCGAGGTTGGATACTTCGACACGACGGCCGCCATCAAGCCGCTGCTGCACCTCTGGTCCCTCGGCGTCGAGGAACAGTTCTATCTCATCTGGCCGCTGCTGCTGGCGATGCTGCCACTCGCCGGACGCTCCCGGCTGCTCGTCATCATCGCGCTCTCGGCCCTCTCCCTGATGGTCAGCGAGAACCTCGCGTACGCAGATCCGTCGCAGGGCTTCTACCTGTTGCACTCGCGCGCCTGGGAGCTGGGCGCCGGTGCGATCGTGGCGCTGGTGTGGCCGATCGGTCAGACGATGTCCCTGCACGTCGGTGATCTGTCGAGCCGCGCACGAGCGACGGCTTCCGTGCTTGGTCTTGCGCTGATTCTTGGCGCCGCATGGCGGACCACTGCTGCCGCTGCGTGGCCCGGCCTTTCGGCCGTGGCGCCCGTCACTGGTGCGGCTCTCATGCTCGCGGCCGGACCGAACGCATTCATCAATCGCACCGCACTCACGAACGGAACTGCGCGATGGATCGGCCAGCGAAGTTATGCGCTGTATCTCTGGCATTGGCCGCCACTCGCATTCCTGCATATTCTCGCATCGGAACAGGCCTGGTCCGCGATGATGCTGCAATGGACCAGCGTGTTGCTGATGGTGCCCGTGGTCGTGCTTGCACACGCAACGCTCACGAGGATCGAGCGACCCGCGCGCGATCGCGCGACACGGGTTGCCGCCGCAGCGACGATCACGGCGCGACATCTGCTGCCATACGGTCTCGCGCTTGGGGCGCTCGCGGTGACCGCCGCCGCGCTGGTTCGCAGCCATGGACTTCCAACGCGCTACGGCTCGGCGGGCACTGATGCGCTGGCCCTGCTGCGTGGCGCATCGCCCGATTCCATCACGGCCTACAGCGCGCGCGCTACTCGGTGCCGGCTGCCGGACAAGGGCAACGCCACCTGGTGCTGGCGCATTCCGGGAGTCGGCAAGGGCATCGCGGTCTTCGGTGACAGTCATGCCGAGGTGCTGTTCGCCGCGCTCGCCGACCTCACCCCATCACAACCGCTGCTGCTGACCGGCCGGAAAGGCTGTGCTCCACTGCTGCAGGCAGAGGTGATCGAAAATCGGCCTTCCGAGATCTGTCGTCGAGCATCACAACTCGCGCACGCGACGATTCAGGCGGATACCAGCATCGGGACGGTGGTACTTGTGTCGCGAGGTGCCGCGTATCTCTCTGGCGCAGGCTTCGGCGTCGACACCCAGCGCCCTGTTGTCCCGGTCACGATGCAACACTCACCGCGTGACACGATCGTGCTGCAACGCGCGCTCGAGAAAGGGCTGGAACAGTCGATTCGCGCCTTCGTCGCAGCAGGGAAACGTGTGGTGCTGGTGATCGGCGTTCCGGAACTGGGGTTCCTCCCAGAGGAATGCCTGATCGGCAGACCATTCGGCCTCCGCACCATTCGCAATCCCTGCGGCGTCTCGCGCCTCGCGGTGGAGCACCGGGGTCGCGAATACCGCGCGTTGGTACGCAGAGTCTCCGCGCGAGCTCCGCAGCTCGAGATCGTCGATGCTGCCGCTGTTTTCTGCGACGGCGTGCTCTGTCACGCTCGGCGAAATGGCGCACTGCTCTACCAGGACGGCAACCATCTCACGTTGAGCGGGAGCCGCCTCGTCGTGGCGCAACTCCGCGCGCTACTCGCGCGGCCGCTGCATTCATCAGCCATCGCCAGCGCTGCCGATCGACACTGAACGCACCGCCGTGCCTCAGGAGGGCGGCACAACCTCGGAGCGCATCGCTCCAACACGATTCCCCTCGGTGTCAGTGAAGTAGATGAGCTCTCCGACCGTCGGGATCGGGGCCTTGGGTATGACGATCGTTCCGCCGTGTGCGACAACCGACAGCGCCACCGCATCGACGTCCGCGACTGAGCTTGTGCACTCAAGCAATTCTGCCCCCCATCGCCCATCGCCGCCAACGGCGCGTGCAGCAACCCCTGCACACCACGATCTACCTCATCTCCCGTGTGAATGAGATAGAACTCGGGTGGCCCCCAGGGCTCGAACCGCCAGCAGAAGACCGCTTCGTAGAAATGCCGAGCACGCTGGACGTCGGCAGCGTGAATCGAAAAACTCGCAACGTTGTTTGGCATGAGGCGATGATACGCCAGGGCTGGCGCTCGCCGGAATCCCGATGTTCTGCACACCGAGTGCATTGGTCGCCGCGTTCCGCGACGACTGTGGCACCACGCCCGGCCAGTTCTTTCACAAGGGCGGTGCCGAGCCACGGGCGTGATGGCGAGAACCGCCCTGTGCCTCCGGCTGCCGGAGCATCGACGGAACCCCGATGCGCTACAGCTGCAACTCGCGACACTCGGCCCGCTGGCTACTCCCACTCGATCGTGGCCGGCGGCTTGGAGCTGACGTCGTACACCACGCGATTCACGCCATCCACTTCATTGATGATGCGATTCGAAATCCGGCCGAGCACGTCGTACGGGAACGGAAACCAGTCCGCCGTCATGCCATCGGTGCTCGTCACCGCGCGCAGCGCAATCACGTGCTCATAGGTGCGGCCGTCACCCATCACTCCGACCGAGCGCACCGGCAGAAACACCGCAAACGCCTGCCAGATGTCCGGGTAGAGGCCGGCGGCGCGGATTTCCTCGAGGTAGATCGCGTCGGATTTCCGCAGTACATCCAGTGCGTGCTCGTTCACCTCACCGAGGATGCGAATCGCCAGCCCAGGGCCTGGGAACGGGTGCCGCCCGACCATTTCGTCCGGCAGGCCGAGTTCCCGTCCCACGTTGCGCACTTCGTCCTTGAACAACTCACGCAGCGGTTCAATCAGCTGAAACTGCATGTCCGGTTTCAGGCCACCGACGTTATGATGCGTCTTGATCGTCGCCGACGGTCCCCCGGTCGCGCTCACCGACTCGATCACGTCCGGGTACAACGTGCCCTGTACGAGAAACTTCGCATTCTTTCCGGCGTCGGCGCTCGCCTGTTCGAAGACGTCGATGAAGGTGTGGCCGATGCGCTCCCGCTTGATCTCCGGGTCCGACTGCCCGGCCAGCGCATCGAGGAACTGCTTCTCGGCTCGCACGGTGATCAGTCTGATGCCCATGTTCGCGACGAACGTGCGCTCGACCTGTTCCCGTTCGTGCAGGCGCAGCAACCCGTTGTCGACAAAAATGCAGGTGAGTTGATCACCGATCGCCTTGTGCACCAGGGCCGCAGCCACTGCGCTGTCAACGCCTCCCGAGAGGCCGCAGATGACCTGCGCATCACCAACCCGGGCACGGATGCTTTCAATCTGCTGATCGATGAAATGCCCTGGCGTCCAATCAGGCGTGCAGTGACACACTTCGAACAGAAAGTTCTGCAGCATCTCGGCACCGCGGACGCTGTGCATCACTTCGGCGTGGAACTGCACCGCGTGAATCGGCTTCGTCCGATGCCGGAAGCCAGCCACCGTCGTCCCACTGCGTGCCGTCTGCACGTAGCCCGGCGGTACGGTTTCGACATGATCACCGTGACTCATCCAGACCTGCGACTTGTCACCGGCACCGAATCCGGCAAACATCCCCGCCGACTCCATGACTTCCACATCGGCGCGTCCATACTCGCGACGCCCACCGCCGATCACGCTCCCACCCTCGAGGTGGGCTATCAACTGCATCCCGTAGCAGACGCCGAGGACCGGCGCAACGTCCAGGAGCGCTGGATCAATGGTTGGCGCCCCGACGTCACTGACGGAACTCGGACCGCCGCTGAGGATGATCCCGGTCGGATTCCACTCGAGGATCCACGCCAGCGACCTGGTATATGGGTGGATCTCGGAGAACACGCGTGCCTCGCGCACGCGGCGGGCGATCAACTGCGTGAACTGCGATCCGCAGTCGAGAATCAGGATGCGACTGCTCACCGGTTGCTCCAGTTGCCATCGGTCAACTTGATGATCTCGACGTGGCGGGTGTCGAGATCGAGAATGGCGGCCGTCGGAGCGCCGTGCAGCCAGCCGCAGCCCTCGCCTGGATTCACCAGCAGCGTCTTTCCACGCGTCTTCATCTCCTCGCGGTGGGTGAACCCGTGCACCACGATGTCGTGCGCCTCGAGCGAGCGTGGGGCGGCCTCGTTGATGTCATGCACCACCAGAATGCTCTTGCCCATCAGGTCGAAGCTGTGCGGTGACTCGAACAGCTCCGACCCCAGTCCCGACATCGCCATCGCCCGCAGCGCCTCATGATCGCCGTCGTTGCGGCCGAAGACGCCATTCAACGCCAGTTGCAGATCCTGAATGGGCTTGAGGCTGAATGGCGCACAAAAGTCGCCAGCATGAATCACGTAACCCACGCCACCGGCAGCCATGCGCTTCGCCAGTTCGGCCACCGCATCGACGCGGTCGTGAGTATCTGCGAGCAGGCCAATGCGCATCAGGTGGATCTCCAGTCGGGGTTGAGGTGCTCGTTGCGCACGAGATCATCGAACGTCTCGCGAACCGTCACGACGCCCCATCGATCGCCATCCACCAGTACTTCGGCCGCACGCGGCCGGGAATTGTAGGTCGAGCTCATGACATAGCCATAGGCGCCGGCGTTCCGGACGGCGAGCAGCGTGCCAGTGCCAACATCCGGCATCGCGCGATCGAGCGCCAGGAAGTCACCTGTCTCGCAGACCGGGCCGACGACGTCGACCGTCTGAAGCGGCGCCATCGTCGGCAGTACCGCCTCGATCTCGTGGTGCGCTTCGTAGTGCGAGGGGCGCAACAGATCGTTCATACCCGCATCGACGATCATGAAGTGCTTCGATCCGCTCGCCTTGCGATACAGCACCCGTGTCAGCAGCACGCCGGCCTCGGCAACCAGAAAGCGACCGGGTTCGACGATCAGCTCGACACCGGCATCTCCGAACGTATCGCGCAGGACACGGGCGAAACCCTCGAGGTCTGCCACCGGTTCGAAGTCGCTGTACGCCACCGGAAAACCGCCGCCGACATCGATGATGCGAACGGTATCGATGCCGGAATCTCGCACCGCATTCAGCAGGCCGCGCAGACGCTGTTGCGCATCGGCGAATGCGGCGACCTCGGCGATCTGCGAGCCGATGTGCATGTCGAGGCCGACCAGCGCGATTCCGGGCAGTGACGCTGCCCGCTGCGCCGCGGCCAGCCCACGCCCGATCGGAATTCCGAACTTCGAGCCTTCCTCACCGGTCGCGATGTAGGCGTGCCCCGCGGTGACATTCAGGACACCTGGGTTGATGCGCAGCGAAACCGGAGCCACGGCCCCGCGGGCCGACGCCACCTCCGACAACAGCTCGAGTTCTTCTTCACTCTCGACGTTGACACACTGAACGTCCGCATCCAGCGCGTATTCGAGGTCGAGGCGCGTCTTGCCGACACCGGCGAAGACGATCTGCGCTCCCGGAAAACCCGCCAGCCGCGCGCGATGCAGTTCGCCGGCCGAAACGACATCGACGCCGGCACCGCACTCGCGCACGACCTGCAGCAGCGCGAGATTCGAGTTCGCCTTCATCGCAAAGTGGATATGCGTCGGCGTTCCCTCGAGCGCCGCTGCCAGGCGTGCATATGCCGCTCGCACTGAAGCGGCCGAGTAGACGTAGGTCGGCGTGCCGACGACATCGGCAATCGTCGTCAGCGGTATCTCATCGCACACCAGCTCGCCGGCTCGCCGCCGAAGCCCCGAGGTCAGTACGCCTTCGCCCATATCACCTCGTACTTCGCTGGATCTCCCGTCACCATGCACTTCGTCGGAGCGACGGGCGAACGGAACTCGGGATCGGGAATGCAGCGAATGGTCGCCTTCGTCTCTTCCTTGACCTGTGCCTCGACGGCCGGATCACCGTTCCACCCGGCATACACGAATCCACCCGGGCCTTCGATGATCTCCTTGAACCGGTCGTAGGAGATCTCCCCGCGATGCGAGTTCGCCTCGCGACGGGCGATGGCCGCCGCGAACATGTCGGCCTGCATCGTATCCAGCATCTGATGAATCGTCGCGAGGACACCGTCGAGCGACACCGGATGCTTCCCCTTGACGTCGCGCCGCACCAGCACGCACTGATTGGCGGCAACATCGCGCGGCCCGATCTCCATCCGGAGCGGAATGCCGCGCAATTCCCAATGGTAGTACTTCGCGCCCGGCTTGATCCCGACCCGGTCGTCGACGTGGGCCGTCACCCGACCGACCAGTCCGCGCTCGCGCCCGCTGATTTCGGCCTTCACCTTGTGGGCCATCTCGAAGACCATCGATCGCTCCTCGTCCGTCTTCCAGATCGGTACGATCACGACCTCGATCGGTGCCAGCCGTGGTGGTATCTGCAACCCGTTGTCGTCGCCATGTGTCATCACCAGTCCGCCGATCATGCGCGTGCTGACACCCCAGCTCGTGTTCCAGGCGTGCTCGATCCCGCCGGCTTCGGTCTGAAACGTCAGGTCGAACGCCCTGGAGAAATTCTGGCCCAGGTTGTGGGACGTTCCCGCCTGCAGCGCCCGATTGTCCTGCATCATCGCTTCGCATGAGTACGTGCGCAGCGCACCGGCAAATCGTTCGCTGTCGGTCTTGAGCCCGGTGATGACCGGCATCGCCATCCACTCCTCCATGAACGTGCGATAGACGCCCAGCATCTGGCGCGTCTCGATCTCCGCTTCGTCATGGGTCGCATGCGCCGTGTGGCCTTCCTGCCAGAGGAACTCCGTCGTGCGCAGGAACAGTCGCGTCCGCATTTCCCAGCGAACGACGTTCGCCCACTGGTTGTAGAGAAACGGCAGATCCCGATAGCTCTGCAACCACTTCGCGAACATGTGATAGATGATCGTCTCGGACGTCGGACGCACCACCAGTGGTTCCTCGAGCTTCGAGCCGCCGCCGTGTGTGACGACCGCCAGTTCCGGCGCAAAGCCTTCGACGTGGCTGGCTTCCTTCCTGAGGAAGCTCTCAGGAATGAAGAGTGGGAAGTATGCGTTCCGATGGCCGGTGGCCTTGAACATCTGATCGAGCGCGAGTTGCATCCGTTCCCAGATGCCGTAGCCGTCGGGACGAATCACCATGCAGCCACGCACCGGCGAGTAGTCCGCCAGTTCGGCCTTCAGCACCAGTTCGTTGTACCACGCGCTGAAATCCTCGGCGCGGGTCGGAAGCTTCTTGTCGTCGCTCATGCTGCTCCGTCAGTGCAGGTGTGCACCGGCTGTGGGGAATCCTGGCATCTCACCGCTGATCGGCGAGCCACGTCGCCAGAATCACCGCGGTTTCCGTTCCGCTCGTCAAGTCGCGCAGCGTCGCAATGTCCGGGGCGTCGCCGCGCAGAATCACCGCGAACGCAGCGCCAGCGCTGACGGCGGCCTTGAGCTGCTTTCCAATCTGCTGTGAGCGCAGCGCGTACTCCACCCGCCGACCGGCACGACGCAGCGTGCCAGCCACACTCCGCAGCGTCGCGGCGTCCACGTCCTCGCCACCGGCGATCCAATACTCGAGCGACGCCGGCGCTGAGGGCAGCAATCCTCGATCGCGCAACAACTCACCGAGGACCACGTCGCCCCAGCCAAAGCCCGCTGCCGGCATGTCGACGCCCCCGAGCGCGCTGAGCAGGCCGTCGTAGCGCCCACCGCCACACACGGCACGCAGCTCGCCCTTGGCGTCAAAGACCTCGAAGACCATACCGGTGTAATAGGCGAGCCCGCGCACGATCGTCAGATCCACGTGGATCCACGGCGCTGCCGATGTGCCGATCAGCGCCTCCACCATCGCGATCGTTTCCGTCGTCGCACGCAGACGTGCAGCACCAACGTCATCCTGCATCATCGGCACGAGCGCCGCGATGCCTTCCGTATTCGTCGTCTCGATCAGGGCAAACAGCGCAACGACCTGTGCCTCGGTGCACCCCGCGCCAAGCAACTTCTCCTCGGAGAGTTCACGCGGCTGGCGATCGTACTTGTCCAGCACACCATAGATATCGGGAATACGCGCATCCGGATGGCCCATCGCCCGCAGCAGCGCGTCGAGCAGCCGACGATCCGAGAGGCGCACGCGAACATCGTCGCTGGTCAGACCGAACTCTCGCAGCATGTCGATCACCAGCGCCAGCAGCTCGGCGTCGGTCGCGTCGCCGCCGTCACCGAAGATGTCGGCATTCAGCTGAAAGTGCTCGCGCAGGCGACCGCGGCCTGGACGCTCGTAGCGAAAGAGCTGGGGGATCGAGAACCATCGCACAGGCTTGCGCAGGGCGTTCGCCTGCGCCGCCACCATCCGCGCGACCGTTGGTGTCATCTCCGGCCGCAGCGCGACTTCGCGACCACCTTTGTCCACGAAGTTGTACAACTGATCGACAATTTCCGCGCCACTTTTCTTCGTGTAGAGTTCGAGGGGCTCGAGCGGCGGCCCATCGTACTCCACGAACCCGTACCGTGCCGCCACCCGGCGCCAGATCGCGAAAATGTGGGCACGCTCAGCGAACGACGACGGATAGAAGTCGCGGAAACCGTTCAGGGGTCGAATCGAAGCCATTCGCCAAGCTTACCCGGCGAGGGGATCGATCTGCAACCGTTGCATCGCGTCGCCGACCGTGTGAAAAGAACCCGTCACGAGCACCGTCGAGGCGCCAGCGTGAGCGCGCCCCAGCGCGGTATGAAAATCCGGCTCGAACTCCACACCGCACGTGGCGCCGGCGCGCTGTAGGGCGTACGCTGCGGCCTCGTGCACCGGCCAGCGCCGGTTGGCCGGTGCGGTGGGTGCCTCGGTCAACCACAATGCGTCAACGACCGGCAGCAGCATATCGATCATCGCACGCCAATCCTTGTCCGAGAGCACGCAGAGCACGGCCGCGAGCGGACGAGGCAGCGTGACCGCGCGGAGTGATTGCGCAACCGTCTGCATGCCATCGGGATTGTGTGCCACATCGAAGAGCCAGCGCCCTACCCGCTGAAAGCGACCGGCCAGGCGGGTAGCGCGAACTCCCCTCTGTAACGCCTCAGCGGAGGGAATCCATGCCCCTCCCGCGGCACGAAGCGCGGAGACCGCCGTCGCGACATTCTGCGCCTGGTGCACCCCCATAAGCGAACTCGTCAATGAGAGGTGCGCTGCTCCATCGCCGAATTCAATGGCTGTACCCGTCTCTGACAGCCACACCTGCCGCACCGGAAGCAGATCGGCCGCAAGAACGATTTCTGACGCCCCGGCACGCACCGCGGCGTCGCTCAATGTCACCACCAGATCGGGATCCCGTTCGCCGATGACCGCCGGTACACCGCGCTTGAAGATCCCTGCCTTCTCCACGGCAATCTCCGCCACCGTATTGCCGAGGAACTCACGGTGGTCGGGCCCGATCGCTGTCGCCGCCGCCACCAGGGGCATCAGGACATTCGTCGAATCGAGTCGCCCGCCCAAGCCGACCTCGATCACGGCGACATCCACACCGGCCGAGGCCAGCAGATCGAAGGCCATCGCCGTGGTAGCCTCAAAGAACGTCGCGCCGAGTTGATCGATGTCCGATTGGTGCGCCGTGAGCCACGACATCACGCGCGCTTCTTCCACCGCGACACCGTTGACCAGGACACGTTCCCGAAAGTCGATCAGATGGGGCGACGAGTACCGGCCAACCGTGAATCCCATCTGCTGAAGCACCGCGTCGAGCGTGGCGCAGGTGCTGCCCTTGCCGTTGGTACCGGCAACGTGGAAGGCCTTCAGGCTCTCATGCGGGTTGCCGCACCGCTCGAGCAACGCGCGGGTACGATCGAGACCAAGGCGGACGCCGTGCGTCGTGCGTGCGGCGAGAGCCGCGATGGCCGCGCGGTAGTCCGAAGACGCCGCGAAGCCATCCGTGATCCCGCTCAGGCCGCCGACCAGCCTGAAGCGGCAGGCTTGCCGGTCATGTGCCGCAACAGGCGCCCGACCGTCGCCTTCAACTCATGACGGTGCACGACGGCATCGAGCATCCCGTGCTCCATCAGGAACTCGGCGGTCTGGAATCCATCCGGGAGCTCCTGCCCGATGGTCTGCTTGATCACCCGAGGGCCGGCGAAGCCGATCACGGCGCCTGGTTCGGCGATGATCGCGTCGCCCAACATGGCAAAGCTCGCGCTCACCCCGCCGGTCGTCGGATTCGTGAGAATCGAGACATAGGGAATCCGACGCTCTGAGAGCATCGACAACATGGCCGACACTTTCGCCATCTGCATCAGCGAGAGCACTCCTTCCTGCATGCGTGCCCCGCCCGACGCTGAGACGATCACCAATGGGACCTTCTTCTCCAGCGAATGCTGCCCGAGGCGGGACAACTTCTCGCCGACGACCGACCCCATTGAACCACCCATGAACGCGAAATCCATCGCCCCAACGTTCAGCGGCATGCCCGCGATGCGTCCGGTCGCGGTGATGACCGCGTCCTGATCACCGGCGTTCGCGATCGACTTCTTCAGCCGGGCCGGATAGTCGGGGAAGCTGAGCGGATCTGTCGATCGCAAATCAGTCTCGGTCTCATCGATGGTCTCCTCGTCGAGGAGGATCGACAGATAATCGCCCGCCCGGATGCGACGGTGGTAGTCGCAGTTCGGGCAGACGTTGAGATTCCGCTCGAAATTGTCGCGAATGTCAGTGTGGCCGCACGCCTCACACTTGACCCACGTGTCACGCGGAATCTCGAGCTTCTCGCGCCGGGGCTGCCGGGGCTTCTTTTCCTTGCGGAACCATGCCATTCGACAATCTCGCTATTCAGGGGGAGCCGGGCAATGCTTCGGGTTGCCACACCCCACCCTGGCGGTGGTCAGATCGCGGCCAGATCGCCGCGGCCCCGACCTTCCTGTGAGATCCGCATCAGCACCCCGACCGACAACCAGGACGCCAGCATGAAACTGCCTCCATAGCTGAAGAACGGCAGCGGAATCCCGGTGATCGGCATCAGGTTCAGCGTCATCCCCACGTTTTCGATCACATGGACCAGCCAGCTTGCCAAGAGGCCGAACGCGATCAGGCTGGCGTAGGGGTCATTGGCCCGACTCGAAATTCGGATCGCCCTCATGAACAGGGCAAGGAAGAGGGTCAATGCGAGGGTCACCCCGATGAATCCGAGTTCCTCGCCAACCACGGCAAAGATGAAGTCCGTCTGCTGCTCAGGGACGAAATTCAGGCGCTTCTGCGTGCCAAGCGTGAAACCTTTGCCGAACCACCCCCCCGATCCGATCGCGACCTGCGACTGGATCACGTGGTATCCCGACGCCTTCGCGTCGATGCTCGGATCAAGGAAGACCAGCAGGCGTTTCTGCTGATACGGGGCGAGCTTTTCCCACAAGATCGGCGCCACGACGCCCGTCACGACATTGATGCAGACGAGCACGATCCCTTCCAGCAGGTATGGTCGATAGAACCAGACCAGCAGCAACAATGCCAGAAACCACGCGCCCCAGAGTCGCGTGCTGAATGCCAGCACCAGGCTGATCGCAGGACTCGCGATCAACAGCAGCAATCGACCGTTCACGCCGGACCAGAACAGCATTGCGAAGAAGATGCCGATGAACACGATGCCGGTGCCAAGATCCGGCTGCAGCATGATGAGCACCCACGGGATGCCCACCACCAACGCCGGATGCCACAACTCCAGCAACGACTCCGGTGGTTCGCGCCGATTGGCGAGCACCCGCGCCAGCATCAGCACGACCGTCAGCTTCGCCAGTTCAGCGGGCTGTCCAATGCGCACGCCGGCGATCATCAGCCAACTCTTCGAGCTGGCCGCCGTTCCGGCGCCGCCCCCGATTGCAAGCGTCAGCAGCAGCATCACCAGCGTCAGCACATACGCAAACGGTGTGACCCAATCCAGAAATCTGACCGAGGCCCGGCTGGCCGCGAACGCCGCACACATCGCCACCACGAACCAGACACTCTGCGTCTTCCAGAGATTCGCAATGAACGTCATCGTGTCCGTCTGGCCCGCCGAGTAGACCATGGAAATGCCAAAGACACTCAGCGCGAACGCAATCAGGACCAGTGGGATATCGGGAATACGGCGGGTCATTCGGTCGTCACCAGCGGTGCAGTCGTGGCCTTCAGGTATCGCGCCATCACCTTGGTGGCGATGCGCGCGGCGACATAACCGTGTTCACCGTATTCCACGAACACCCCAACGACGATTCTTGGCTTTTCAGCCGGTGCAAACCCCATGAACCAGGCATGGTCGGGGTTCGGTGGATTCTGCGCCGTCCCGGTCTTTCCCGCCACCGTGATCCCTTCAACACGTGCGCTGTTCGCTGTCCCACGACTGCTGACCACACCAGCCATCGCCAGACGCAAGCCGACCATCTGGGCCTCCGTCAGGTTCATGATCTGCACGCGCTCAGGCTTCCGCGAGACAATCTCCGGTCTCGCCGCCCTGCCGTCCGTGGCCAACGCGGTGTAGAAGCGCGCCATGTTGATCAGCGTCTGTGCGTTTTCACCCTGACCGATCGAAAGGTTGAGCGACACCGATCCCGGTACCCACCCGCGTGCGCCGTATCGTTCATTGAAGTAATTCTGCGCATCCGGCGGAAACTGCGGTTGCGTCTCGTTTGGCAGGTCGACGCCGGAACGCTCACGCATCTTCAACTTCAGGCCGCCCGCCACCATGCGCGACAGGCCCAGCTTCAGGCCCACCTGGTAGAAGTACACATCGCAACTCTGCTCAATCGCCTGGCGCAGATTGATGTCGCCGTGCCCCTTCTTGTTCCAGCACTTGAAGTAGCGACCGTACCGATAGCCGCCGGTACACGGCACTGGCATGTGATCGTCAAGCTGGACGAGTCCGGCCTCCATTGCCATCGCCGACGTCGCCAGCTTCCAGGTCGAGGCAGGCGGATATCGTCCCTGGATCACCTTGTTGTAAAGCGGACGACGTGGATCGCTGTTCAGCTCGCGCCAGTAGTCCGCCGGAATGCCGCCCACAAATCGATTCGGGTCAAACGTCGGCGCGCTGTGCAACGCGAGCACCGCGCCGTCGTTCGGATCAATCGCGACCACACCGGCGCGCAGCGAATCACCTAGCAGCGACATCACATACAGCTGCAGATCCATGTCGATGTTGGTCTTCAGCGGCTCGGCCGCCACCGGGGCCTGCTCGGCGCGCGCGCCGGCGTCGCGCACCACTCGGCCTCGCGCATCGACTTCCACGTAGCGCACACCTTCCCTTCCGCGCAGCTCCTTCTCGTACGAACGCTCGAGCCCGCCCTTGCCAATCTGCTGGCCCGGCTTGTAGTCGGAATGCGTCGTGTCAGCCAGCTCGCGCTCGGTCACTTCTCCCGTGTAGCCAACGAACGATGCGACGGCCGGCCCATCCGGGTAATAGCGCTTCGGTGTGCTCTGAATGATCAAGCTCGGATTCTCGACCCGGCGCTCTTCCAGGACGGCGACGACATCGAAGGGTGCGTCGGGAAGAATCACGGCCGGTCGCGTCGGGTTCTTCCGCCAGCGGCGCACCGCCGCCTCCACCTGGTCGTCCGTGATCGGAATGATGTTCGACAATCGACGCATCGCACTGCGGAGCGAATCAGCGCTCGGGCTCAGCAGCGACACGGCATACCCCGGCAGATTCTCCGCGATGATGCGACCGTTGCGATCGTAAATGATGCCGCGCGGTGCAGCCAGCGGCACTTCACGAAAACGATTCTGCTCGGCCTGCGCCAGGTATTCCTTGTTGCGCATCACCTGCGCACGAAAGAATGCGGAGGTGAGCGCGAGAAAACCAACCCCCAGCAGCACGCGCGCCACCGTGGCACGTCGTGAGACATCGTTCGGATGGTAGCTCACGCCGCCGCCGGCTTCAGCAATGGACGAAGCACGGCGAAGAGAACCGCACCTGTGATCGCCGTTGCACCAGCGGACAGCGGTGCCCATACCAGCGCTGATACGGCACCGCCCGCCTCGAATCCACGACCGGAAAGGAAGAGTCGCAACAGGATGACCCCCCACGCACTGGCAAAGATGACTATGCCGTCCAGAATGGCGTTCGCAGCAAAGAAGGCGGCCTTCAGCCAGCTCGTGACGTACCCCACCAGCGTCAACGCGAGCATGCCACTGCCGAATCCGGCAGGCGCCGCGGCATCGGACGCTGCACCCATCAGCAGTCCGAGCAACGCTCCCACACCCGGGCGGACACGGATCGACAACAACAGAAGTGCCAGCACCAGGAAATCGATCTCGATCCGATCACCGAGCAACGGACGCAGGATGAAGTGCGCCACCACGAGAATTGATACTGCGACCATCAGGCGAATCCAGTCGTACACGCCGCTCACTCATGCTCTCCCGCAGGCGGCAACCGGAACGGATTCTCCGGGGCCTTGGTCGTATCGCGCTTGTTCCCGGCCGCGGCGGAGTCCTTCCGAGGGCGCGATCGGATTCGCGCCGCGGCAGAATCACGTTGGACCGCTGGTGTCGTGCGAACTGGCGGCGACGACGGACCTGCAGGACGAGGAATGCTCCGCGCAACTGCCGGAGCCACTGTCGCGGCAGGTACCGGCGACCGGGGTGTGGTCACCGGCTTCGGTGCCGTGCCGGGTAGCGCGCGTACCATGGGGGGCGGCGCTGTTACCAGCGGCATCTGCGCTCCAGCGGCTGCCGGTGCCACAGCGGGCGGACGAACCACCGCAGGGGCCGCCGAGGGCGTTGACAGGTTGCCCCCCGCTGCCGGTGTACGCACGGCCGGTACGACGGCGGAAGGGATTGGCGGCGCGCGTACCGCTGACGGCAACGGAACAGGCGACGACGTCACGGGCGCGGTAACGGGTGCAGGCGACACCGGCGACGCTGGACGCGTCGCGGCGGAATCCGATTCCACGCGAATTCCGCTGTCGCCGCGGTAGATCGCGGCACGGCGCAAGGAATCGAGCAGGGCGAGTTTCTGCTGCACTTTCAGCACGGAATCGCTGAGAATCGAATCGCCCGCAGCGGCGATGGCTTTCTGCGTTCCCTCGGAAGCCGCCGCACTGCTCCACGCTCCGGTCACGCCCGCTGCGCCACGGGCCGCAAGCAGCACCATCGCCGCCGTCGATGCGTCCGGCGAGACAATCGGTCGGATCAGGTACGTGCGCGCCCATCCTTCGATCGTCTTGGTCTCTCGCAATACGACACCGATCGGAATACCTCGCGGGAAGACGTTGCCGAGGCCCGAGCTGACGATCATGGTCCCCGGCTTCAGTTCACTGCGAAACGGTACGCCGCGCATCTCGAGCAGATAACGGTCCGCCCCTGAGCCGAGGTGTGCGGCGACGATCCCGAACGCTACACCGTCCGTCGTCGTTGCACTCGCGCGAAAGTCCGGGTGCGTCCAGAGAATCGCCGTGCTCGAGCTGGCATCGACCGCGGAGACCATGCCGATCAGTCCTTCCGGCACCACCAATGGATCGAAGGGCCGCACACCGGCTGCGCTGCCAGCGGCAAGCAACACCATGTGCTCGTCCCCCCCCCGCGGCGGATGCATGACTTCGGTCGCCACGAAACCCCACTGCAGGCGCTGCCCAAGACCGAGCAGGCTGCGCAATCTTTCATTTTCGGCCCTCAGCGGCGCGGTCGACTGGACGCCCATGGCGAGACTGTCCACGCGATTCACAAGACGGCCATGATCACCGATCGCGGAACGGCCTCGTTCGGCCCAGGCCTGCGCTGACACCAACGGTGCCGCAATCGTCGAGCGAAGTGATCCCTGCACCTTTCCGCGAACCGCCGTCGGCAGGATCAATGATGCCAGCGCCACCGCGAGCGCCGCGCCGAGCAGCGCCAGGTCCGTGCGCGTTCCCGTGCGAGACGTGCGCGCCATGCTTACCTCAGGAGCTCAGGACAGAGCGATACTTCTCTTCGTCATCCAGAATACGGCCGCAGCCGCGGACCACACAGGTCAGCGGGTCCTCGTCCACATGAATCGGCAGGTTCGTTTCCTGGCTGAGCAGCAGGTCAAGTCCGCGGATGAGTGCGCCACCGCCGGTCATCACGATGCCACGATCAACGATGTCGCTCGCAAGCTCTGGCGGCGTGATCTCGAGCGCACGCCGCACGGCATCGACGATCTGCTGAATCGGCTCCTGAATCGCCTCGCGAATTTCAGACGAATGCACGCGCACCGTCTTCGGAATGCCGCTCACGAGGTCACGTCCCTTCACTTCCATGTCGCGCTCTTCGCCAACCGGATAGGCACTGCCAATCTGGATCTTGATCTGTTCGGCCGTCGGTTCACCGATCAGCAGATTGTAGTTCTTCCGCATGAACTGCACGATCGACGTATCGAGTTCGTCACCGCCGGTTCGGATCGACGTATCGCTCACGATGCCGCTCAGCGCAATGA
>CAYMQV010000005.1:32426-53354 GCA_964392395.1 uncultured Gemmatimonadaceae bacterium
TCTCGGTCGTGCCGCCGCCAATGTCGATCACCATGTTGCCGGTCGGCGTCTCGACCGGCAGACCGACGCCGATCGCTGCCGCCATCGGTTCGGCAACCATGAAGACTTCCTTCGCGCCGGCACCGAGCGCGCTGTCACGCACTGCGCGCTTCTCCACTTCAGTGATTCCGCTTGGCACACAGACAATTACACGCGGCTTCACCTTGAACACATGGTTCTCGATGATGAGCGTGAGAAAGTAGCGCAGCATCTTCTCCGTCACATCGAAGTCGGCGATCACGCCGTCCTTGAGCGGCCGCACCGCGATCACGCCGTCCGGTGTGCGGCCAAGCATTCGCTTCGCCTCGAGCCCGACGCCCTTGATCTTTTTCGTGTCGCGGTCGATGGCGACCACGGAGGGCTCGTTCAACACGATCCCCTCACCCTTCACATAGATGAGAGTGTTCGCGGTTCCGAGGTCTACGGCGATCGCGTTGGCCGGGAACAGTGATCCCGGCTTGAAGGGCCAGCGAAACGGCATCTGTCGGAGCGGAAAGGGCCCGGACGGCGGGCGGAAACAGGCGACGTGGAAGAACCAACGGCTTGTCGTACAACAACATACCACGATGTGCCAGAGCCGGTGCAGGGATCCGTGGAGCCATCCGTTCACGCGACCGCACACCCTGTAACGACGCACGCGACGATACCGTAACTGCGGTACCGCCGCCTCCGAGTATCGGCCGCCCGAGCTGTGGCCTGTCAGCCCACGAACTGGGCCGGCTCGCTGAACGGGAGTCCGAACGACTCGGCAACCGCGCGATACGTCGTCTGGCCCGCGGTCATGTTCAGTCCCTTCAGCAGGGCCCCATTGGCCGCCAGCGCCTTCCGCCAACCGTTGTTGGCCAGCAGCATCACGTACGGGAAGGTCGCATTCGTGAGCGCCAGCGTCGACGTCCGCGGCACGCCGCCAGGCATGTTGGCCACCGCGTAGTGAATCACGCCGTCCACCGTGTACGTAGGATTCTCGTGGGTGGTCGCGTGAATCGTCTCCACGCAGCCCCCCTGGTCCACTGCCACATCGACGATCACCGATCCTGGACGCATCCGCTTGAGATCCTCCCTCCGAATCAGCTTCGGTGCCTTGGCACCGGGAATCAGCACGCCACCGATCACGAGGTCCGCCGTCGAAATCTGATCGAGGATGTTGTGGCGGTTCGAATGAATCAGCGAGACATTGGCCGGCATCACATCGCTCAGGTAGCGGAGTCGCTCGAGCGACAGGTCCAGAATCGTGACCTTCGCTCCCATGCCGGCGGCGATCTTCGCCGCGTTCGACCCCACCACGCCACCGCCGAGAATCACGACCTTGGCCGCCGGCACACCGGGCACCCCACCCAACAACACGCCGCGCCCGCCATAGAGCTTCTCCAGATACTTGGCGCCCTCCTGCACGGCCATCCGCCCCGCCACTTCGGACATCGGGGTCAGCAACGGCAGTTCCCGGGACGGCAACTCCACGGTTTCGTAGGCGATGCAGGTGGCGCCGCTGGCGAGGTGGGCCCGGGTGAGCGCTTCGTCGGCGGCGAAGTGGAGATAGGTGAACAGCGTCAGGTCCGCACGGAGATGCGGCCACTCCGTCACGATCGGCTCCTTCACCTTCAACAGCAGCTCGGCGCTCGCCCAGGTGGAGGCGGCGTCGGGCATGATGGTCGCGCCCACGTCGGAGTAGTCGCTATCCGCGAATCCACTGCCGATGCCAGCACCGGTCTCGACGTGCACCACATGACCGGCCGCGACCAGCGCCTCTGCACCTGCCGGGACGAGCGCCACCCGGTTCTCGTTGGTCTTGATCTCTTTCGGAACGCCGATTTTCATGGCTCGTTGGATGACGGTGATGGAATCGACCGGTGCGCTTACGCAGCTGCTGCCGGCCCGAGACTGAGCACACTGCATTGCGCCGGGTCGAGATAAGCGGCACAGGCGGCACGAACCTGCGCCGGCGTCACGGCATCCAACTCAGCCAGCAACGCGTCAATCGGACGGTACGGCTCATCGTATAGCGCAACTTCCGCCGCGCGGTACAATCGCGACGACACCCCCTCCAGCGACAGCACCAGCTGCCCCTTCAACTGACTGACGCCAGTCGCAATCTCGTCATCCGACATCGCGCCGGCTGCCACGCTGGCCATCGACCGACAAACCACATCGTACGCGTCACGCGCCTGCTCCGGCGCCGTCGCGAGATACACGCCGTGCTGCCCGTTGTCATGAAACGTGTTGTAGAACGAATACACGCTGTACGCCAAACCGAGTTCCTCGCGTACTTCCTGAAAGAGCCGTGAACTCATGCCGCCGCCGAGGAGCGCAGAAGCCACGGCCAGTGCGTTTCGCTCGGCCGACGAATGCTTCGGCGCCTCGCACGCCATCACGATGTGCGTCTGCGCGATGTCCTTCCGCTTCACGTGGGAGTACCCACGTGCGACGACGGCC
Source organism: uncultured Gemmatimonadaceae bacterium (assembly GCA_964392395.1). Lineage (GTDB taxonomy): Bacteria > Gemmatimonadota > Gemmatimonadetes > Gemmatimonadales > Gemmatimonadaceae > JACMLX01. Next base: position 34,896 of record CAYMQV010000005.1, read on the forward strand.
GGCGCGTCCGGCGCGGGAAGCCAATCCGCGATGCCGCTCGGCTGCGCCACCCAGCCGGTGCGCTCGAGCACTTCGAGCAGGTGCTCGTGCGTGACGTTCCCGGCGGCGGCCAGCACGATCTGCGGCGGGTGGTACACACGTTCATGCCATTCGCGCAGTGACGCGACCGACAGCCGCCTGACGGTTGCAGGCGTACCGAGGATCGCGTGTCCGTAGGGATGTCCGGGGTACATGCGATCGCCGTGCAGTTCGAACACCACATCGTCCGGGGTGTCATCGACCATGGCGATCTCTTCGAGGATCACCTTCCGCTCGAGGCGAAGGTCCTCCTCACGCAGCAGTGGCCGGAAACAGAGTTCGAAGAGCACATCGGCGGCTTCGCTGGTGTGCTCGTCCAGCACTCGGGCCTGAAACGAAGTGTGCTCGCGTGTGGTGTAGGCGTCGAGCGATCCACCCAGCACTTCGAGCGACAGCGCGAGTGCCTTGGCGCTGTACTTCTCGGTGCCCTTGAAGACCATGTGTTCAAGCAGATGCGCCATCCCCATCTGATCCGCGCGCTCGTGCATCGAACCGGAGCGCACCCAGGCCCCGATGGCAACAGACCGCACTCCCGGAACGAATTCCGAGAGCACGGTCAGGCCATTCGGCAGCACCGTGCGCGAGACGCCCGTCTCAGGCGGCGTCGCAAGGGCGATCATTACCGACGGCGCGGGCCGCCGCGGGAACCACCACGATCGCCGCGATCCTCACCACCAGACGACTCGCGCGGAGCTGAGGGCTCACGCTCCACGTATCCCTCCGGCTTCGGCAGCAGTGCCTTCATGGACAGGCGCAGACGGCCACGCTCGTCGCGATCGACCAGCTTGACCGTGACACGCTCGCCCTTCTTCAGCACATCCTCCGTCTTGTCGACTCGCTCCCACTTGATCTCGGAGACGTGCAACAGCGCTTCCGTGCCTGGCATGATTTCAACGAAGGCACCGAACGCCGTGATGCTCTTCACCGTGCCTTCGTAGGTGTCGCCGACCACGGGCTCCGCCGTGATGGCCTTCACCATCTGCTTGGCGCGCTCCATCGCCTCGGCACCGACCGCAGCGATCGTGACCATGCCGGAATCATCAACCGCCAGCTCGGCTCCCGTCTCGTCCTGAATGCCGCGGATCGTCTTGCCCTTCGGGCCGATCAGTTCACCGATCTTCTCGGGGCTGATCATGATCGTCACGATACGCGGCGCATACTGCGACAGATCGGCGTTCGGGGCCGACATCGCCTTCGCCATCTCGCCCAGAATGTGCAGGCGACCTTCCTTGGCCTGCGCCAGCGCCTCGGTCATGATCTTCAGATCAAGGCCGTCGATCTTGATGTCCATCTGGATCGACGTGATACCGTGCTCCGTGCCAGCCACCTTGAAGTCCATGTCGCCGAGGTGGTCTTCGGTGCCGAGGATGTCGGTCAGGATGGCGTACTTTTTCCCTTCCTTGATGAGGCCCATCGCCACGCCCGCCACGGCCGCCTTGATCGGCACGCCGGCATCCATCAGCGACAGCGAGGCGCCGCAAACCGACGATGCGAACGGTGTACGGGAACTCCTCGAACGGCGGCAGAACGGCCTGAATCGCGCGCTCAGCCAGATTCCCGTGACCGATTTCGCGACGGCTCGTGCCGCGCATGGGCTTCGCTTCGCCGGTGCTGAACGGCGGGAAGTTGTAGTGCAGCATGAACGACTTCGTCTGTTCCTGCGCTTCATCGATCGAGTCGAGGCGCTGCACGTCGCTTGCGGTGCCGAGCGTCACGGCAACCAGTGCCTGGGTCTGACCACGCGTGAAGAGCGACGAGCCGTGGACACGTGGCAACAGGCCGGTCTCGATGCTGATCTGGCGCACTTCATTCACCGCACGACCGTCCACGCGCTTTTTGGTGTCGAGCACCTGTGCGCGCAGCGCGTCGTACTCCATGCCGTCGAGAATGCTGCCGGCGTCCTTGCCCATGTCCGGCGTCTCGGCGACGATCTGCGCGGCGACTTCGCGCTTGACCATCTCGATCGCGCGCACACGACTCGCCTTGTCAGCCTGATTCAGCGCCTTGGCAATCTTCTCCGACGCCAGATCACCGACACGCTTGACGAGCTCCGCCGCCGGCTCGTGCCTGGCCCACGCCATCTGCTCCTTCTTGTCCGACTTCGCGAGCAGCTCTTCCTGCATCACGATGAGTTCCTTGATGCCCTTGTGCGCGACGGTGATGGCCTCGACAACGTCATCCTCGCTCACTTCCAGTGCTCCACCCTCGACCATCATGATCGAATCGGCCGAGCCGGCGACCATCATGTCGATATCGCTGTACTCGAGCTGCTGGAATGTCGGGTTGAGCACCCACTTCTCCTGGATCCGACCAACGCGCACGCCGGCGATCGGCTTGTTCCACGGCGCCTGCGACGCAGCCAGCGCATAGCTGGTGGCAAGCAGTGCCAGCGTGTCCGGCTTGTTTTCCTGGTCGGCCGAGATGACGTAGATCACGACCTGCACTTCGTTCTGGAACCCTTCCGGAAAGAGCGGTCGAATCGAGCGATCGACGATACGGCAGGTCAGGATTTCGTTGTCGGACGGGCGGCCTTCGCGCTTGATGTAACCGCCGGGAATCTTGCCGGCTGCGTACGTCTTCTCCTTGTACTCGACCGTCAAGGGGAAGAACGGCAAGGAGCTCTTGTTGTCGCTCACGGTGACGGCGGCCAGCACCATCGTTTCGCCGTAGGTGACCAGTGCAGACCCAGCGGCCTGCTTCGCCATGCGGCCCGTCTCGATGACGAGCTTGCGGCCGGCGAACATCTTTTCAATGCGTTGCATCACGTGTGGGAATCGGCTGCGGGAAACGCAAAACGCGCGGGACGTCCGATGACGCCCGCGCGATTGCCATTGAGGCCCGGATTAATACCGGAGGCCAAGGTCTGCGATGATCTTCCGATATCCGGCCAGATCGGTCCGCTTCAGATAGTCGAGGAGCCGACGGCGTCGGCCAACCATCTTGAGGAGGCCTTGACGACCGTGATGATCCTTCTTGTGCGTGCGGAAGTGACCAGTGAGATAATTGATCCGTTCCGTAAGAATTGAGACTTGCACGTGCGTTGAGCCGGTATCGGTCTCGTGCTGACGGTGCTTCTCAATTGCTGGAGCCTTTTCGAATGCCATGCGTCCTGGGTCTGCGCGGAAACCGCGCGTCCGAATATCCTGAATGATCGTAAGCCCTGAAGAATACAGACCCTACGCGCGGATGTAAAGCGCCCACGTCACACCAGCTCAGCGAGGCGGCGGGTTACCCACGGAAATGCCCGAGGACCTGGGCCCCAACCCGGGCCAGATCATTGAACGTCGTCGTGATCAGGAGCAACAGCACCAGCCCCACGCCGGCATACATGATCACGCCCTTGGCACGCTCGCCAAGCGGCTTGCCACGAGCAGACTCGAGGAGCGCCAAGAGCACCTGCCCGCCATCCAGAACCGGCACTGGCAGCAGGTTCAGCACTGCAATGTTGACGCTGATCAGCGCCATCAACATCAGCACCCCCGCAAAGCCGCCCACCTTGGCCGTCTCGAACGACGCCTGCGCAATCATGATCGGCCCTCCGAGCTGCTTCGGCGAAACGTTCCCCGAGAGCAAACCGCCCAGCACCTGCACCGTCGACACGATGGTCGTCCACGTATAGTCGAGTCCGTCTCCCACCGCCGCGATCGGACCAACGGACACCCGGGAAGATGCCGCGCCAATCCGGCCGATTGAACGCACGGCACCGGTCGTGGGGTTGGTATCAACGGTCGCCACGGGGGCAATCGTCAGCGATCGCGTCGCGCCGCCGCGCACCACCTCGAATGACAACGGCGTCGCCGCCTTGGCGCTCACCGCGGCAACCAACTCGGTCCACTCCGAGATGCTCGCCCCGTCGATCGCCGTGATACTGTCTCCCACCAGCAGCCCCGCTGCTGCGGCTGGCGACGCCGGCAACACGGTGCCGATCACCGGCCGCGGGTTCGGGGCACCGTTCGCGAGCCGAAGCCCCGCCACGACCAGAATCGCGAGCAGGAAGTTCATCGTCACGCCAGCCAGCATGACCACCAGCCTGGCCCAGAGTGGCTTCGACTCGAACCAGCGATCTGATGGCACGGGTTTCGGACCGAAAGGCACCATCGCCGTCTCGTCCCACGGAATTCCCGGTTCACCTTTCGGTGATCCGTCGGCGGGCCCCTCCAGCGCACCACGCGTGGCGCCGCCCTCGAACACCGCCATCGACTCGTCTTCGCGCGACGCCATGCGGACGTAGCCACCGATCGGAAAGAGCGCGAGCCGATAATCCGTCTCACCGCGTCGCACGCCAAACACCCGTCGCCCCCACCCGAGCGCAAACACCGGCGCATAGATCCCGACCGCCTTCGCAGCCAGAAAATGGCCGAGCTCGTGAACGAACACGACCAGACCAAAGACCAGCAACGGTGCGAGCAACGGTAACAGTCTCATGCAAACTCCCGCACGTGCGCGCGCGCCGAAGCATCGGCGGCGACGAGTGCCTCGAGGGTTTCACCTGCCAGATCGCCAACGGCATCCAGTGCACCACCAATCGCGCGCGCAATATCACCAAACGAGATGGCACCGGCCAGAAACATGGCAACGGCCTCCTCGTTGGCCGCATTGAAGACCGCCGGCGCCGCACCACCGCGTTTCCCGGCCGCAATGCCGAGCCCCAGCGCAGGAAAGGCGTCGTGTCGCACAGGCTCGTACGTCAGCGGCGAGAGTGCCACCGGATCGAACGCTGGTACACCCGAGTCAGGAATCCGATCGGGGTGCGTGAGCGCGTACAGCACCGGAAGCTCCATGCTCGGGACACCCAGCTGGGCCAGCACGCTGCCGTCCACGAACTCCACGAACGAGTGGACCACACTCTGCGGGTGCACGACGACGTCGATGCGATCGTACGGAATTCCGAACAGATGGTGCGCCTCGATCACTTCGAGCGCCTTGTTCGCGAGCGTCGCGCTGTCAATGGTGATCTTGCGTCCCATCGACCAGGTGGGATGCTTGAGCGCGTCACCGACTGCGGCCGCCTGTACGCGCGCGGTGTCCCAGGTCCGGAACGGTCCGCCCGACGCCGTGATGATGAGGCGCCGCACCTCGCCCATCGGCCGACCGGCGATGCACTGCAGAATCGCCGAGTGTTCGCTGTCGACCGGCACCAGCTCGCCGCCGCCCTCCCGGGCGGCCGCCGTCACCAGCGCGCCAGCCATCACCAACGTCTCCTTGTTGGCGAGCGCCACGCGCTTGCCTGCATGCAGCGCGGCCAGGGTGGCACGCATGCCGGCGGCGCCAACGACTGCATTGATGACCGTCTGCACATCGTCACGCGTTGCCGCCGCGACGAGACATTCCGCCCCCGTCGACCAGCTGGCATCCGCAGCAGCCGAGGCCTGCACCAGACCGACAAACGTGGGGCTGTGCTCCGCAGTCTGCGCGCGAAGCAAGGGCGCATTGCTGAAGGCGGTCAGTGCGCGCACCTGAAACCCTGCGCGCTGGCGCGCCAGAACACGCAAGGCCGTGGTACCGACTGAGCCGGTCGACCCGAGGATCGCAACTCCGCGGGGATGTGTCACTGCGGTGCCGGAATGAGCAGCAGATTCAGCAGCAATTCAGCCACTGGGAGCACGAACAGCACGCTGTCCACACGATCAAGAAACCCACCGTGGCCCGGCAGAAGCCCCGAGCTGTCCTTGACGCCTGCCTCGCGCTTGAGCAGCGACTCGAAGAGGTCGCCGAGTTGCGCCGCAATCGCTATCACGACCCCGAAGAGCACAATTCCCACCGGCGAGAGACCGAGCTGCCCCTGTGGAACGAGGAGATATCGCACATACACCCAGCCCACGGCCACACTGAGCGCGATGCCGCCGAGCGATCCCTCGACGGTCTTGGCCGGACTGACCGAGGGCATGAGTTTCGTACGGCCGATGAGGCGACCGGTGAAGTACGCTCCAACATCCGACGCCCACGTCAGCAGCACTGGAAAAATCAGCAGCAGGCTCTGCGACGTCCGTCCAACCGCATAGTTGTGATACCGCAGCGCGTACGCAAAGCTGAGCATGCCGCCCGTGTACAGCACAGCAAACAGGCTGACTGACGCAGCCGCCAGCGGGCGCTGGTCCAGACTTCGGCGAAAGATCGTGGCCGTCATCAGGACCAGCAGCGCTGCGGCGAACACGGCGGCCGGCAGTCGCAGCACGCCGAGTCGCGTGGCATGCGACAGCAGCGGAACCGCTGCGGCCGCGGCGATCGTGAGGCCGTCCAGCGTGTCGATCCCGTTGCGGCGCGCCATGCGACACAGTTCCCATGCCGCGACACCGGAGACCACGCTCAACAATGTGGCCAGCGCCGCGTCACCAAACCACGCCGCAGCAATCGCAATGGGGGCAATGATCAGCGCGACGACGGCGCGCTTGGCGAGCTCCGACATGCCTGCGCTCAGACGGAAACCTTTCCGTATCGACGCTCGCGCCGCTTGTAGTCGAGGATGGCGGCAAACAGATCACGGCGGCCGAAATCAGGCCAGAGCACCCCCGAGATGTAGAACTCGGTATATGCGAGCTGCCAAAGGAGAAAGTTCGACACGCGCTGCTCGCCAGACGTCCGGATCAGCAGATCAGGATCCGGCATCCCCGCGGTCATCAATCGACCGCTGATGGCATCTTCATCAATCTCGGACGGCGCGATCAGACCCAGCGCCACGTCACGCGCCAGCGACTGGGCCGCCTGAACCAGTTCGGTGCGACTGCCGTAGGAGATGAAGATATTGAGATGCAACGTGTCGTTGTGCGCGGTGGTGCGCTCCACCAACTCCACGGCCTGCCGCGCGCCACCGGTGAGCCGCTCGCGCTCGCCGATGATGCGCACGCGCACACCGCGTTCAGACAGCTCCGCCACTTCCTTTGCGATGTAGTCCTCGAGGAGGGACATCAACGCTGAAACTTCCGTGGTCGGCCGCTGCCAATTCTCCTGCGAGAACGCAAACAGCGACAGATGTTCGACACCGGCTTCGATCGACCCGTGCACCACCTCGCGCACCGCCTTCATGCCTTCCCGGTGGCCCAGCGGGCGCGGCATGAAGTGCTTGCGCGCCCAGCGACCGTTGCCATCCATGATGATGGCAACGTGTCGCGGTGGCGTGCCGGCCAGCCGCACCTGCTCGAGCAGGTCAGGAGTGGAGAGTGTCGACGTCGAAGCCACTGAGGAGTCTCAGACTTCCATGATCTCGGCTTCCTTCGCCTTCACGGCCAATTCGATCCTGGCGATGAAGTCGTCGTGAAGCTTCTGCAGATCCTTCTCCGCGTGCTTGACTTCGTCTTCCGAGACACCTTTCAGCTTCTTCAGCTTGTCGCGCCCATCCGTGCGGGCATGCCGGATCGCGACACGACCATCTTCCGCCAGGGTGTACAGCACCTTCACCAGCTCCTTGCGGCGCTGCTCAGTCATCGAGGGCAAGGGCACGCGAATGACGTTCCCCTGATGCGCGGGATCAAGACCGAGATCCGATTCGCGAATTGCCTTCTCGATCGCCTTCACCTGCCCCTTGTCGAACGGGGTGACCAGCAGGGTGCGCGCCTCGGGAGCGGAAATCGACGCGACCTGATTGAGGGGCACCCAGGAGCCGTAGGCTTCGACCTGAATAGTGTCCAGCATGTTCGGCGATGCCTTGCCGGTCCGCACGGTCGAGAACTCGCGCTTGGCGTTCTCGATGCCCTTCTCCATGCCGGACTTCGCGACCTTCAGAATGTCAGGGATCATGAGACGAAGGTGCCGATGCGTTCACCACGCACTGCGCGGGCAATTGCACCGGGAGTGTGAGTATTGAGGACGATCAGTGGCAGCGAGTTCTCCTTGCAGAGCGTGATGGCCGTCTGGTCCATCACCCCGAGCTCGCCGAGCATCACGTCGCGGAAACTGACCGTTTCGTACTTGACTGCATTCGGATCCTTCTTCGGATCCGCGGAATACACGCCATCAACGCTGGTCGCCTTGATGATCACGTCGGCCTTCATCTGGATACCGCGCAACACGGCTGCCGTATCCGTCGAGAAGTATGGATTCCCGGTGCCGGCGGCAAACAGCACCAGGCGTCCCTGCTCGAGATGACGCATCGCCCGCCGGCGAATGTAGGGCTCCGCCAGTTCTTCCATCCGGATCGCCGTCATGACTCGGGTATCGACGCCACGCTTCTCAAGCTGGTCCTGCAAGGCGAGCGCATTGATTACCGTGCCCAGCATACCCATGTAGTCAGCACCGACGCGATCCATGCCCATCTTGGCGAGTTGCGCACCGCGCACGATGTTGCCGCCGCCGATGACCAAGCCCACGCGCGCCCCCAGATCGACCACTTCCTTGATCTGCTCGCAAAAGAACGAGAGTCGGTCGAAATCGAATCCAAATCCCTTGTCACCCGCGAGCGCCTCACCGGAGAGCTTGAGCAGCACGCGCGGGTACCTCAGGCCGTCACCGACCTCCCGGGCGACCGCGACCGACGGCGTGTCGGGCATGCCGTCGGATACGAGTGGCGCCGCGCTCTCGCTCACGCGTCGCCGAGCGCAAAACGCAGGAACCGTGTCAGCGCGATCTCCGTGCCCGCCGTCTTCCCCGTTTCCTTGATCAGATCAGCGATCGTCTTCTTCGGGTCACGAACCCAGGGTTGCGAGATCAGTGACATGTCCTTGAAGAAGGCTTCCAGCTTGCCGGCAGCGATCTTCTCGATCATCGCTTCCTTCTTGCCGCTCTGCCGTGCCTGATCCTCAGCGATCCGCTTCTCCTTCTCCACCAGTTCCGGCGCAATCCCTGTGCGATCCAACGCGAGCGGGTTCATCGCCGCGGCGTGTTCAGCGATCGCTTTCAGCATGGCCTGCACCGGCTCCGTCGCCGCAACGGCGGCGTTAGCCAGCGAGGCCTCGACCAGAACGCCGACCTTGGCATTGTGATGCGCGTACATGCCAACCGCGCCGGCGGACGTCGCGTAGCGCACCACTCGGCGTACATTGACCACCTCACCAAGCTTGGCCGACCGCTCCTTCACGACCACGTCGAGCGTCTTGCCGCCCTCGGCCGCAACGGGCGTCGCCAGCAGCTCCTCGACGTCGGCGGTCGGCGTGATCATGGCGTGGGCCAGCACAACCTCCACGAGCGCCTTGAAGTCATCGGTGCGCGCGACGAAGTCCGTCTCACAATTCACCTCGGCGATCACGCCGACGGTGCCATCTGGCGACACCGTGCTGCCGATCATGCCTTCGCTGGTCGTGCGGCCCGAGCGGGACTCGGCCTTGGCGATGCCCTTGGTGCGGAGGTACTCGATCGCGGCGCCGAGGTCGCCGTTCGACTCGGTGAGTGCCTTCTTGCAGTCCATCATTCCGGCGCCAGTGCGCTGCCGCAGCTCCTGGACGTCCTTGGCCGTAAAGTTCATAGTCGTCATGGTCAGAAGACCGGTCCAATCGGGATTGTGGAAACGCCGCCGGCTGGAAGCCGGCGGCGTTGGGAAGCATACTCCGAACGCATGAGCGCGGGTAGCCGCGCTCCTCGCACGTGCCAGCCGGTTACGACGCGTCGTCGGTCGCTTCGACTGCGGCGGTCGCGTCAGGACCACGGAGGCGTGCCTGAATCGCCTCCGGCTTTGCGCGGCGACGACGGCGCTGGCCACCCTGGGCGCCCGCACCACCCGCTCCCTGCCCACCGGCTGCCCCAGCACCCTGGCCGCCGCCGCGACGTCCACGGTCATCACCGCGACCCGCCGATTCCATTCCGCGATCAGAGCTGTACGTGCTCTCCTCCGACTCTTCCTCGACCATGCGGGTCGGGGCTTCACGGCGCGCTTCGAGAATGACGTCGGCAATTGCGCCGGCGATCAGCTCGACGGAGCGGATCGCGTCATCGTTGCCAGCCACGGGCACCGTCAGCAGGTCCGGGTCCGCATTGGTATCAGCGATGGCGATGATCGGAATACCGAGCTTGTTGGCTTCGCTGACCGCGATGTTTTCCTTCTTCGCGTCGACGACGAACATCAGGCCCGGGAGCCGCGTCATGCTGGCGATGCCGGAGAGGTTCTTCGACAGCTTGTCGCGCTGACGACGCATCATCAGCTGTTCCTTCTTGGTGTAGTTCGAGAAACCGCCACCCTCTTCGCTGCCGACTTCGAGTTCCTTGAGTTTCTTGAGCTGCTTCTTGACCGTCCCGAAGTTGGTCAGCAAGCCACCCAGCCAGCGCTCGGTGATGAACATGGCGCCGCAGCGATTTGCTTCCTGGGCGACTATGGCCTGCAACTGCTGCTTGGTGCAGACGAACAGCACCTGCTCGCCGCGAAGGACGACCTCGCGCGCCAGCTTCTGCGCGAGCTCGAGCTGCTTGAGCGTCTTCTGCAGGTCGATGATGTGAATGCCGTTGCGCTCCGCGAAGATGAACTTGCGCATCTTCGGGTTCCAGCGGCGCGTCTGGTGGCCGAAGTGTACACCGGCCTCCAGGAGTTGTTCGATCGTAGGCTGCGACATGAGTGAGCAATCAGAGGGTTGGGTCCGCCGCGTTCGTCGTCGTACATCGCAACCGGCAGGGCCGGCACCAGCGAGCACTCAGAACGCGTGAGAGATACGAGCGATGTGGTGGAACGGCGCCCGTGGCGCCGTTCCACCACCACTACGACTAGCGCTTGCTGAACTGGAACTTCTTGCGGGCGCCGGGCTGACCCGGCTTCTTGCGCTCGACCGACCGCGCGTCACGCGTCAGCAGGCCGAACTCGCGAAGCTTCTTCTTGTGATCTTCGTTCATCTTGACCAACACACGAGCGATGGCGAGACGCAACGCGCCGGCCTGGCCGGCCTGGCCGCCACCGCTCAGGTTGGCCTTCACGTCAAAATTGCCGATCGTGTCAGTGACCGTGAACGGCTGTTGAATCGAGGTGACGAGCGACGGGCGCGGGAAGTAGTCGCCGAGCGTCCGGCCACCATTGATTTCCCACTTTCCCGTTCCCGCCGTGATGTACACGCGGCACACCGCTTCCTTGCGGCGGCCAACGGCATGAACCTGTTCGGTCGCCATTACTTGGTCGCTCCCTTGGCGGCGGTCAACGTGAGCTGCTGCGGCTTCTGCGCAGCGTGATCATGCGTCGGGCCGGCGAAGACGCGCAGCTTGCGACGCAGGTGCGTGCGCGCGAGTGCGGTCTTCGGCAGCATGCCGTACACCGCCTTCTCGATCACCCGCTCCGGGTGCTTCTCGATCATGTCGGCAAAGGCCGTGTACTTCTCGTGACCCATGTAGCCGGTGTGACGGAAGTAGGTCTTCTGCTCGGCCTTGCGGCCGGTGACGCGCACTTTGCTGGCATTGATCACGACGACGAAATCGCCGGTATCCGCGTGCGGGGTGAACATCGGCTTGTGCTTGCCGCGAATCACTTTCGCGACTTCGGCGGCCAGACGACCGAGGATCATGCCTTCGGCGTCGACCACCCACCAGGCATGACTCAGATCGGCTGGCTTCGGGCTGTACGTCTTCTGCGTCGGATGCATCAGGACTACGGACGAAATTGAGACAGCGCCGCACCGGTGCAGGATGCAACCCGGGTCTTGGCCCCCTCAGGGAGGGTGTTTTGGACAGACGTGAACGATAGCCAACCCATGAAGTCCCGTCAACACAACGGGTTAGGCCAGTTCGGCCGCCGCCCGAGACACCCTCGCGAAACCCGATGGAACCGTCACGACATGGGGGAGTCGACGCGCCACGCCCCACCTGGCGCCTCATCGTCCGCACAGCCGATCCCGATGCAGCGCCCCGCACTGCTCCTTCAGCTCGACCTCGCGCCGAACACCGCAGTCGTGCCCGGCGGGAATTTCAGGAGGCCGAACCGGAATGACGGAGGCGGGCCTCGCGATGGCAGCACAGTACCGCCCGTCACGGACACAGCGGGCGCCGCAGATCGCTGGTCGCGCGAACGACGTCCTCTGCGGACCGCGACCGCCATCCCTGATTTCCGACAGGTCGATCCGGCCGAGGACCGGCAGCCGACGCCGAGCACGGAAACGACGATCGCGTATGACCCGGGTATCCGTTCGTCCTCGTCCGACGCTTTGACACGCGGCTCGACAGCATGTTGGCAGTCCTTCAGTGCCGCGATGGGCAGGCGCTCTCGGACGACATCATCATCGGAATCGATTCCTGCCACGACAAGCGTACCGAGTACTTCTTCCGACTCACGGCCGCCGGCTCGATGGCGGACGGATACATCTTCAATGACGGCGAGTGCACCGGAGTTGTTCTACGCGCGGCGAATCGGCCGCGCACCACCACTCAGCGTGCAGTTCGGCGTCGCCGAGTACCCCGATCGGGATGCACGCGGTGGACTCGCGGTGTTTCAGCCGCGCGAGATGCGGATGTGGACCGCTGACGACGGCGACAGCCGAACAGCCATTGCCCCGAGTATCTTTGCGCACGGCGCCCGTCGTTTCGACGGACGCGACAGCAGCTGGAACCTCAGCACTGGCACACGATTCCGCGTTGACAGCCATTTCAACGGCAGTCACAACATCGGAGACGGCCGCAACATCGACGATCAGCAATGGGCAGAAACTTCGTCGACTCCGGTGCGACGTCATACTCCTTCGCGCGCTTGTATCAGTCGACGAGTTCCCTGACGAGGCGTGTGAACGAGACACGATCACGCCAACGCTCAGCTTCGAGAGTTATCTGCAACCGCTCGTCAGCGTCCACGCGACACCCGTGGCCTGCACGAGCACGCCTCGTTTCGTCCTCGTCCTCCGCGATTCGGCGCACCCGCTCAGGACAGCTCGCTCAGGACAGCTCGCTCAGGACAGCTCGCTCAGGACAGCTCGCTCACGACAGCTCCACCAGGACCGCGCCTTTCTGCACGGCGGTGCCGACAGTCACACGGACCGCGGTGACCGTACCGGGACCAGCGGCGCGCAGCTCGTTCTCCATCTTCATCGCCTCCATGACGATGAGCCCCTGCCCCGCGGTGACGATGTCGCCTGGTTGGACCGCGACCCGCACGATCATCCCTGGCATGGGCGCGATCAGCGGCGCGGGACCAGCTGGCCCGGCGGTGGCGGCAGACAGGTCACGAATCGCTCGCGTTCGGGCGTCGAGCGCCTCAACCGAGTGTCGGTAGCCATTCAGCAGCAGGGTGTACTGCCCGCGCGTCGCACCGCGGCGAGCGATGACGCGGTGCACGGCGTCACCGATGGTCACCTGACGGACCGGCGACCCCGGGACATCGGTCAGCCGCGCCAGTACGGTCGTGCCGTCGTAGGTCACGCCATCCGGACCGACGTCGACCTCGTGTCTCGTCCCGTTGACCTCCACCACGTACTTCATTGCGCCTCCCGGTCGATCGTGCAGACGGTCTCGACATGCGAGGTCTGCGGAAACATGTCGAATCCCTGCACGGCACTGATACGCCAGCCGATGCCGAGCCGCGCAATGTCGCGGCCGAGCGTGGCGGGATCACAGCTGACATAGATCAGGCGCTGGACGGCCGCCGCCGGCGCAGCGATCAGCGCCGGCACTGTCGCGTCAACGCCCGCCCGCGTCGGGTTGAGAATCACCACGGCCGCCGGAAGCGCATGCGGCAGCAGATGCTCCACTCGGCCCGTGAGCACCCGTGCCAGCGGGTCACCATGCAACGCGGCGCCTGCTACGGCAGATGCGTCCTGATCGAGCTCGATCGCCGTCACGCGACGACCCTCACGAAGCAGACGCGTCGCGAGCGCGCCGCTGCCCGCATACGCATCCACCACGGCATCCGGCGACACCGCATCGACCTGCGCGACCACGTAATCGCGCAGCAAGGTGGCGACCGCAGGATTCACCTGCGCGAAGCTCGCCCCGGCTTCCTGCGTTGTCCGCCGATCAAACCGGAGTGCGCGAACCTCGTCGTCGCGCACCCACCAGATCGCATGTAACCCGGGGACTCCTGCCACGAGCGCTTCAATCGACGCCTGTTTCCATTGTGCCCCGCCTTCGACCGTGAGAGCGAGGCCACCGGAGGCCAGCAGGCGAATTGTCACCCGAAGCGCCGTCGCGCGGGGCAATTGCTCCGCGGTGTTCATCAGCTGGCGCCAGCCGTCCATTACCTCAGGTCTGGCGATCAGGCATTCCTTCAGCTCGAACAGCTGCGTCGGATCACCTGCCACATACATCCCCGCGAGCCATCCGCTGGGGCGCAGTCGATCACGTTGCAGCGCGAGCGTCAGCGTGTTTCGGTATCGCCACGGATCCGGGCTCGCCGTGACGTCGACCGTGCCGACGGTCTGCTTGCCAATGCGCACCAGCGCGTCCCGGATCAGTTCTCCCTTGATCGCGAGTTGCGTCGGATACTGAATGCCTTGCAACTGGCACCCACCGCACCGATCACCATCGTAATGCTGGCACGGTGCCAGCTCGCGATCCGCTGAGGGGGCCAGCACCTGCAGGATGTGCCCCCGTGCGAACGTCCGCGACCGCACGAGAGAAACAGAGACGACATCGCCCGGCACGGATCGCGGCACGAACACCACCATGCCGTCGTGTCGGGCAACACCATCTCCACCAGCGGCAATACGCTCGATTGTGACTGTCGCCGTCTCGCTCATGCGCCGCGAAGCCCTTCAATCCGCGCCGCGCGATGCCACGCCGACGTCGAGACCGGGAGCGGCGCTGCCGGGGCGGCGCGAACGCTGCTCCGATCCCTCTCGGCGATCAGGGCGGCGGCAATCACCGCCACACGCACTTCTTCATTCGGGGGCAGCAGCGCGCTGAGCTCGGGCAATTTCGCCTCCAGCCATTGAATGGTGATATCGCCGCGACGAAACTCGGCATCTTCCATCATCCGCAAATGGAACTCGCGCGACGTTTCGACGCCTTCGATCTCGAGTTCGAGCAATGCACGGTGCATCCTGGCAATGGCGGCGTCGCGGGTCGCCGCGTGGACGATGAGTTTCGCCAGCATGGGGTCGTAGAACAAGCCGACGTCACTGCCCACCTCGACGCCGCCGTCCCATCGCACCCCGGGGCCGGATGGCACGTGCATCGACGTGATGACACCGGTCGACGGCAGGAATCCGTTCTGGAAATCCTCGCTCGTGATGCGGCACTCCATCGCCCACCCACGCGGGACGATCAGTTCCTGCACAAACGGAAGTCGATCGCCGGCCGCGATCCGGATCTGCCACTGCACCAGGTCGATGCCTGTCACCAGTTCGGTGACCGGGTGCTCGACCTGAATGCGCGTGTTCATTTCCAGGAAGTAGTAGTTCCCGTTCCGATCGAGGAGAAATTCGCAGGTTCCGGCATTGACGTACCCGGCCGCCCTCGCGGCGGCGACGGCGGTCGCCCCCATCCGGGCGCGAAGCTCGGGCGTGACCGCGACGCTCGGGGCTTCCTCGATCATCTTCTGATGGCGGCGCTGCACCGAACACTCCCGCTCGCCCAGATGCAGCATCGTACCGTGCTGATCGCCGAGGATCTGAATCTCGACGTGTCGCGGGCCTTCGATGTACTTCTCGACGTAGACCGCGTCGTCACCGAACGCGTTGAGGGCTTCTCGTTGCGCCGACGCGAGAGCGGCGGGCAACTCTTCGGCGGCACGCACGACGCGCATGCCCTTGCCACCGCCGCCAGCGGCCGCCTTCAGCAAGACCGGAAAGCCAAACTCGGCGGCGACCTCCAATGCTTCACTGGCGTCCCGGAGTGCGGTCGTCGTACCGGGAACCACCGGCACGCCAGCGGCCACCGCCAGCGTGCGCGCGGCGGTCTTGCTCCCCATCGCAGCGATGGCTTCGGCTGGCGGGCCAACCCAGATCAGACCGGCGTCCCGAACGGCTCGCGCGAACCACTCACGCTCGGACAGAAAGCCGTAGCCGGGGTGGATGGCCTCGGCACCGGTTCGACGTGCCGCATCGAGAATCCGATCGCCAAGCAGATAACTCTGCGCCGCAGGTGCGGGGCCGATGTTCACCGCCTCGTCGGCCTCGCGCACGTGAGGCGCAGTCGCGTCCGCATCGCTGTAGACAGCGACGCTCGAGATGCCGAGTTCCCGGCACGCCCGAATGACCCGCAGGGCGATCTCACCACGATTGGCAACGAGCAGCTTGGTGAACACGGACGGGTCAGTAGGAAGGGGCGCATGCCGGGGGCCGGCGAAGGAGCACACCGGTCAAGTTAGCGCAGATCGGTCGACTCGGCCTCCGGGCCACAAAAATTGCGCGCCGCCCCGAGACCGGGGCGGCGCGCAGACTCATGCACTCGAACCATGTTCGAATCAGAGTACGGCGCGGCGACGGCGAGAGAAGAGAACCAGCCCGGCAAACCCGGTCAGCATCAGTGCGTACGTCGACGGTTCCGGAACGACGTCGGCACGAACCAGGAACTCCTGCGCGCCGCCTTCGGCACCGGTCACACTCTCATCCGTCACGACCGCCCATGCACTGGTGTTCACGCTACTCAGATCGGCGGCGCTCAATTGATCCAGCCAGAACTGCACGTCCGGGTTGGTGGTGCCGCCAAGTGGCGTGGTTCCGGTTCCGACGTTCCAGATCGCGCCTTGAATGCCTGCCCATGCGGTGGTCGGCTGGCTCGCGAATCGATCCGCGAGCCACGCCATTTTGACATAGGAAAGGCGTGACGCCACCGCGTTGCCAAGCGTGAGTCCTTGCCGCGTGCGTGCCGCAAGGTCGGCATCACTGCTCGAGAGGAGCGTCAGCCGTGCGGTGTATGCCTGCCCGTCATCGAAGTAGTTGTTCAGGTCGACGCACACGATCTCCTGAATGGCACTGCCGAAGATGCCGCCGAACGCCATCGAGAATGGCCCGACGTCTACCGTTCCAGGCGCACCATTGAACGTTGCCGTGATCGCCCGCGGCCCGATCGACGCGACGACTGGAGCACTCGAGTTTGCACCGAGGAACAGCTGTGCCGACGCAGATCCTGGGGCGACGAAGAGTGCTGCGGCGGCGAGTGCAAGAGTAAAGCGCATGGGAGATCCGGTTGGAGGATCGCAGCGGTCCCGACCGCAGCGTACCAACCGTCATTGCAGGAGCCAGTCCAATGGCCGGGCTCGCCAAAGTGCTAACTGGCTAGTTCCTTGCCGTCAAAGGACTTACGCCGCATTTTCGCGGAGGATTATAACCAATGTTACGCTTCTGAACATCGGATTTCGTTGCATCGCTGCTACAACCAGAGGACTCGAGGACGATCCACTGTGGCGGCGTCGCTACGGTAGAGCTCGCCAGCCACTGCCCTAAAGCGGGATGTTCCCGTGCTTTTTCGGTGGATTGCGATCGCGCTTGCCGGCGAGTGCCTCCAGTGCGTCGATCAGCCTTGGCCGGGTATCCCGCGGATCGATGATGTCGTCGATGTAGCCCCAGGCTGCGGCCATGTAGGGATTGGCGAACTGCTGCCGGTACTCCTCGACCTTGGCATCGGTCGCCTCGACCGGGTCAGGCGCTTCAGCAATCTCGCGCTTGTAGATGATCTCGACGGCGCCCTTCGGCCCCATGACAGCGATCTCTGCCGTCGGCCACGCGACGTTGAAGTCGCCGCGAATGTGCTTGGAACTCATCACGTCGTAAGCACCACCGTACGCCTTGCGCGTGATGACGGTGAGCTTGGGCACCGTCGCCTCACAGTAGGCGTACAGCAGTTTCGCGCCGTGCCGGATGATTCCGCCGTGTTCCTGTGCCACGCCGGGAAGAAAGCCCGGCACATCTTCGAACGTGACGATCGGAACATTGAAGGCATCGCAGAACCTGATGAATCGTGCCGCCTTCATCGACGCGGCAATATCCAGCACACCCGCCAGCACCGCCGGTTGATTTGCCACGATACCGACACTGGTGCCACCCAGATGCGCGAAACCGCAGAGAATGTTCCCGGCATAGTCCCGATGGACTTCATAGAAGTCGCCGTCATCCATGATGCGTCGAATCACATCGTGCATGTCGTACGGCTTGTTCGGATTGTCCGGGACGACGTCGAGCAACCCCTCGTCCCGGCGATCGCGTGGATCGGTGCCGGCGCCGCGTGGGGCGTCGGCGAGATTGTTCGACGGGATAAACCGGAACAGCTCGCGAATCCGGGTCAGGCAGGCGATCTCGGAGTCGCACGCGAAATGCGCGACACCCGATGTACTCGCGTGCGTGTCGGCGCCACCGAGTGCTTCCATCGTGACATCTTCGTGCGTCACGGTCTTCACGACATTGGGTCCGGTGACGAACATGTAGCTCGTCCCCCGCACCATGTAGATGAAATCGGTGATGGCAGGCGAGTACACGGCACCGCCGGCACATGGGCCGAGAATTGCGGAGATCTGCGGCACGACGCCGCTGGCGAGCGTGTTGCGCAGAAAGATGTCTGCGTATGCTCCCAGCGCGACCACGCCTTCCTGGATTCTCGCGCCGCCACTGTCATTGAGTC
>CAYMQV010000006.1:0-51352 GCA_964392395.1 uncultured Gemmatimonadaceae bacterium
CGTTCCGCCGTTGCCGTTCCGCCGTTGCCGTTCCGCCGTTGCCGTTCCGCCGTTGGGGTCGTGTCGTTGCCTCCGAGGCTGGCTACGCTGGAGGAAATCGCGCCGCGAAACGCGTCCTTCGATACCGCACACGGCGTCGCCAGCAGGACAACCATCGCCGAAGCGAACGAGGTGAGCGAACAGGTCGAGAACGTGTGAGGGTCTGCGATGCGGGGCAGAGCTCACCGCGCGCCGATGATCAGCGGCAGCAGCGAGCACTACCAGCCCGCCCGATAACTCAGGGCGGCGTCGGCCTCGGATACTCCGCTTCGAGCGGCGTGAAGTGGCGCACCATCATGTCGACCAGCGCCGCACGAATGTCAGAGCGCATCGGTTCCGAAACCGACATCGCGTGATCGAGCACGGCGTGCACCACCACCACGCTCAGGGCAGCATGCCGCACCGCTTCGGCGTCCGCGATGCCAGGCATGCGACGTATCAACAGCATGCGCACCATCAGCTGCATGCGCTCTTCCATCTGCAGCGACACCTGACTCTTGCCACCGCTGGCGGAATCCGTTGCACGGCACACCGCCATGTAGCCGGGATGCACTTCGTCCATTGTGGCGAAGGAATGGATCATCTGCGTGAAAAGCACATCGAGTGGCACCCACGGCTCCTCGAGGCGCAGCTCCTTCAGAAGGAGATTCTGCATCGACTCGGCATACCGCACCGTGAGTGCCTCGAGGATTGCGGCCTTGTTCGGGAAGAAGTGGTACAGCGAACCGACGCTGGCGCCGGCACGCTCGGCGATCGCATTGGTGGTGCCTGCCTCGACGCCCATGTCTCCAAAGACGGCCTCTGCTGCATCGAGGATCGCCTCCACGCGCAGCTGTCCCCGCTTCTGAACCGGGGCCCGCGTCGCACGGAACTCACCAGTCTTAAATCCTTCCTCTGCAATGACTTCCGTCATGTGGTCCTCCGCTTCGGACAAAACTAACCCCTTCCCCATCAAGCGACTGCGCCAATACTAGAGCGATTCCTCGGCTATTGACAAGTAGAGCGACACCTCTAGTTTAACGGATAACTAGAGGTTTTGCTCCACTTTTAGCTTCTCTGCCTTGGATCACCCCATCAGACGCATCATCGCTGCGCTCAGCCTGATCGTCGCCGTCCCGCCGCTTGCCGCCCAGCAACCCAAAGGATCCCCGCTCGACGCCCTGGTCTCCGAGGGCTTGGCCAGCAACCCTGCGCTTCGGGCTCGGACGATCTCCGTGACGCGGGAGGAGGCCGCCATCGCCGAGGCGCGGGGGCGCTTCCTGCCATCGCTCACGGCGAATGCCCGCGTGTCGTCGCTCTACGGCGCGACGCCGAATCTCGGGGCGCTCATCAATCCGGCGTACGCGGCACTGAACCAACTGCTCGGCCAGCCGGCGTTCCCCACCAACATCAATCTCACGCTGCCGCAGCGGCAGGAAGCGACGCTCCGCCTGACACAGCCGCTCTTCGAGCCGCGCGTTATCGAGGGGTACCGCATCGCCCGATCGCTGCGCGACGCCAGCGCGGCGGAGCGTGATGCGCAGCGCCGGCAGCTCGCGGCCGACATTCAGACCTCGTATCTGCAGTACGCACGCGCAAGCCGCGCCGCCGATCTGTTCGACCAGACCGTCCCGTTGCTCGATGAAGCACTTCGCGTCAGCGAGCGCCTCCTCTCAGCGGGCAAGGTGACGCCAGACAACGTGCTCCGCGCACGCGCCGAGCAGGGTGCGGTGGTGCAGCAACGTGACGCCGCACACCAGCTCGCAGGCGCCGCGCGGCAACAGCTGAACTATCTCACCGGGCGTCAGCTGGATGCCCCGCTCCCCTTGTTCGCGGACACGCTGCTCGGGCTCGACGCACGATTCGCGGTCCGCGAGAATCTCGATGCGGTGCAGTCCCGCGCGCAAACGACGCGTGAAGAACTCACGCAGCTCGATCGATCACTCGATGCCGTGCAGGGGCAGCAGCGCATCGCGCGGGCTGCCTTCCTGCCCACGGTCAATCTGGCGATCGACTACGGATTTCAGGGCAACACCATCCGTGTGGGGCGGCACACCGACTTTGCGGTCGCCAGTCTGGTCCTCAGCTGGAACCTGTTCAATGGCGGCCAGGACCGCGCCCGCATTCAGCAGGCGTCACTCGACGGAGCACAACTGAAGGCCCGTCGCGACGATGCGTCACGCAGCGTTGCGCTGCAGGTCCGCGTGGCGCATGACGCCGCCGCCGTGGCGCGTGCGGCGATCGTCACGGCCGGCGATCGCCAGACGGCCGCCACGCGCACGTTCGAACTGGTGCAGCGGCGATACAGCGAGGGCCTGGCCTCCCAGCTCGAATTGCTCGACGCACGCACGTCGCTCACCACGGCGCAGCTCAACCGCCTGATCACGACCTACGATTTCTACCAGCGCGTCGTCGAGTTCGAACGCGCCGCCGCACTCTCGCTCCAGGAGTAATGCCATGCCCCGCCATCATTGCACCGCACGCACGGTACCGCGAAATGCCGCGCAGTTCCTGCCGTTTGCGTTCGCGATCCTCTCACTCCCGGGTGTGCTGTTGTTGTCAGGGTGCGGCAAGGCTGCCGACGCGCAACAGGCGGGCGTCGTGGATACCGCGATTCCGGTTCGCGTCACACGTCTCACCAGCGGGGGCGGATCCGGTATGACCGAAGTCACGGTGACCGGTACACTCGCCGGTAAGGAGGAGGTGGCGCTCGCATTCAAGGTTGGCGGTGTCATCTCACGCATCGTGGTCGATCCCGGTCAATCGGTGCGCGCTGGTCAGGTTCTGGCCGAACTGCGGCCAACGGAGATCGCCGCGCAGGTGGCCACGGCGCAGGAGTCGAGGCGCAAGGCCGAACGCGATCTGTCGCGCGTGACGCGGCTGTATGCCGATAGCGTCGCCACACTCGAACAGCTGCAGGACGCCCGGACCGGCCTCGCAGTGGCGAACAATGCGGCCCGGATCGCGCAGTTCAACGCAGACTACGCCGTCATCCGGGCGCCGGGCGACGGCGTCGTGCTCAGTCGGATGGCCGAGCCGGGCCAGGTGATCGAACCCGGGCGCACCGTCCTCAGCGTGCGCCGCAGTGGGCGCGGCATGATTGCGCGCATCGGCCTCCCCGATCGTGACGCCGTGCGCGTGTCCCTTGGCGACACGGCCGTGGTGACCTTCGATGCGCTCCCAGGCAAGCGGTTTTCCTCGCGGGTCACACAACGCGCGGCGGCCTCCAGTGTCGGCAGCGGTGACTATGCGCTGGAGGTCACACTGACCGACGCTGCCGGCACACTGCCGTCAGGGCTGGTGGCGCGCGTCACCGTGTTTCCACGCACCAGGTCTACCGCAGTATCGTCACGGGTCTTCGTGCCGCTCGATGCGCTGGTCGATGCCGACGCGGACTCCGCCGCCGTCTTCGTGCTCCGGGCTGATGGCAACTCCGTCGCCAGGCGAACGCTGAAGCTCACCGATGTCGCGGAAGCGCTGCAGACCGCCGTCGTGCCAATCGTGTCCGGCCTCTCGGGCTCCGAACAGGTCGTCACCGCCGGCATGTCCCGGCTGGTCGACGGCAGCAGAGTGAAGGTCATCACGACGCCCACGCAACGCGCCGCGTCAGATGCGGCACCGAAGCGGAGGGTGGGACAGTGAAGCTCATCGACTACTTCGTGCGCAACGCGCAGCTCACGATCGTGCTGCTGATCGCGCTGCTCGCCGCAGGCGTGCAGGCCTTCCTGACCATTCCGCGGGCGGAAGATCCGCTGATCGACTTTCCCGGATTCAGCGTCGTGGCCGTATACCCCGGTGCCGGCCCCGCCGACGTCGAGCAGCTGGTCGTCAACCCGATCGAGAAGCGACTCAAGGAACTGTCGGACATCAAGAAGATCGCCACCCAGATCACCGACGGGCTGGGTGTGATTCAGATCGAATTCACCACCGGGTCCATTCCGCGGCAGAAGAGGGACGACGTGCTGCGCGAGGTGAACCAGCTGCGCAGCACCCTGCCGGCGGAGCTGGCCCTGCTGGACGTGCTGAGCAACAACACCGGCAACGTGAACGTGCTGCAGTACGCGCTCGTCTCGCCGACCGCACCTTACTCCGCCCTCGAGGCATTCAGTCGCGCGCTCAAGGATCGCATCGCGGCGGTGCCCGGGGTGCGCAAGGTGGAGCGCGTTGGCGCACCAGTGCGCGAAGTGCAGGTCTCGCTCGACCTCGGCCGCCTGAGTGCGCTCCATCTCCCTCTGCCGGCCGTCCTCGGCGCCCTGAGCAGCGAGAGCGCGAACGTTCCAGGCGGCACTGTAAACGTGAGTCGCAAGCAGTTCGTGGTGAAGACCAGCGGCTCGTACACCTCGCTCCACCAGGTGCGGAACACCGTCGTTGGGGGGTCAGGCAGCGCGGTCGTCAGGCTCCGCGACGTGGCAACCGTGCAGTGGGGCTATGCCGACGCCACTCACATCGCGCGCCACGACGGCGAGCGCGCGGTCTTCGTTGCCGCCAGCATGCGTGACGGAGCCAACATCACCGATGTCGAGCCGCGGGTTGCGGCGGTGGTGCGCGCGTTCGAGAGTGACCTGCCAGCCGGGATCACGCTCGAGCGGGCCTTCGATCAGAGCGAGAATGTGCGCAGCCGACTGGGGCGCCTGGTCGAGGATTTCGGCATTGCAATCGCGCTGGTGCTGATCACGCTGCTGCCGCTGGGCCTTCGCGCCGCCGGCGTGGTGATGGTGTCCATTCCGCTGTCGCTGGCAGTCGGCACGGTCCTGCTGCAGCACTTCGGCTTCACGCTCAACCAGCTCACCATCGTCGGCTTCGTCATCGCGCTCGGCCTGCTGGTGGACGATTCGATCGTCGTCGTCGAGAACATCTCCCGCTTTTTACGCACCGGCATGAAGCGGCAGGACGCCGCCATCGCGGCGACGCGACAGATCACCCCCGCCATTCTTGGCGCGACCGGCACGCTGATCTTCGCCTTCGTGCCGTTGATGCTGCTGCCGGGTGGTCCCGGCGACTACATCCGGTCACTGCCGGCGGCGGTGATCGCAACCATCCTTGCGTCGATGGTGGTGTCGCTGGCGATCATTCCATTTCTGGCAAGTGTCGTCATGCCGCGCACCAGCGACGAACATGGCAACCGCGTGCTGCAGTGGTTGCAGCGTGTGATCGAGCGCAGCTACACGCCGCTGTTGCATCGGGCGCTGGCGTGGCCCAGGCGCACGCTGCTGACGGCGGCGGTACTCTTCGTCGCGTCGATCGGCCTGGTGCCCCTGATCGGCTTCTCACTTTTCCCCAAGGCGGGGATCCCGCAGTTCCGCGTCACCGTGCAGATGCCCGACGATGCGACGCTGGCGCAGACTGACAGCGCGACCCGTTTCGTCGAGCGAACACTGATGGCGCGCCCCAGTGTGCAGCACGTCCTGAGCAACGTCGGCCATGGCAATCCGTTTCTGTACTACAACGTGCCGCCGGTGAATGATCAGGCCAACTTCGCGGAGATCATTGCCCGCGTTCCGGCGTTCGACCCGAAGCACACACCGCAGATGCTGGATACGCTGCGGAGCATTTTCGACGACTATCCCGACGGGCGCATCGCGGTCCGCGAGTACGAAAACGGTCCACCGCTCGAGGCACCGATTGCGATGCGTTTCATCGGGCCGAACCTGGACACGTTGCGCAGCCTGGCAGGCCGCTTCGAACGCACGCTGACCGCGATTCCCGGCACCCGCGACGTGGGTAACCCGCTCAGTACGCGTCGCACCAACGTTCGCGTTGGCGTGGATCGCGCACGCGCGGGGTTGCTTGGGGTGCAGGTGGTGGACATCGACCGTGTGGTGCGACTCGGGCTGGCCGGGCTGCCCGCAGGTCAGATTCAGGACACCGATGGTGAGGCCTATGACGTCACCGCGCGACTGTCGCGCACCGGCCGAGCCACGCCAGACGCGCTGGGCCAGCTGTATGTCCCATCACAGACGGGGGCGCAGGTGCCGCTGGCACAGGTCTCGTCACTGACGCTCGAGAGTGCCCTGCCGCGCATTCAGCACTACGACACGGAGCGCAGTGTGACGGTGACGAGCCAGGTGCGCACCGGGTTCAACACCAATCGACTCACCACGCTCGCGATCGATTCGCTCAAGACCTGGTCGCTGCCTGCTGGCTACCGCTGGGTGGCCGCGGGTGAGATCGAAAGCCGTCAGGAAAGCTTCGGTGGCTTTGGCGGTGCGATCCTGCTGGCGACCTTCGGGATTCTCACGGTGCTCATCCTCGAGTTCAAGACGTTCAAGAGCATGCTGATCGTCGCCTCGGTCATTCCGCTTGGCGTGATCGGTGGCATGGTCGGTCTCTTTCTCAGCGGCTACACACTCAGCTTCACGGCCATGATCGGCTTCGTGGCCCTGATCGGCATCGAGATCAAGAACTCGCTGCTCCTGGTGGACTACACCAATCAGCTGCGCGAAGCAGGGGCCGATCTCGACCACGCCATCGAGGAAGCGGGACGGGTGCGATTCCTGCCGATCGTGCTGACGACGGCGACCGCGATCGGCGGGCTCCTGCCGCTCGCGCTGCAGGGTTCGAGCCTCTACAGTCCACTGGCAATCGTGATCATCGGCGGCCTGATCTCGTCACTGCTCCTGAGCCGGCTCGTGACACCGGTGCTCTACAAGCTGCTGCCCCCCGGAATTCAGCGCGACACCGGGGCACTGGTGTCGCACGGCCATCGGCCAGGCGGCGCTAGGCGGACTCCGAATACCCTTCAGCCTTCAACGCTGTGACGATGCGTCCGCGCAACGCTTCGGAGACCGTCGGCAGGGGCAGTGCGGCCGGAATCAGCGTCAGCACCTGACGCGCAAAGTCATAGTGCGAGGCACAGTTGCGGCAGGTGTCGATATGCCCCTGCACTGCGCTGACCGCTGTATCCGCCAACCGGCCATCGAGGAAATCGTACAGCGCACTCGCCGCTGCATGACAATCGATCAACGGCGGCGGATCAATCCCGGCAATGGTCATGGTGCAACTCCCTGTCCTGGTGTTGCCGGTGGTCGGACGACTCCCGCATCCACGGCATGGCTGTACAGCGACTTCTGCAACAGGCGCCTCGCGCGAAAAAGTCGCGACCGAACCGTCCCTACCGGCACCTCGAGTACCTCAGCGGCCGATTCGTACGACTCCCCTTCCACATCGACGAGAATGGCTGCCGTGCGATACACTTCGGGCAAGGCCGCCAACGCTGCGCGAATCGCCGGCCCCACTGCGATCCGGTCGAGCAGATCTCCAAGGCCGTTCCGTGTCGCCTCGCCATGCTCCATGCTTGCGGCCAGCGACTCGAGTTCAGCATCCTCACCCGATGTATCGACGACCCGCGCTTCGCGTTCCCGGTATCGAAGAAACACGTTGCGACAGATCGTGAACAGCCATCGGCGGGCATCGTGCCCTGTCTTGAATGTTTCCCACGACCGATAGGCGCGCAGATACGTTTCCTGCACCAGATCATCGGCCAGCGCTTCGTCGTGCGCCAGGGATCGCGCAAACCTGACCACCTGCGGCAGCGCAGCAAGCACGGTCGCGTCGAATTCTGCATCACGCGGAGAAGCGGGCATCGGTGGTTGCAGCAGTGAGTACAGGCCAGTCTGGCCCGCTCGGTTCGCGCCGACCTCCCGGCGGAGTGCCGCTGCGAAGTCGGGCGTTCGGGAACCCGTGGAAATACGCCGGCACCACCGGAAGTTCCCGCGTGCCGGTCGCCATCCAGGCGTGAGGCATGGCGGGCGTCAGAATCCGACGCCGCTTCCCGGCTGCTCCCGCCGATACGCGCGCAGATCACGCCACCACTGGACGCAGGCGGCCTCGATGGCCGACGTTGCGGCCGCCAGCCGCGCCGGCCCCGCACCGCTGATCCGGACCCAGGGTTTGCCCAGCCGGTTGAGGTGGAAGATCAGCCGGTCATGAAACCATTCACGATCGCTGGACATCACCCGCACCCCATCCGCCACCCAGGCGATATCCGGATCGCAGAGGAGATAGAGATCGATCGGCTGCCTCGCCGCCACTTCCCAGACATGCGCCGGCACCGGTTGGCGGAGCCATTCGGTCCAGATGGCCGTCACGATCGCTTCCGTGTCGCTCACGCACAGTCCGCGTGCCCGTCGCTGCGCGTCGCGGATCAGGACCTGCTGCCCATCGGTGACCAGCGTCGCGTCGAGTTCAGTCCAATGGTGATGCGGCACGCCGGTGGTGTATGTCCGGCCGTATTCGTCCACCCAGGCGGTGTTGTAGGTATGTGCAATCTGCTCCGACAGCGTCGATTTTCCGACGCTCTCGCCGCCCACCAATGCCACGGTCCGGACAAACCAGGGGCGCGCGGCTGGCGCGATCAGATCCCAGTGCTGCCACGGATCCATGCGAATCCTGGTACCGCGCACATCGTCGTCGCTTCGGTCGACATGGACAAACTCGGCGCCAAGACCTGCCGCAATGCCGAAGGCATCAGGATCGCCGGAATAGACGTGGCTCACCTCCGGCGCGAGCACATCCAGCGCCGCGATCCAGTCGGCCGTTGGCGCCTGCTCGTCACCGGGCCGCGGGGGAAGGCTCGCTTCAGGCACCACGACGCGGGCCCACGGGCAACTCTCGACCAGCCAGCGCCACCGCACATCCCAGGGAATGGGATCGTCCCATCGTCGCTCCAGCACGATCGTCGTACGGCTGCAGCGCTGGCGGGCCGCGTCAAACAGTGCCAGGTGACCGCGGTGCACGGGCAAAAACCTGCCAACCAGCAGGGCGTGAGACATCGAGGTGGGGCGAGGGTCGCAGGACCGACGACGACGAGCCGAGGGCGGAAGCACCGGCAGTAGTGGACCGGTGTCCCGGAAGAATGCACCTGAGGCACCGTGTGCGGAATCGCGCCAACCGGTCTTCATCCTCCGGAACGAAGGCCCGTCGAGAACGATCCGCTTGCGTCACGCACCAATTCAGCGGTCCGGAACTGCCGCACCGCATGACCGTCGCGTCCCGCCTCACCACGAGTCCAGCAGCGGTGACCACGACGGCCAGCCAACAGCCGCTGGAGGCCGCGGCGATCCCGATCGCGGGGTTCACCCGCCTCACGCGGACTGGCTTTCTGCACGATATCGGGAAACTCGGCGTCTCGAATACGATTCGCGACAAGGCCGGGCCACTCGTCGCCGAGACGCGTTCGCTGATGCAGGCACGCGAGGTGCATTCCTGGGAGATCCTGCGGCGCGTCCACGTCTTCTCCGACTTCGCGAAGATGGCATCGCTGCACCACGAGAAGCTCGACGGGTGCGGCTGCCCAAGGCAGGTGCCGGCCGAAGGGCTGGACCTGCAGGCGCGCATTCTGGTCGTGGCGGACAGCTTCGAAGCCCTCACGGCCGACCGACCGTACCGGGCGGGGATGCCGGTCGAGGTTTTGCTCGCGCTGCTCGAGAAAGATCGCGATACCAAGCTCGATGGACGCGTGCTCGATGTGCTCGCGCAGGTCTCGACCGAGATGCCGTTACAGCTGTGATGCCCGGCAGGGTCGATTCCGGGGCCCGAATGCGCCATCTTGCCGGTGGCCCTGCCCCGCCTCCAGACCCGTTCTTCTCATGTCGCACCCTTCGACCACCGTCCACAAGTTCGGCGGTGCCGCTCTTGCCGACCTCTCCGCCTTCCGTCACGCCGCCGAGATCATCGCGTCGCATGGGGGCGCTCGCCCCGTCATCGTCGTGTCGGCGATGCGCGGCGTCACCGATGCGCTGAACGTCGTGGCCAGCAGTCCGGCCCCCAGGGCCCGGGCCACGCTGGCGACCCTCGAACGCCGGCATCACGCGGTCGCCAGGGGGCTGGCCGCGAATGCCACTCATGGTGCGCAGCTGGTTGAAGTCATTCACGCCGTCTTCGCAGAGCTGACCACGCTCTGCACCCGTCGCCGCAAGCGACCGCTCGCTGCGGAACAGCTCGACTTCGTCATCTCTCGCGGTGAAGTCCTCGCATCGTTCCTGATGGTCGCCGCTCTCACGCAGCGCGCACTGAACGCCGTGGCGATCGACGCGACGAAGCTCGTCTACACCGATGGCGTGACCGGCAACGCTGCGCCAGACATCGCGAAGACCACGACTGCCGCCGCTCGGCTGCTGTTGCCGCGACAGAAGGCGGGCATCATTCCAGTGGTGCCAGGGTTCATCGGCCGCGGTCGCAAGGGTGCGGTGGTGACCCTCGGACGTGGCGGATCGGACGTCACCGCAACATTGATGGCGCGCGTCCTCCACGCTGACACCGTCATGCTGTGGAAGGATGTCGCCGGCTTGCTGACCGCCGATCCGCGCGTGGTGCCCGATGCGCGATTGATTCCCTCGCTCCACGTCCGCGAGGCGTCGGAGCTGGCCTATCACGGCGCAAAGATCCTGCATCCGCGGGCGCTGATCGGATTGCCGTCCGCCACACGACTCTATCTGCGTCCGCTCGCCGACCCTGCATCACTCGGCACCGAAATTTCGTCCTTCGTCACCGCCGGTGTGCGGAAACGGGGCATGCCGGCGCTGCCGGTGAAGGCGCTGGCGGTGATCGCGGATCAGGCGCTGGTCACACTCGTCGGCAATGGCATGGCTGGACTGCCGGGTGTCGCGGCACGGGCGTTGGGCGCGCTGGAAGAAATGGGTATCTCGGTATCGCTCATCTCGATGGCATCGTCGGAGCATTCCCTCTGCATTGCCGTGCCGGGAACGATGGCAACGGCCGTCGCCACGCGCTGGAAGGCGGTATTCGCGGCCGAGATTGCGCGCCGCGACATCGACGGCATCGAGCTGCGTCGCAGCGTGGCGACGCTCGCGATCGTGGGACTCGGCATGGCAGGGACGCCGGGCGTGTCGGCACGCCTCTTCGACGCCCTCGCACAGAGTCGCATCAACGTGGTCGCGATCGCGCAGGGTGCCTCGGAGATGAACGTGTCGGTCGTGATCGACAACGCGGCGGCGGCAACCGCGCAGCGTGCCGTCCATGCGGCATTCCGGCTGGACAAGATCGGCGGTGGAGACGCGGGTGCGCGACAGCACGCCGATGTGATCGTGCTCGGGTTCGGGCTGATCGGGCGCGAGTTGGCGCTCCAGCTGGCGCAGCGCCGCACGCCCGATGGTGGGCGACTCACGGCACCGGTGCGCGTCGTCGCCGTCATCGATCGCAGCGGGTACGTCTTCGATCCGCGCGGCTTGACCCCGAAGAAGCTCACCGCGCTGGCCGAGGCGAAGGCGGCCGGCACACCGCTGGCGCAGCTGCCGGATGGTGTGCGCGCATCGGACGAGGCGTCGCTGCGAGCCATTGCCACGCATGCGCTCGAACGGCCGATCGTGGTCGACGTCACCGCATCGGAGACCTCGCCAACGCTCGAAGTGGCCCTCGGCGCTGGCATGGACCTGGTGCTCGCCAACAAGCGGCCCCTCGTCACCAGTGGCCGCAATGGCAAGGGCCTCGCCAGGCTTGCGGCGGCACGTGGCCGGCGGATGCTGCATGAGGCCACCGTCGGCGCGGGGCTGCCGGTGATCGACACGATCAACAAGCTGGTGGCGTCCGGCGATCAAATCCTGCAGATCGAAGGGTGTCCGTCGGGTACACTCGGCTTCCTCTTCAGCGAGATGTCGCGAGGCACGCAGTTCTCCGATGCGCTGCGCTCCGCGATGGCCAAGGGTTACACCGAGCCCGATCCGCGCGACGACCTCTCCGGAATGGATGTGGCGCGCAAGGCGCTGATTCTCGGCCGGTTGCTCGGGTACGCTGGAGAACTTCGCGACATCAAGGTCGAATCGCTGGTGCCGGTGCCGCTGCGCAAGCTGCCGTTGTCGGAGTTCCTCGCGCGCGCCGCTGATGTCGATGCCGCGTGGGCCACCCGCGTCAGGGACGCACAGGCGCGTGGCGAAGTGCTGCGCTATCGCATCATCGTCACAGCCAGGACGGTGCGCGTCGGTGTGGTCGCCGTCGATGCCAGCAGCCCGCTCGGGTCACTCGGCGGCACCGACAACCTCTTTTCATTCACCACCACTCGATACAAAACCAATCCGCTGGTGATCACCGGTCCGGGTGCCGGTGCTGGTGTCACGGCCGCTGGCGTGTTCACTGACGTGCTGACGCTCGCCGAACAACGATGACGACCAGTGAACAGGTCTGCGATGCCTGTGGCGCGCGGTATCCTGCGCGCGATCCACGCGTCGAATGCGCTGCCTGCGGCGGATTACTGCATCTGGAACATCCGCAGCCGGCCCAGTGCAGTACTGCGCTGCGCGACTTCTTCGATGCGCGCCTGACGCCGGACCGGGATGCGTCGGGCACGGGGCCGGGCAACTCCGGGGTGTGGCGCTTTCGCGAACTCGTCATGCCCGATGCCAGTGACGCCGATCTGGTGACGCAGGGTGAAGGCAACACACCACTGCTGGCGCGTGCACGCGTGGCCGCATGGGCGGGGGTAAACGATCTCCTGCTCAAGCACGAAGGACACAATCCGACAGGCTCGTTCAAGGATCGGGGCATGACCGTCGCGATCACGCAGGCGAAGCGGATCAACGCCAGTGCCGTGGCCTGTGCATCGACCGGGAATACCTCATCGGCGCTCGCGTCGTATGCATCACTGGCAGGGCTGCGTGGGCTGGTGCTGGTGCCGCAAGGAAAAGTCGCGCTCGGGAAGCTGTCG
Organism: uncultured Gemmatimonadaceae bacterium; assembly: GCA_964392395.1. Lineage (GTDB taxonomy): Bacteria > Gemmatimonadota > Gemmatimonadetes > Gemmatimonadales > Gemmatimonadaceae > JACMLX01. The sequence goes on from CAYMQV010000006.1 coordinate 12,677, forward strand.
CAGACCATCGCCTACGGCGCGCAAACGCTGCTCGTCCGCGGAGACTTCGACGATTGCCTGCGACTGGCGCGCGAATCCGCCGAACAGCTTGGCGTTTACCTCGCCAACTCCATCAATCCCTGGCGGCTCGAAGGGCAGAAGACCATCATCTTCGACCTGCTGCAGCAATTGCGCTGGCAGTCGCCGGATTGGCTGGTGCTGCCCGCCGGCAATCTTGGCAACACCGCGGCGTTCGGCGCGGCGCTGCGCGATGCGCTCCGGCTCGGCCTGATCGATCGTGCGCCACGACTGGCGTGTGTGCAGGCCGAAGGCAGTGCGCCCTTCGCCGCCAGCTTCCGCAGCGGTTTCACAACCCGGCACACCGTGCGGGCCGAAACGATCGCGACGGCGATCCGCATCGGCGCTCCTGCCAGCTACGATCGCGCCGTTCGTGCGATTCGGGAGACCGACGGTGTCGTCCTCTCGGTGACCGATGCGGAGATTCTGGAAGCGAAAGCAATCATCGATGCCAGCGGTGTCGGCTGTGAGCCGGCGAGCGCGGCCAGCGTCGCGGGCGCGCGGGCGCTCGTTCGCGATGGCACCATTCAGCCGGGACAACGCGTGGTCGCGCTGCTGACGGGGCACATGCTGAAGGACCCGGAAATCATGCTGTCCTATCACCGCGACATGGTCCCCACACCGCCGTTCGCCAATCGCAGCATCGAGATCGATGCCACGCTGGCCGACATGGAGCGCGTACTGCGGAATGTGCCGGTCGTGATGTGAGCACCGCAGATGCCGCCGTGCGCGTGCCAGCCAGCACATCGAATCTCGGCGGCGGCTTCGACTGCGTCGGCATGGCAGTGGACCGCTGGCTGACCGCCTCCGTGACGGTCGGCGACGGCACGCCACGTGTGACTCTGGATCGCGCTGGATCACTGCAGTCACTCCGATGTGATCCGACGGACGATCTGCTCTATGCCGGCTTTGCGGCCGCCTGCGCGCGTCGCGGTCGGCCCGTGCCGACGGTGCTCGCGTTCACCGCCACCTCGGAGATTCCAGTGGCGCGAGGCCTCGGATCATCGGCCGCCGCGCTGGTCGCCGGTGCCGCGCTGGCCGATGTCGCGCTCGACCTGAAGCTCGGCCGCGCAGGTGTGGCCATGCTGGTCTCGCAGATCGAAGGGCATCCGGACAACGCAGCGCCGGCGGCGTTCGGTGGCGCGATGCTTGGTGTGGCGCGCGACGACGCGACCAGTATCACGCCGTGTTCGTATGCCTTCTCTTCGCTCCCGGTTCATCCATCGCTCGCCTTCGTCTTCGTCGTGCCACCGTACGAGGTCACGACGGCCGACGCACGAGCGGTGCTGCCCGCACATGTGTCGTTCGGAGACGCCGTCTGCGCGGTGCAACGGAGCGCCGCCCTCGTCCATGGACTGGCCACAGGCGACGACGACGTGCTGGCGCGTGCACTGGATGACGTGCTGCATGTGCCGTATCGCCGTCGGCTGATCCCCGGCTACGACACCGTCGTGGCAGCGGCGCGCGCGGCCGGCGCCTTCGGCGCTACCCTCAGCGGCAGCGGGTCGGCCATGCTGGCAATCGGACGTCCGGAGACGACCAGCGCCATCGCCAGCGCCATGGCCGCCATCTTCGCCGCGCAGGGCCATCAGGCTGAGACGATGGTGACCGCAGGCCTGGTCTCCGGGCTCGAAATCACCAAACGCCCGACCCCGGAAACTTCTCCGACAGCGGCGTCGTAGAGACGGCAACCTTCTTCATCGGTATCGCCATGCTGACCGCCTTGCTCCGCCTGTTCGCGCTTCGCCCGATTCTCGCCGGCTCGCTGCTCGGGATCCCGCTGCTGACGCTCATCCTGCTTGGTCTGGCGACGGCCGTCTTCCTCAAGCTGCTGCTCTTTGTGGGGCTGCCGATTCTGCTCGGCCTCTGGCTTCTTCGCCTGATCCGCAAGCCGCAGCATGAACCGGCGCAGACGATGTAACACCGACGCTGCCGGACCTCGACGTCAGACCCCGGTAGCGAATCCTTCACGAAATGACGGGTATTGCGGCGACCATCCACTCGCCATCAGCGCTGTATTGCGTACACGCTGATCATTGCGGCTGCGTTGCTCCACATTGCCGAAGACCAGCGCCTCGGCGGCTCCGCCAGAGGCGGTGGCGAGCCACCGCGCCACATCGGCCGCTTGTGTCGGTGCGCCATCGCTCACATTGAAGATTTTCGCGGCGGATGGCGTCGCGATGACGTGCAGTACCGCGCCCACGATGTCATCACGGTGCGCAAGGTTGGTCCAGTACTCGCCCCGCTGAGGCAGCGCGCTGGCGTTGCGCATGCGCCCCCGCGGATCACGCCCGGGACCGTAGATTCCCGCGACGCGCAGGATCGTCACCGCGTCCCAGTCCGCGCCAAGCAGCACGTCTTCGGCGGCGATCAGAGCGCGGTTGCCATCGCCGGCTCCGGCACGCGGTGAATGCTCGTCCACCCATTCGCCGTTGCGCCCTCCATAGACCCCGGTGCTGGACGTGTAGATCAGCGCCTTGGCGTTCGTCGCGCGCGCGAGCGCCAGGGCTGCCGACGCCGCGGGTGGATAGGTCGCGTCATACCCGTCGAGCGCAGACGAAGGCGCGACCGTGAGGATGACCGCGTCCAGCGCATCCGGAATGCCGGCCACCGGTTGCGATCCGATGCTGCCGCGCAACCATGTCACACCATCGTGCGTCGCGGCCACGTTGCTGCGACGGACTGCCCAGGCGGCGTGTCCGCGCCGCACGACTTCGGCGGCCACGGCACTTCCGACGTAGCCCGCGCCGAGCACTGCGACGCGCAAGGGAGTGGTATGTGCAGAGGCCGTCATCGTGGAAGTATACGTCAGAGGCCGCCGGTGACACCCGGTCGCCGCATAGCTTTCCCATCGGATGCCGATCCTGCCCATTGATCACGACACACCGCTGGCGCCAGTCGTTCCGCGTGACATCGCGCGTGACGTGCCGCGCGCGCGCCTGCTCGCGTTGCGGCATGGCTGGAACGCGATGGCGTATCAGATTGTGAATGACGGCATCCAGCACTGGTTTTCCGATGCTGGCGACGCCGTGGTCGGCTATGTGCGGGCACATGGTGTCTGCATCGTGGCCGGCGCCCCGATCTGCGACGAGTCGCGGCTGGGAGATGTGATCGCCGAGTGGGAAACGTTTGCGCGACGGCTCGGATGCCGCAGTTGCTACTTCGGCGCTGCCGGTCGGGTATTCGAGGCGCTGCATCGACGAAGCGGCTACAGCACGGTCGTGCTCGGAGCGCAGCCGGTCTGGAAGCCGGCACACTGGGCTGGAATTCCCGCCTGCGCTCCGTCGTTACGCGCACAGATGTCGCGAGCCAGGAACAAGGGTGTGCAAGTTACGGAATGGTCACCCGAACGGGCGTCCGGAGACACGACGCTTCGAGAGTGCCTGGCGACGTGGCTTCGGACACGTGGGCTGCCAGCGTTGCACTTTCTGGTCGAACCGCACACGCTGCACGATCTCGTCGGTCGTCGGATTTTCGTCGCAGAACGGAACGAGTATGTCGTCGGATTTCTCAACGCCTCGCCGATCCCGGCCCGGCACGGCTGGCTGATCGAGCAGTTCGTGCGCAGCGATCGCGCACCCAATGGCACGGTCGAGCTCCTGATCGACCACATGATGCGTGCGGTCGCGGCCGATGGCGCCGATTATGTGACGATGGGCCTGGTGCCCCTGCGTGAGGGGAATACTGAAGACAGCAGCGGGAACCCTGTCTGGCTCTCCACGGTGCTGTCGCTGACGCGCCTCCACGGTCGACGCTTCTACAATTTTGGCGGCCTCGAGCGGTTCAAGACGAAGTTGCGGCCAGACGCATGGGAACCGATTTACGCGATCAGCGCTGAGCCTCGCTTCTCTGCTCGAACGCTGTACGCGATCGCGGCCGCTTTCACCGTGCAATCACCGGTGCTGGCCGTAGGCAAGGGGCTCTTCCGCGCGGTCACGGCAGAACTGGCAACCTTCCGGCGACTACTGCTGCGAGGGTTCCGCTGACACACCAGGCTCCGGCGCACGTTTCGGCCGAGTACTGCCGATCAGGAGCTCAGTCAGCAGCGCGTCGATATCGAGCTGCGTCGCGATGCAGGTCGATGCCGCCGACGCGCTCGAACGACCGACCCGGACACCGAGGCTGTGCGGAGCGAGCGCCGCGCGAAATGCAGATTCGTCGGTGAGTTCATCACCCACGAACAGCGCCCCGGGAAGGCGGTGCGTCGAGACCAATCGAAGCATGGCGTCACCCTTGTTCGGCGCGCCGTGCGGAACGAGGTTGATCAGGCCAATGCCGTGCATCAGTGTCACCTTGCGCGGCAGCCGTGGCAGCAGAGTCTCGATGGCGGCGATGACGCGGTCGGGATCGGTGGCAGTCCAGTAGTGCACGCACACCGACTGCCCCTTGTCCTCGACTTCCGCGCCGGACAGCAGCGCAACCTGGTCACGCAGCTGCGGCAGCCACTCGGCCACTTCCCTCGCCGCGCGTCTCGCAAACGGCGACGGTTCCGCGCCATGATTGCCGATCACCGCCAGCAGCGGCACGCCGGGCAGCCGAGGCGTGGCGTCTGCGACGGACCGGCCCGTGATGACCGCGACCGGCGCGGCATGCGCCAGGCTGGTGAGCAGTTCGAGTGTTTCGTCGCGCATCCGGGCGCCCATCGGGTCCGTGCCCTTCGGCGCCAGTGTACCGTCGAAGTCGAACGCGAGCAGCGCACCGCTGGCGGCCACGGCGCGCAGCTGCGCGATGTTGCGAGCAGCGAGGATGTTTCGCGCGGCGGGGATGTTACGAGGCACTCGGGAACCCACCGGCATCGCGAACCCGGACAGCGTGAACCTACGGCGCGCCCTCACCCGGAGCTGCGCGGCATCGCACGTAACACATACCGGCTGCGCGATGGAATCGGAAGACGCGCGTCGATTCATCGCACAGCCTGGCTCGTGTGGTGTCGCCGAAGTGCCGTGACGAAAGGCGGGTGATGGATTGTGGTGCGAGCCAGGGCGCCACCCGGAGCGAGACCATCGGCATCGCGAGGCATTGCAACGCCGACTCGCGTCAAAAGACGCGCCCGACTGCCACGAGACGTCGGCGAGACGACACCAGATCGACAAAGCGGAATCCTATTCCGGTGGCGGAACGGCCGCGGGTGGCGGCTCGCTCGTGACCCATGCGGTCCACCAGAGATCGCGCAGCATCGTGGCACCGGCAGCCAGTCGCGTCACGGTGAACGCCTTGTTCTCGGGCGCGGTGGTTTCCGGGCCGAAGGGTGCGCTCTTGTCCAGCTGGTACAGCCGTTCCACTTCACCGTGTGTTGCCAGGAAGTAGCTCAAGATCGCCGGACGCAACGCTCCGAACGACTGCGCGGCTGGCGTCACACGCGGGGTCACGTCCTCGAGTCTGATCCGGGTCTGCACGTACGCCGACTCGAATCTGCCGTGGAATCGGGTGTCGGTGGCGTAACCGTTCGGATTCGCGCCGACCCAGCCGTTGTAGTGAATCGTGGTGTGCGCCGGGTTCGACCCATCCGCCACGTAGTGGCCGAGAATACCCGCGTCGTTGATGATGCGCGCCTCGATCCAGGCACGCACCTGATCGTTCGGTGCCGCACGCCACTGACGGAAGCCGACACGCATGCGCTGCGTCAGCTCGAGAATCGCGAATGGCAGCATGCCCGCGGTTGCCGGATTCCCCCCGTGGGCTCGCAGCGTATCCGCGAAGGCGTAGCGATCCTTCGCTGCCAGCACGCCAGCGCGACTCGCGGCAGGAATCATCTCGTAGTCCAGGAAATGATCTGGTGCCGTGCCCCCATCGAGCGCCGCGTCGCGTGCGCTTTCGACACGCGTGCGCCAGCGATCCGGCTCAGGATTCAGGTATACCAGCTGCGGTGCCGCAGCGCGGAAGAACGGAGGCATGGCGTCCGGAAGTGCCGCGGCAGCCGCTTGCGCCGTGATGCGATGGCCGGCTTCGCCCCAGAATCCGTTCCGTTCGGTGGAAACGGCCAGAAGCGTCAACCCGGAGGCGACGGCCAGTGCGATGGCGTGACGTTCGGTCAGCATGATGTCTCGAACTGCGGGTCGCGAACCGTGCGGTACGCTGCAGGGAAAATTCGGGTGGGCGGGGTGCAACGGAGTGACGATGCAAAGTTAACCCCGGCCCCGTTGCGACCGCCTCCGTACAGCTGCCGAAGGAATTCAGGATGCTTGGCCAAGCGACTTACGGAGCTCCTGCGGCTCGGGCGGAGGTGTGGGATCGATGCTTCCCCTACGCCAGCCCATCGCAAATCGGATTGCCCACAGCCACCTTTCGCTCGTCTGCGGAACCGTGACGACCGCTCGAGACTATCTGGTCACACCGCAACGCCGCGCCTCCTCCGTCGCATGCCCATGTCTCTCGTCCGCGCAACGTCGAAGTCCACTGTCTCGAGCTTTCTGTCGCGGTCCATCGTGGGCGCGGCGCTGACGGTGCTTCCCGCATTCCAGGCGAGTCTGGGGGCGCAGAGCGCGCCGCCGCGCGACCCGAGCCCACACAGCGACGCCGTCCTGATCTCGGATGCCGCATCGGTGCAGCCTGGAGGCAAAGTCACCGTCGCCGTGCGCCTCACACTGGATACGGGCTGGCACACGTACTGGAGCAATCCCGGCGACGCTGGCCTGCCGCTCGAAGTGAAGTGGACGCTGCCGGCTGGGGTCACCGCCGGCCCGCTCCAGTTCCCGACGCCGCGCCTCACGCCGCAGCCGCCGCTGATGAGCTACGGCTACGAGAATGAAGTGCTGGTGCTCACCGAACTCACCGTACCGGCGAACATCACCGTCGGCAGTTCACTCGCGATCGCTGGCAGGGCGGAATGGCTGGCGTGCGCCGAGATCTGTCTTCCCGCCTCGGGGCCGCTCTCGCTGTCGTTACCCGTGAACGGCGCGACGGGTGGCGCCACGAAATGGGCGTCAGCTGTTGCTGCAACACGCGCACAGCTCCCGGACGAAGTATCACCTTGGCAGACGCGCAGCTGGGCGACCCCGACCGGCTATGTGATTCAACTGGTACCCAACGCGACCGCGGCAGTCGCGTTGACCAGGCCCTACCTGTTCGTCGACTCGGCCAGCATCATCGAGTACCCGCTGCCGCAACGCATGGCGCGCGCTGGCGATACGGTAGTCATCGCGCTGACTCGTGCTGCATTGAGTCCCAAGGCCGCCGTTCTGTTGACCGGCATCATCACGCCTGATGTGTCTGCGCGGGATCCGCGGAGCTGGCGGGTTTCTTCACCAGTTTCTTCACGGGTTTCTTCACCCGTCAACGCAGATATTCCGCGCACCGTGCGTGCGCGCGCCGAAACCCTGCTGGCCAGCGCCTCGGCGGTGGACATCGGTGGTGTTGGCACTGCAATCGCCGGTGGCTCCATTGGCACCGTTGCGCTTCCTGACCCGGGCGCCGACATGACGTTGATCGCCGCGATCGTGTTTGCGTTCATCGGCGGCCTGTTGCTGAATCTGATGCCGTGTGTGTTCCCGGTGCTCTCGGTGAAGGTGTTGGCGCTGCTGGAGCATGGTGGCATGGACGATCCATCGCGTGGACGAAAGCACGGGCTTGCGTTCGGCGCGGGGGTCGTGCTCTCGTTCTGGATCCTCGCCGGTGTTCTGATGGCGCTCCGCGCCGGCGGCGAGAGCCTCGGTTGGGGCTTCCAGCTGCAGTCCCCGGCTGTGGTTGCGCTGCTGGCGTTGCTGATGTTCGCACTTGGATTGAACCTCAGCGGCGTCTTCGAGATCGGGCTCACGCTGACCCGCCTTGGCGCGGCAGGATCGGGCCGCGGCTATGGCGATTCGCTTTTGACGGGTGGACTCGCAGTGCTGGTTGCGGCGCCCTGTACGGCACCGTTCATGGGCGCAGCGCTCGGCTTTGCCCTGGTGCAGCCCGCCCTCATCGGCCTGATGGTCTTCACCGCACTGGGCGCGGGCCTGGCACTGCCGTTCGTCGTACTCGCATCGGCGCCCAAGCTCTTGCGCTTCCTGCCTCGCCCCGGGCCCTGGCTCGAAACACTGAAGCAGTTCTTTGCCTTCCCGCTCTATGCGACGGTGGTCTGGCTGCTCTGGGTCCTCGGCCAGCAGGCGGGGATCGATGCGCTCGCGATCGTGCTGCTGGCCATGATCGCCCTGGCGCTCGGTGCGTGGCTCTGGGCTCGCGGTGTGCGCAGCGATCGCGGTACGACCCGCGCCGCCGCCGCCGCGGTGATGCTCGGAGCAGTACTCGCCGCAACGATGGCTGCCGTGCGCGCCGAACCACCAACGGCAGTCGCGGTCAGCGCACCGGGCTGGGAGCCATACTCCGCGGCACGTGTGAGTGAACTGCGGCAGGAGGGGCGGCCGATCTTCATCGACTTCACGGCCGCGTGGTGCCTCTCGTGTCAGGTGAACGAACGGGTCGTGCTTCGCACTGACGCAGTCCAGCGCGCCTTCAGCAATGCCAACGTCGCATTGCTGAAGGCCGACTGGACCTCGCGCGATTCGGCGATCACGAATGTGCTGGCGGGCTTTGGGCGCAGTGGCGTGCCGCTGTATGTGCTCTATCCGGCCGGCTCGGGCGCCGCGACGATTCTGCCCGCGGTATTGACCCCCGGGATGGTGGTGAGCGCCGTGCAGAAGGCGGCGCCCACGACCGTTGTCCTAGATCGTGTCCGCTGACGGACCGTACGATCCGGGAATCGCGACGTCGAGAAGGCGCAGGTACACGCCCAGCTGCGCGCGGTGATGCACGAGATGGTTGATACCCATGTGCCGCAGCAGGAAGGCGCGCTGTCCGTCAACGAAGGCGTGCTCACCCATCATCATCTTCCACGACCCGTTCAGCCGGGCTGAATCGAGCCCGTCGAGCGCCGCCTGCATTTTTACACATTCAGCATCGAACAGGGCCAGGAGCCCCTCAGTATCGGAAATCGGCGGCGGCGTAAAGTCTTCCGGCTTGAAATGCAGCACATCCGTGACGGCCATCACCGTCAGAAAGCCTGGCAGCTGCGCGACGTGACTCGCGAGCGACCCCAGCGACATCGACTTGCTGTGCGGCTTGTACGCAGCCTGCTCCCACGGCACGCGCGACAGGATGTCACGAGTCACGGCGAGTTCTGCGGCCAGATCGGGGTAGAGCGTGGCGACGGGCGACGTGGATGTATCGAGGAAGGCGACGGCGGTCACGAAAAAACTCCTCAGGTTTGGGGTTTGCTTTCGGTCTTCGTTCGGTCTCGGGAATCAATTCCCGTGCCCGCGTCAGCACAAGCATCGGGCACGCGTCAGCGTATCGTCCAGACGTGCAGGGTTGACCGGTGCAAGTCATCGACCTGCACCTGCGTCGCCGGCGTCGCCGCAGACGCGACGAAGGTATTGCTGATGAAGGTGGTGCCCGGACGCATCTCCCGTTGCACTTTCTCCCAGAGCGCCGCCATGGGTACTGGCGACAAATAGGCGAAGACCACGTCATACCGGCCCAGATCGCAGTTCCAGAGGCTGCCCAGATGGGCGTGGCAGTTCCGGCGCCTTCCCAGGGTTACCCGTGCCCAGCTGATCAGCCAGGGCACGGGAGCCGACTCGATCCCGTGGTACTCACCGTCTGGCCTCAGCTCGGCCAGGTCAGTGAGCACACCACCGATACCTGACCCGACATCCATGAACGTGAACGGTGCTGACGGGAGGAGCGGTACCAGCGCCTGCCGAACCTTCCGGCTCGAAAGGTAGAGCGGCACCTGCGTCCGGAAGGTCGTCCAGTACACCGCCACCAGTCCGAGGAAAAGGCCGATCCAGATCTCTGACCGCAAGGTTGTCGATGCCGCCAGCACGACGGCGGGCGTAAAGAGCAGCTGGATCACCATCCACCATCGATCCTGCTTCGCGAACAAACTGAGAACGGCCGCGAATGCACCGGTCACGAAAGCGGCCGTCATCGGGTGCAGTACCACGCCAGCCGGCGCCAGCAGAAACGCCGTCCCGACCGTGAGCGCGGCGCCGACGGTCTGGAGCACGAGGGCAATTGCGATCGGGGGCCAGCGCCGCTGGCGAGCGGTGGACAGTGTCGGGTCAGCCATCCGGCAAATCAGCGCACGCCACCAGTGAAGCGCCAGCACCTGCACTGATCGTTCCATATATCGGTCCATGTCACGCCAGTACAACACATACCGCAGGCGACGCGTAGCGTGACCAGACTGCTGTTCAACTGTTGCTCAGATGCCTCTCGCGCCCCGGGCCCGTGTCGCTGTTCCGTCGTGGTGTTGCCATTGCTGCCCTCCTGCTGCCGATCTCCGTTTCGGCGTCAGATCCGAACCCGGCCGACGCCGCCTCGACCGCACGTGCGGTGCGAACTGAGCGTGCGCCGGTGCTCGACGGGCGCGACGATGAGCTGGTGTGGCAAGCAGCACCGCTGATCGATGGCTTCCGGCAATTCGCACCGGCGGAGGACGCGCCGACAGCGTTCCGCACGACGACCCGTGTCGTGTACGACGCGAAGAACATCTACGTCTTCGTGCGCGCCTACGATCCCCGCCCGGATTCCATCGTCAGTTTCCTGTCGAGACGCGACGCGAAGACGAACTCGGATCAGATCAAGATCATCTTTGACAGCTATCTGGACCGCCGGACGGGGATCGAGCTCGCCGTCAATCCGGCGGGGGTGCGCCGCGATGCAGCGATCCATTCCGACGTGGTCGAGGACTTGTCGTGGGACGGCATCTGGGACGTCGCCACGCGCATCGACTCCCTTGGCTGGACTGCAGAATTCAGCGTGCCCTTCAGTCAGCTGCGCTTCAACAACGCGGAAGAACACACCTTCGGCTTCGGCGTCTGGCGCGACATCACGCGGATCAACCAGCGCGACTCGTGGCCGGTGTATCGCGGATCCCGCTCCACGCTCGCATCGCAACTCGGCACGCTGAGTGGCTTCCGCGGAATCGGTGGCGGGCCACGCGTCGAGCTGATGCCCTACTCCGTGACCAAGAACATCACGCAGCAGACGGCGACAGGCTGGAGCCATCCACAACAGATCACTGGTGGCGCCGACCTCAAGATCGGCCTGGGCTCCGCGTTGACGGCCAGTGCGACGGTGAATCCCGACTTCGGCCAGGTGGAGGCGGACCCGGCGCTGTTGAACCTGAGCGCGTTCGAAATCCGCTTTGATGAACGGCGCCCCTTTTTCCTCGAGGGGAACAATCTGTTTCGCTGCAACGGCCCGTGCGAAGGGTTGTTCTACACGCGCCGCATCGGGCGCTCGCCGCAACTGCGAGGCGCCACCGACGCGGCCTTCACCACCATTCTCGGCGCGGCCAAGGTGACGGGTCGTGTTGGGCGGGGTGTGTCACTCGGCATCTCGGAAGCGGTCACGCGTCGCGAGGTCGGCATCAAAGGCGCGACGATCGAACCACAGACCAACTATTTCGTCGCCCGATTGGTGAAGGAGATGCGCGCCGGCCGTTCGCAGTTCGGTCTCATGATCACCGATACGCGACGCAACCTCGATTCCGTCACGGCACCGCTGTTGCGCAGCGATGCGAGCGTATTCCTGGTGCAGGGGTTTCATCGTTTCGCAAAGGACCGCTACGAACTGTCCGGGTACACCGGCCGAGTCGGCGTGAACGGAAGCCAGCGAGCCATCGCCTTGACGCAACGGAGCAGCGTGCACTTCTGGCAGCGCCCGGACCACGAACGCACGTACGATTCGACACGCACGTCCATGGATGGCAGCGTCGCAGCCGTGCAGCTGCAGAAGCTTGGTGGGTCGGTGCGCTGGTCGAGCAACTGGCGCTACGCCAGCAGCGGCATGGAAGCGAATGATCTGGGGTTTGTGATCCTGGTGAACGACATGGGCATCCGCAATCAGGTCAGCCTGCAGTCGCTCAAGCCGTCCAGGCTGTATCGCCGCTTCTTCGGCTACCTGTCGAACGAAACGCACTGGACGTCTGGCGCCACGCAGAGCGGCGCCAGTGTCACCGCGCACGCCAGCGGAGAACTGAAGAATTTCTGGAGCACGGCGATGACGCTGACGACGTTCGACATCGGCGGTGCGCGGTGCGTTGCGTGCGCCCGCGGTGGGCCCGCGCTGCGGCAGTCGGCGGAACGTCTCGCCTCGCTGTACCTCGGTGGTGACACGCGCCGTGCCTTCGTGCCGCATGTCAGCGTCAGCGCCTCGACGGGTGACGCGGGCCATTCGTCCAGCCGCACGCTGGCACTCGGCAGCGACCTCCGCATCGCCAGTCGCTACTCGATGTCGCTCGGTACGTCATGGGAACAACGCACGGATGACCAGCAGTGGATTCGCAACTACGGGGCGTTCCTCAGCGACACCACACACTACACTTTTGCGCGGCTGCAGCAGAGCACCATCGGCATCACCGCCCGCGCCAACTGGACCGCGACGCCCACCCTGTCACTGCAGCTCTACGCGCAGCCATTCATCACCAGCGGCGATTTCGCCAACTGGCGGCAGCTCACGGCTCCACGAGCCGCCGAGTATGTGGCGCGCTACGCACCGTATGGCGGTGGTGCGGTGCCCAGCGGGTTCAACTTCCGCCAGTTCAACTCGAACGCCGTGGTCCGCTGGGAATACCATCCTGGCTCGACCCTGTTCTTCGTCTGGCAGCAGGGCCGCGACAGCCGCGACACATCCGGCGAGTTCCGCGTGGCGCGTGACTACCGCGACCTGTTCAGGGCGCACCCGAACAACACCCTGTTGATCAAGGCGAGCTACTGGTTCAGCCTGTAGCGGCGAGACGACCGGGAGGGGCGACGGACGCTGGCTTTTGCGAGTGCGCGAATCAACGGCTGAACCAACTGCGCTCACGCAGAGACGCAGAGACGCAGAGACACAGAGAAGTGCATGACGATGAATGGTTGCGGGTTCGCGAAATGCTGTTCCAGAATACGTGTAGTTACGACGTGAGTGCTGACCCCCTCGGTGTCTCGGTGTCTCGGTGTCTCGGTGTCTCGGTGTCTCGGTGTCTCTGCGGCTCTGTGAGAAGCTGTTAGTTCGACTCCTCACTGGTGCACTCAGCAGACTCCGGCGCAGGTCGCTGCCACGGCTCGGTGTGAGGCTGTGAGCTTGACGTCCACTGGCGCCTCAAGGAGCCGGTCAGGTCAGAAACTCGTGCAGCAGTGAATGAAAGTGATGCACGCCATTCTCACGTGAGGCCGAGTACCGCCCGCGATCGTAGACACGCGAGCGCAGGTTGCGCTGCACCGCTTCCACGATCGTGATGTCTTCGTCCTGAATCTCGTCGCTGAACGCCTGCAACTTCGTGAACTCGGCCACTGATGCCTCGTCGGACGGCGGCGTGGTGGCGTACCAGTCGAAGATCACGCGCGTCCGATCATGCGACAGTGGGATCACGACATTGGTCTGCATCTGCCCCATGTACACGTTCAGCATCACGTTGGGGAACAGCCACACGTAGACGGCTTCACCAACGTCAGTCCTGGCCGGATCGTACCGTCGGTCCGTGTTGCCACCGTGCACCGGACGCAATGGCGCATGCTGTATGCTGAAGTACCGATGCGGCTCGACGCGGTACTGGTCGTAGTCCAGCTCCTTGTGCAGCCCCGGATGGACCACCGGAAGGTGATAGCCCTCGAGGTAGTTGTCGACGTAGACCTTCCAGTTGCAGGCGATGTCCCAGCTCTTGGTCGTGACCCACTGCATCTGCTCGCACTCGAAAGGCGCCACGCGCGACGGAATGTCCTCCAGCATGTCGAGCAGTGGTGGCGCCTTGCCATTCACATTCACGAACACCAGCGGCCCCCACTGCGCCACCTTCACCGGCACCAGCTGCATCTGGTCCGGCGAGAAGTTGCAGACGCCGTCCATCTCCGGTGCCTTCAGCAGCGATCCGTCGAGACGGTACGTCCAACCGTGATACTTGCACTGGAGTGTGTTGCGCTTTCCGCACCCATGCGCCACCGGACCGGCGCGATGCAGGCAGACGTTGTGAAACCCACGCAACGCCTCACCATCCCGCAGCACCACGACCGAATCGACCCCGACCTCGGCGGTGATGAACGCCCCGTGCTCGGCGACCTGATCGGCGCGACCCACCAGTTGCCAGCTGTTCGCGAAGATGCGCTCCCGTTCCAGCTCCAGGTAGACCGGATCGTTGTAGAGCCGTGCCGGGATCGTCGCAGCACGTGTGATATCGGGGTCAAACGGGAAGATCAGCGACATGGCGGGTGGGCACGGAGGAGCGTCTACGGTGCTCGAACTGCAGCGAGCGCACACCCCAAAGGTACAGCCGACGCTGCATACTCAGCAGAACGCCGCACGCACTGACCCACCCTCGACTTAGAGAAGCTCCTCAACCGCCTCTTCCACCGCCCACTCCGGAAACGGATCCGGCAGATCACGCCAGGCCTGCATTCCACCCTGCATTTCCTCTTCCGAAAGCAGGCACGCATCGAGACTTGCCGTCAACGTCTCCCGGTCGAGGTGCTGCCCGATGATGGCCAATTCCTGGCGTCGGTCCCCAACCTCGGGGTGCCAGAGCGCCTCCAGTTCCTCGCGCTGATCGTCATCGAGGTCCCAGTCCGCTTCCTCGATTGCGGCGAACCAGAATCCGGCTGGCTGCACTTCCAGGAGCTGACCCGCCTGCGACCAGCTTGCCATGACCTCCGGTCGCGTGGCGAGCCAGAAGAAGCCCTTCGCACGCAGCACGCCTGGCAATCCCGCTTCGAACTGCGCCCACAATCGTGCCGGGTGAAACGGACGCCGGGCGCGGTACACGAAGCTCCCGATGCCGTACTCCTCCGTCTCCGGCACATGGATCCCATTCAGCTCCTTCTGCCACCCAGGTGCGGCTTCGGCCTGCTCGAAGTCGAAGCGATGCGTGCCGAGAATGCGCGCCGGTGCGACCAGACCGCGGCTGGTCACAATCTGCTCCGCATCGGGATTCAGGTGCTTCAGTAACGCCTGCAACTCGCCCATCGCTTCAGCGCTGATTCGATCGGCCTTGTTGATGATCAACACATTCGCGAACTCCACCTGATCGATCAGCAGATCGGGGATCGTGCGTTCATCCTCATCGCTGAGCGCCAGCTGACGCGCCCGCAGATCATCGAGCGAGCCGAGATCGTTGCGGAAGCGCTCTGCGTCGATCACCGTCACCATCGTATCCAGACGCGCGACGTGTGACAGTGACACACCTTCCTCAGTCTCGAAGGTGAAGGTCGCGGCGACCGGCAGCGGCTCACCGATCCCCGTCGATTCGATCAGCAGGTAGTCGAAGCGCCCTTCTGCGGCGAGCAACGCCACCTCCTTCAGCAGGTCATCTCGCAGGGTGCAGCAGATGCACCCGTTGGTCATCTCGATCAGCCGCTCCTCGGTGCGCGACAGCGCCGCCTCGCCGCCTCGCACGAGTTGGGCATCGATGTTGACCTCACTCATGTCGTTCACGATCACGGCCACGCGCAGGCCGTCCCGGTTGGCGAGGACATGGTTCAGCAGCGTGGTCTTGCCGGCGCCAAGGAAGCCGGACAGCACGGTGACGGGAAGACGGGTGTCTTGCGCGAAGGAGCTGGACATCTGTCACTCGGTGAGAGGCAAAACTCCGCGAAAAGCACTTTCGGAGCGCGTCAGTGTTGGCGTAGTGGTAATGGGAATGTATTATCACTGCATGAGCATGCAACCCCAGAGGGCCGGACTACGCCGGAACACCATCATCGACCAGCAGCTCTGGTACCTGGGCCGAGACATCGGCGGCCCGTCTGGGAACGCCCTACTCGCCTACGGATTCGAACGGCATCGACCGGCGGGCGGGTTCGGGAGCTCTGCCTATCTGCTGCCGCTGCGAAGCCCGTCGGTGGATGAGCCCAGTGTTCTCATCTGCTGGGGTTTTGGCGTGTACGTCGGTCTACGAAAGGGCTGCACGCCTCTCGATCAGCGGCAGGCAGATGCCGCGCGACAATCACCGGCGCCGTGGTCTGGGGTCTTCTTTCAACGATTCGGCGCGTCGCCAGGGCTTGTCCGTCACGCCGTTTCGCCCACGCTGCATCAGGTCGCGGATCTCCCAGTGCGTTGCACTCCACGGAGTGACGCCGACCGCGAGTGCGCGAGTCGTACTCTTTCGACCCTCGCTCACACGCTCGCCGAATACGAGCGCTGGGCTATCGACACACTCGGCTCCGCGCACCGCACCGCCGCGCTCCGTGCTGCACCACGTCACAAACGACATCGCTTTCTGAATACGCCGGAACTCTCGGAGGCATGGAAGCGCTGGGCGGAGCTTCGGTGCTCCAGCTTCGAGCCTGACGAGGCAGCCCCGTTGAAGCACGCGGCGGCGTGAGCCGCCCGCGGACGCCTACCGTTGAATCCTCCGACGTTTGTCGTCGATCCGGGCGAACATCGCGTTCAGATCGATGACGATCGGCTCACAATCGAGTGGTGCCCATGCAATGAGGCCACGACACAACTCTGGCATCTCCTGCAATGACCTCCAGCGCTCGATCGTCTGCGTATCACAATCGACGATCCAGTACTCCGCCACGCTGTTGGCGAGGTAAAAGTCACGCTTGACGATACGGTCGATGTGCAAAGAGCTGGGTGACAGCACTTCGACTGCAAGGAGCAGCGAGTGAATGTCCGACCACTCCGGCAGAATTTCTCGGCGCTCTGTCCCGGTTGGCACGACAAAGATATCCGGCTGCGTGATGGTCCCCGGTCGTAATTCGAGATCGGCGGGCGAGAGCAACACAAACCCGACCTTGATCAGATCGAGATACGGCGCCATGAGCAACGCAAGCTCCAACGCTGCGTACTGGTGCGGCCCGCGCGGCGCCGGCGTCACGATCAGCTCACCATCGATGAGCTCATACCGCGGCCACGGGCAGTCCTCACGTGTGAGCGCGCGTACCTCAGCAGCGGTCCATTGGCGCGAAAGCGGCATGCCCATAGTCTGTCCGGGGAGGCGGGGTGGTGGCAAGGGTGGTGGCAAGAGTGCATGCAACACAGTACAACTCCCCGCTCCACACACTGTCACCAAAAAAGCGCGACCAGTATCAGCAATTCTTCTTCCGCGTGACTCATGGGCCCCAGAGCTGGATGCGGTCGACTCTGGAACCTTGCGAGACTGAACCTTCGTTTGACCGGCATGTCGATTCCTGTCGCCAGATCGAGCACCCGCTCCACCCCACTGCGCCCCGCGACGTATGCCGGCCTTGCCGCAGCGATCGTGTCCATCGCGGCCATGATCGTCATCCGCGTGGCTCCAGCTGCAGAGTCGGTGGCGACGATCCTTCACCTGCTCGTGAACGTGCTCCTGTTCGCAACGGCAGGAGCCTTGGCCGCGCGACTCGGTGGCGCCGGCTGGCGCGCAGGGCTTTTCGCCGGCCTGCTGGATGCGATCGTGGGCCATACGATCGCATTCCTGATATCACAGCCTCCAGACGCCTCCAAGGTGACGGTGCCGTTGGGCACGGCGGTCACGCCGCAAATGATCGCCATGCTGCACCTGTGGGGCGCGGTGTCGGGGGCCCTCGTCGCCGTGCTGATCGCTATCGCTGCCGGGGCGGCTGGTGGCTGGTATGCGGGGCGCAGGCGTGCAGCGCGCCGCCGCTGACACGCACGCAGCCGCAACAGCGCCGCACCACTCACCCCGCGTGGGCGAATCGCAGTTCAGACAGGAAGGCGCGCACGCCGCGCCGCACGACTGACGCCGCAAACAGCATTGCCAGCACGACCAGCGAGAACACCTGCACCGATGTGGCTGCGTCGTCGTGTACGCGGACCGTCTCGGCAAGCGCCAGCGACGGCATGACGAGGTTGGCCGTGATCCCCATTGCGATTGCCGCGGCGGTCATCAGGATCGCGAAGAGCGCGGCGAAACGACGGCCGTGCATGCGCGTCAGAATCCCCAGTGTGGCGACATTGGTCGCCGGTCCGGTGAGCAGCAGCGCAAGGCCCGCACCCGGCGAGACTCCCGCCGCCACCAGCACCGCCACCAGTGGTGTGCTGGCCGACGCGCAGATGTACAACGGCAGGCCGATCAGCGCGAAGATCACCACTCCAGCCGCTGGATTGATGTCCGTGATCCACGATCCCTCCAGCGCCGGTGCGGCCAGCGCCGCGACGATCAGGCCGAGCATGATCCACGGCGCCGTGTGGTCCACCATTTCGCCGAATCCAGTCTGCAGCGCCGCGCGTAGCCGGTCGCGTGGGGGTGGTGCGTCCGCCGCGGTGGGTAGCGGACGACGCGTCTCGATCCGACGCGCCAGGCTGCCCAGCACGAGAGCCACGATGATCGCCACCAGCGCCGCCGCAACCACGCGGACGACGGCGAACTTCACACCAAGCAGTGGCACTGACAGCAGGATGGCGTCGATTCCAAGTTCCGGCGTGGCAACGAGAAATGCCACCGCGGCCGTGGTGGATGCACCCTGCTTCATCAGGCTCTGATACAGCGGGACGACGCCGCAGGAACAGATCGGCAGCGGAAGGCCCACCGCCACGCCAGACAGGGCCTGCCGGAGGCGAGAGCCCCGGCTGATCCAGGCCACGCTCGCGGGCGATGCATACGCTGAGATGATGCCCGCCATGAGGAAGGCCACGAGAATGGCCGGTGCGCTCTCCAGCGCCAGGTCAGTGAAGGTGTCGGCCGCGAGCGCGATCGACGCGACGCGCGCATCGGCGCCGCGCGAGCCCTGCAGCAGAAAGAGCATCGCAATCCCAAGCAGCGCGCCGATGCCGCTGTGCCAGGCAGGCACACGCACCGGCACCCCTGCCTCCGTCACATGCGCCGACGTTGGATCGGGCGCCTGCGCATGGTCGTGCCTGTGCCCATGCGCATGATCGTGTGCGTGATCGTGTGCGTGACCCTGTGCATGACCGCGTAAAAGCCCGTGCCCGTGATCGTGCGCGCCCGACGGATGCGCGATCACATGCAGCAGCGACCCTCCGACGAGCGCCGCGAACCAGAGTCCCGCGCGTGGCGGAAGCGCGCGCAGCATGACCGGCTCGCCGAGGTAACCGACGAGGGTGAACGCCGCCATCATCGCCAGCACGCCCCAGGCCCAGCCACGCGGCCGGTCACCCAGCAATTGCCAGATCATGATGCTCACCGGAATCTGGTGCAGCACCACCCCCACCCCGAGCATCTGCGAGCCGCCGCCGGCCGACTGCGCCAGCGCACTGCCGTCGAGCATGGAATGCACGAGCAAGCCCGCCAGCGCGAAAACGAGCACCACCGTGTGGGTCTGTCGGATCCCGAAATGCAGCATCCGCTCGGCAAGCGTCGGCAAGGCAAAGCCAAGAAGCAGGAACCCGCCCGCAAGCAGATCGCGCGCGGCCAATGCGTGCGGCACCACCTCGAGCAGCACCAGTCCACCGATGGTGACCAGCATGAACCCGTCGATGAAGCCCAGAATCCCGTCACGGCTTCGTGCGACGACCATCAGCAACGGGCCGGTGCAGAGGGCAAGCAGCACCGCCGGCAGGAGGAAAGACGTCATGATGTCAGCACCGCTGCCCGCACGACATGAAAAGCGATTCCGCGAAGCATGATCATGCCGGAAAACTACGTCATTTGCTCCTCCCGATGGGGGAAGCGGTCACGGATGTCAGACCGGTGCGTACGACATCATCGCGCTCTCACGCATCTCACAACTGCCGCAACCAGCTGAACTTCACGATCAACGATCGGGCCGTGGGCAGCAGTCCATCCTGAATCGCCTGCCGGTCGTTGTACACCACATACAGGAACGACAGCGGCGAGAACTCCCAGCTGAAGCGTGCATTCAACGTGCCCCGCTGCTGCACGGTATTGTACTGGTAGAATGCGCTCCACTGTAGCCGAGGCGATGCGAAGACACGCAGTTCCGGCCCGGCCAGATGCGTGACGAACGATGTGTCACGCGTGCCGAGCGACGCCAGTCGATTGACTTCGTAGTTGGCACGTAACGCGACAAACGGGCTCGGCGACCATCGTGCCGTGAGCGCGGCGCGCTGCAGGCGCCCATCGAAGAATCCGCCCGTCGTCAGGTTGGCTGTCGCCGCAACGCGGGCGCTCTGATCGCTGCGCAGGTCCACGCCATACCGCACGTAGTCGTGCTGGCCGGCAGGCGTCGTCACGCCGGGAAACAGGCGCACCGGAAGATCGGGACGCTGCAGCGCCTGCTCCACGAACGGCCGCCACTGCGCACCGTTGGTGTGCAACACGTCGACACGCCAGAAAATGCTCCCTTCCTGCAGCTTGAACGACGACGGATCCTGGTAGAAGTACGTCGTCACGCCAGGCCGGAACCAGACCACCGATCGCGGCCGCCACTCAGGCTGCAGGGTGCCAACCACCGCTGGGCTCGTGAGCAGCACATTCGGCCGCGACACGAACCCGGTGCGCGGATCGTAGTCGCGCGTGACCAGCGCGCCGAGGATTCCGGTGTAGAGCCGTGGGCTATCGCGACCGGCGAAATAGGTGGCGCCGATCCCGGTACGACCATCTTCCGTGGATGTCGAGAAGGTGGCATCGAGCTGGATCTGTTCGCCGATGCGCGTAGTCGCGTCCACAGACGTGACGATGTTGGACGACGCATCCGCCACGCGCCCCTCGGCGTCGAAGCGATAGGCGGCGGTGGCGCCGACGCGCGTTGCGCTCCCGATATACTGGCTCCCTCGCGCGACAGCGAAGGTGCCGCGGCCCACGGAGTCGGTGCGCTCCTGCTGCATCACCAGGGCACCAGCGGTCGTGCGACCGGTCCGATAGGCATAGCGCGCACCACCGACGATCGGGATCGGCGAGCCATCAGCCGACAACCCGATCCGCCGACTGAAGAACGGCTGCACCACGTACTGGCCGGTCAGCCCACCCGCTGAGAGCAGATCGGAATTCTCGAGAAAGAACTGACGTTGTTCGGGGAAGAACACACTGAAGCGTGTGAGGTTCACGACTTGCCGATCCACTTCCGCCTGTGCGAAATCCGTATTGACCGTACCTTCGAGCAGACTGTTGGCTGTCGGTGCCCAGATCACTTCACCGCCGACATCACCGCTGGCGCCGTTCGGTGCACCGGGCGTGGCATCACGGAACGACTGGCCGAGCACATACGGGCGGATACGCAGGTTCGTGCGCGGTGCCGGAGGCTGAATGGAGTCCAGCACACCAGCGTACGACAGCCGCCACGAGGTGAACTGTCGCGGATACGGCATCCATGCACTCCAGTGCAGTGCCCGACGGGTATTGCGCACGAAGTTGATGTCCCAGCTGCGCAACTCGGGACTGTAGCGCAGCGATCGCCAAGGGATCGCGAACTCGGCCACCCAGCCACTATCGCTGCGCGTCGTCCGCACACGCCACATCGCGTCCCAGAACACGTTGGAATCGTTGCCGCCGTCAAACGCCTGCACGTCGGTTTGCGAACCGAGAGGGCTGGTCTGAAACTGGAACGAGGTGCGATGATCGCCGAGTGCTCCGATCGTGACCGCGAACAGATCGCTCTCGCCACTCTCGAAGTCGCGGCGCAGGTCCTGCATGCGGAGCGCATCGCGCCCAAGGCTGTCCCGGTTGAAGGCGCCGATGTAGAGGTACTCGTCGTCGTAGAGGACGCGAACCTCGGACGCGTACGGCGTGGTCGGCGCGTAGTCCTGACGCACTTGGGCGAAGTCGCCAGCGACCTGCGCGGTGCGCCATGCGGCGTCGTCCAGTCGGCCATCCACGACGATGCGTGCTGCTGCGCGGCGGGCGACGAGGTGTCGGCGAGTGAGGTCGGTGGGCTCGGGGACCTTCAGGGCCTGCGCCGCGAGTGATGAGGTGGCGCACTGCAGCAACACCCCAAACACTCCGACTCGGGCGAAGTAGCGCGGGCCTGGCACGATTGCGCTGGAGAACGAGAGTGAGAAATGAGGAGCACCAAAGAGGGCGCTGCTTCGATGAGCGAACGGGCGCAAGACTGCCGGCGTGTTGGCGTTGTCAAAGATCCGAGTCAGACCACCGCATACTTTTTCAGCCGCATCAACCCGATCCCCCATAGCGCCGCGGCCGGCACCAACAGCCACGCCAGCGCCGTCACCATTCGTCCCGTCACATCCTCCGCCGGTTCCTCCCGAAACGCAAACACCGGCACCGCTGCCACCTCGGCCGCCGTCAGCTTCTGCTGCCGGATCTGTCGCGCAATGAAGAAGTCCTGCCATTGCTTATGGAACGCGAGCGTCTGCGTGCGATACGCCTGCCAGCGCGGCAGTCCAGTCCCCGCGACATCCTCGAGCGCCGTCTGCATCAGCAGCGCCGGTGTCAGCACGCGCGCCCCCGTGATGACGGCCTGCTGCTGTGCCAGTTGCTGCTCGAAATCAGCGTAGTGCGGCGCCAGCGTCTTCTCGATCGTGTCCTGCACCGTGAGCGAGCGCGTCCAGAAGTCACTCATGTTCACACCTGCACCGGCCAGCTCCGGATGATCGACCAGATACTTCGACATCAGGCGATCGGTCACGGCGTTGGCCTCGTTGGTCACACTGCGAACCATGGTGATGAACGCCACACGCGAGGGCGTGGGATGGCGGCTCTGCGCCACCAGATTCACCAGCACCGGCGCCAGCACCACCAGCACCAGCCAGACGCTGACCGACGCCACCGCCGCCGCCGCCGATCCGCGCACGAGCGCATTCACCAGCAGAGCCACACCAAACCAGAACGCGGCGTACGCTGCCACCAGCACGAACCACCACCCGGCGCGCACCACCACCGCGCCGTCGGTCAGGTTCACCCGTGCGGCGAGCAGTCCCGCACCCACCAGCAGAAAGGCAATCGCCAGCACCACCGCGGCGCGAATGCCGATCTTGGCGAGCAGCAGCGTGCGCAGTCGTACCGGCTGCGACAGCACCATCGCCAGCGTGCCATCCTCGCGCTCACCGGAGAGCATGTTGTAACTGAGTGCCAGGATCACCAGCGGAAACAACACCACGATCACGAACGCCAGATCAAAGCGTCCGGTGAGCAGATTGGCGGGGTTCTCGATCTCGTCACCCTTGAGCACCCCTTGCCGTCCACCGGTGTTGACCTTCAGGTAGTACGGCAGCAGGTCGCTCTGGCCGACGGCGAGCACGGACAGCGGCGTCGGGTCGAGCGCTGCCAGCGTTCCGCCCCGTGACCCGATCGTCATCGGATTACGCGGGTCGGGCGCGAACGGTCCGGCAATCTTCGCATCCGGCGCCATCGACTGCAGCGTGTCTGCGTAGCCGGCAAACCGTGCCGCGTCAGCTGCACGCAGCTCGCTCAGCGTCGCTGCCTGGAAGCGCGCCCACGATACCCCGTTGACCAGTGCGGCCAGCAGCAACACCGCGAACAGCACGGCGACCACGCGCAACATGCGATCGGCACGCAGCAGTCGCCACTCGTGCGCGATCATCACCCTGGTCGTGGATGATCGCTGCGCGATGTCGGCCACCGCGTCCGTGGACATCGCCGTCGAGACCGCGCTCATGGCGCCATCCGTCGAATACTCCACCAGGTCAACATCACCATGCCTGCCGCCCAGAAGCCAAGCAAGAGCATTGCTGGCACATGTCGCTGCAGCACCCAGGCCACATCCGGCGCTTCATACGTGAATGGCGGCACCTTCGCCCAACTGCTGGAATCGGCGCGATACTCGAAGTCCGTACCCTTGGCCTTGGTGGTGATCTCACCGTTCATGGCCGTCATCAGCTGCCGACGATACTGCTCCGCCGCCGTCTGGAAATGCACGTGCTGTGCGACGTCGGTGCCGGACAACGCCATCGAGAGAGAGCGCATTGCCAGTACGGGGGACGCGATGGCAGAGACCTCGCGCACCCGCTCCTGCTGCGCGAAGGTGTTCCACAACGCGGCATAGTGCTTGTCGAACACCTCGTTACCGTGACGCTCCCCTTCCTCGAGGCTCAGGCCCGCGAAGCTCACGGGGAGCTGCGACAGCGAGTCCACACCATACTTTTTCAGCACCGCTGACTTGAACAGCTGGTCCCGTTCCGCCGCGCCGCCATGCCCATCGACGCCACCGTCCATATCACGCTTCATCGCCGCAGCGAACGCCGCCGCCGACGGCGTAGGGTGCATCGTGCGTACGACATCGGTCATCAGACGTGGCGTCAGCACGCTCACCAGCATCCAGACACCGAGCGAACCCGCCAATGCAACACGTGCGGTCTTCGCGAACGCCGAGATGGTCAGCGTGAGGCCAAGCCAGGCGATGTAATACGCCAGATAGCAGGCCAGCAGCACCAGCACGCGCGTCAGATCACTGCCGGCATCGATGCCGGTCATTGCGAGCACGCCGATGAGCGTCGCGGGCACCAGCACCACGCCCAATGCGGCGGCGATGCCGAGCGCCTTGCCGGTGCCGAGGGTGGCGGGGCGAACACCGAGACTGAGCACCTGACGCAGCGTGCCCTGTTCACGCTCGCCGGCGAAGGCGCTGAACCCGAGCAGGACGATCAGCAACGGCACCAGCAGCTGCAGCGTGGCGGCCGCCGTGAGTGCGCCGAACCGCTGTGCGCTGGTGGCGTCCTGCGCGGGCCGGAACTGATACTCGTTCTGCTTGTGCGCTTCGAGCCACGTCGTCACACCCACATACGGATCGACACCATCGTCGAGCGTGGCGAGCGTGGCGCGCGGCTTGAAGGCGTAAATGCCATAATGCGCCGCCGAATGTGGATTCTTCGGCGCCTGCGACAACCAGTGCGAACGGGTCAACTGGCGAGCCGTGTCACGCTCGGCCGACAGCAGGCGGGTCTGCTTCACGCCGTAGAGCAGCGAGCCGCCGAGCAGCAGCAGCAGCGCGATGGACGCGGTGCGGACACGCCCGTCACGCGTGGTCTCGAGGAATTCCTTGCGGATGATCGTCGTCAGCATCGTCAGTGCCTCAGTTGCGCATGTGGCGGAGATAGAGCTGCTCGAGATCGGAATGGCCGATGTCGGCAGCGTCGAACTGATCGACCATCGCACCATGTTTCATGATGCCGATACGTGTTCCGGTTTCCTTGGCGCGAAAGAGATCGTGCGTCGCCATCAGGATCGCGACCCCGTTGTCGCGCAGGTCGTTCAGTACGGCGCTGAACTCGTTTGAGGCCTGCGGATCGAGCCCGGAGGTCGGCTCATCGAGGAGCAGAGCGCGTGCATTTCGTGCGATTGCGATGGCGATGCCGACCTTCTGCCGCATGCCTTTCGAGTACGCCGACACCCGCTTGTCAGCGGCGCCTTTCGGCAGTCCGACGCGATCGCAGAGCGCCAGAAGCTCGGTGCGTGCGAGCGGTGCCTGTCCGCTGAGCTGCTGGAAGTAGGTCAGGTTCTCGAGGCCCGTCAGGTTCCGGTAGAGATTGACCTGCTCCGGGATGTAGGCGAGCAGGCGCTTCGTCTCGAGCGAGTGCTGCGACACATCGAGTCCATCCACCGTGGCGCTGCCGGCGCTGCGCGGGATGAAGTCGAGAAAGAGGTTGATCGTGGTCGTCTTCCCCGCTCCGTTGGCGCCGAGGAGGCAGAAGACTTCGCCGGGGTTCACGGTCATCGTGAGCGGCTGCAACGCGACGTGGTCGCCGTAGGATTTGGCGAGACCGGAGGCCTGGAGCATGGGTCGGGACGGTGCGAGGGAGATTGACGGCGAGGCTGGCAGATCACCTTACTGATATTAGGTTATCGTCTGATTTTCCGCCAGAGCCTCTGTGCGTGCTTCGAGGGTTCGTCGATTGCTCCTCATGGCAGGCCGCGAGACCGCTCGCAACCGATCCCGCAGCGGCGATCGCGCCAGCGGTACTTGGAACGCTGTGACGGCTCGAGTCGTGTTACCTACCGGCCGTACCACTCCCGCCAAAGCGCCACCGCGCCAAGGGAATCCGCGCCGATATGCCGTGTACGCAGCGTCAGGTAGCGATGATACAGCGGCGCCGCCGCATCGATCAGACGACGATCCCCCGCACTGAGCGCCGCCCCTTTCGGTACCGCGTACACGAAGCTCGACTGCGCCTCTTCGCCCGCGCCGCCAGGATACTTCTGGAACGTCTCGACCCGACGGAAGTCGCGTGGCACGAGCTGCTTCGTACTGTCGCCTCGTACGCCGGCATCCACAAAAAACTCGACCGCGTCATCCGGGTAGCCGAACAGATAGCCGTAGCCGCGCCAGCGATCGGCACGCGGAGCATTCTCCACCGCCGACAGCACATCGCCCGGCTCAGCCGATGGAGTAACGCCCAGCCGGCCGAAGAAGGCTTTCTGTCGCACGATGGCGTCGCGCAGCGCGCGGCGGTGGTAGATCGCCAATGATGCGCTCCGAACCGTCGTGCTGTCCGGGCGCTTGTACGCGTTCGTGAACACTTGCACCAGCATGCCAGTCTCACCACACGTCAGCGTCGCGGCCACGCGCCGCAGGCGGTCGAGTTCGAGCAGCGGCACCGTATCCAGCGTCGGCGCTATCCGCAGCTGCAGGTTCCTCACATCGCTGGACATCGGCTTCAGGCCATCCGCCAGCGTGTACAGCCCCTCGCGATCTGAAAACTCGAGCAGCGTTTTCTCGGCAACGACTCGATCGGAGTCAGACAACGCCTCGAGATCGAAGCAGCGGGTTGCGCGCGCCATCGC
This sequence comes from uncultured Gemmatimonadaceae bacterium, assembly GCA_964392395.1. Classification (GTDB taxonomy): domain Bacteria; phylum Gemmatimonadota; class Gemmatimonadetes; order Gemmatimonadales; family Gemmatimonadaceae; genus JACMLX01. The sequence continues at coordinate 39,255 of CAYMQV010000006.1, forward strand.
AGTTGGCGAATCGCTGCCGGATGCTGCGCCTCGAAACGTGGCGCAACCACCGATGAGTGTCGAGAGCGCAACGACACTCAGCCCATGTCGTGATCGTCGATCCATTCAGAACAGCTCCAGAGAGAGAGACCACATCGACCGAGCCAATGACTCGCGGTCATCCGCGAGACGACCCGAGGTTCGCGCGAGGCTCCCGTCGACACGCACACGCGAAGACACACGCCCTGCCACGATCCGCTCCCACGCCAGCGACAGCAGCGCGCGTCGCGTCGGCGCCGACACGACACCGAAGTCCGCGAGCGCCAGGATCGGCGTCAACTGTGTCGGTCGCTGCGCCGAGTAGGCCGTGGATCCTCGCCAGCCGAGACCACCGCCAACGCCGAGCAGCAGATCACCGCCGGGCGCCGGCACGCGGCGGGTCGCTGTCGCGGCAAGCGATGGCATGACCGCTTCCCACGACGTTTCGGCCGCAATATCGCGGCGCGAGAGCCGGGACTGCGACACCACGAGCCCTGCACCCCAGCGCGCAGCCACGGGATCCACGCCGCGCCACCATCGGAGCCGTGCCTCCATGGCCGTTCCCTCGTCGATCACATTCACGGCCCGAAAGATGGGATCGACGCCACGAGCCTCTTCCATTCGCAGTGCAGCGGCGACTTCCAGGCCACCACGCGCGCTGCGACGGCGTAACGCAGCCTCACCATCACGGCGCGTGCGACGCGTCGCCCCACCGGAGACAGGCGTGGCGATGCCATCACGAACCGAGTCGCGCTCGACCCGCAGTGTCGTACCGATCGCCGTCACCCAGCGATCACCGGTGCGCGACCACCCTGCATGCGCCCCACTCACACCACCGATCATTGCCCGCTCAGCGGAGATCAACTGGGTCCGATCGAACGTACCGAGCCCGCGAAGCCGATAGACGAGTGGAAACTCGGCGCTCAGCCCACCACCGATCTCGAGATCCTCACCCTGCCACCCGAGCATCACGCCCGCACCGATCTGCTGGCGGCCGAACGTGTATGCCACGGCTGGCGACAGCTCGGCCACGCGTCGCCTGAACAACGGCTTCGGATCGTTCTGACGCGCTCCCTGCCCGAGACCGTAGTCGATCTGCACCCCAGCGTTCACTCCGCGCCAGCTCGGTGTGACGAGCGCACCTGCCAATGCCAGTTCATCTCGCTGGAACGTTCCTCCAACCGAATCCGCCCAGATGAAGCTGTTGCCCAGGTACGCATCGGAGGTGTTCCGCCACGAGACGCCGACGTCGCTGGCACGGCCATAGGTCACACCGCCCGACACGAACCAGGCACCGGCACGCTGCTCACCTTCCGCCGTGAGCGCGAGCGCGTTGATCCGGGCCGCGTCCTGCGGACGACGCCAGCCCCCCTCGGTGGCACGTGCCTGTCCGAGTACACGACGCCACGACTGGCTGAGGCTTCGTGGAATCGAGGCAGCGTTTCGGCTCACGGAGAGCAGCGACGGCAGCGTATCCCGGATCGCAATCTCCTGTTCCGACGCCGCTCCGAGACAGCACGCCCGGAGCGGCGACGACGAGGTGTACGGCGTTCCCTGCGCGAGTGCAACGGATCTGCCACCGAGCGGTATCTGACACAGCCCGAACAGCACGATGACCCTCCGACGCACCGGGCGCGAACTCACGGCGAACCGAATGAACGCGGCGTTGGCGGTGTGATGATCGTGAAGTCATTGGTGCTGTTGTTGCTGTCCTGCAGGACGCGGCGCACACCAATCGTCGCAGCGACCTTCCGGCGTGCCGACTGCGACGTGTACGTGCCGGAGCCGAACTGGAAACCGCCATCGAGCGACGCCGGCACTCTCTTGAACGATCCGCTGGTGCCGTTCTGCAGCGCTTCGAAAGCATCGATCACGAGCGCCACCGGAACGCGTGTCCGGTACGTCTGCGTCGTACCGGGCACCAGGACGGTATCGAGGGCCGCAACACTCGGTGCCCTGAAGATGACCAGCCCAGGTCCGAAGACGGGTAGCAGCCAGTCGAACCCGCCGCGAAACACGCTGCGCGTCAGATTCGGGACGCCTGGCGCATCGAGATCGCGACCATCCGGCCGCTCGTTAAATGTCTCCCAGTTCGCTGTCGAAAGGTTGACTGGGCTACTCGGATTGCCAAGCGGATCACCGCGATGATCAATGCCGTCCTGCGCAATGACGATGCTCGCACCTGGAGCGAGCGCACGCTGACGACCGCTGCCCGGTATCTGCCAGATGCTCGAGACGTAGACGTTCTGTGCATCCGACTGGAAGGGCGTCGGAACGGTTGCCGGGTTGATCTGGCCGGAAGCCCCAAACACGTCTGCAATGAACAGACTGTCGGTGTAGATCGTATCGGTCGAGTTGTTGTAGATCTCCACGAACTGATCGCTGAAATACAATCCGCCACTCGGCGTGAGTGATCCGGTGTAGTAGACCTCCTTGATGACCAGATCGCCGAGGCGCGATCCTGCCAGCGTGAGTGCGGTGGGCAACGCTGGCGCCGTGGCGAACGCGATTACCGGGTTGATCACATTCAGCGTGACGGCCGTGCTCTGCCCGGTGAGGGTGAGCGCTTCCGACGATGTCAGCGTCCTGGTGGCGCTGATCACATAACTTCCAGGCAGCACACGAGGGAATGTGACACTCCCCTGCGCGTCGGCGAGCGCCGAATCGACGGTGCTCGTCTGGGTATTGGTGAGCCGGACCGACGCTCCCGCCGCTGCGGTGCTGGCGTAGTTCGCTGGATACGACACGCTCACGGTCACAGGAAATGTCTGGACCTCCGTACTCGAATCGGAACAACCGGCGAGGCCGGCCAGCAGCGCCACGCTGGAGAGGAGTGCCGCGCGAACCGCACGGAGCTGTGTACTTCGCATCATTGGGACCTGGAGACGGGTGATGAAAGAGCGAGCGACGAGAGAAACTCGACGCCGAAGAACAGCGGGGGATTGCGACGTTCGAACCCAGGTTGCCGCTGCCGGAGGTAGAGGGGACGGTCCGCGAACGCGTTGTTGGCGAACACCGTCATCTGCGTGCGACGCGGCAACGTCTTCGTCAGGCGCAGGTTGATGAGGTGCAACAGCGGCCGGCGCTCCCAGCGGCCTTCCAGCGGCAGCACGGACCGGCGCAACTGCGCATTCTGCGGTAGTCGTGCCTCGTCCGGCGACAGTGCCGTGATCGTTCCGCTCCGATTGACGAAACCGGTCGGAAATCCATCCAGCCGGCCAACCGGACGGTCGTCTTCGCGCCACGAGGTCTGCCACAGCACTGACGCAACGAGTCCAATGCCTGGGTCGCGGTGGACGAGACGCAGGGACGTGATCGCACGGACGGATTCACTGCCTTGACCGCCCGGATATACGCCGACACGAGTGGGCCGGACCGTCCCGCTGAGGAATTGCTCCACGGGAATCTCCTCATCGCTGTCGGTCGCGACTGTTCGAAAGCACCCCCCGCTGACCGACAGTTGCGTCCGTAGTGCGCGCCACTCCGGTGAGTTTCCGATGATCTCGACACCGCGTGTCGCAATACCACGCGAATTGCGGGGAGTGTCGTACAGGACGACAAGGCTGTCGATCCGAATTGGCACGGGATCGAGGATCGGCGGCGCGCCCGGCGGGAACGACGCTGCCCGGTATTGCGGCACCAGCATGCCAACGGGAACGCGTGTGGTACCGAACGCGCCGGTCGTTCGCTCGTCGAACCACGTCACACTCCCTGTCGCCTGACGCACGACGAAATCGATGGCCCCTTCCAGCTTGCGCGTCGACGCGGGCCCGAGCCCCGCAGTCCGCGGATCGATCACGCGTGTGGTGAAGACCACCAGCCGCTCGGCTGGCGTCCCCGGGAAGTAGTTGAACGACGTCAGCTCGAAGTAGCGCGGCAGCGGATACAACTGCGACAACGTCGGTGCCTTGTTCGTGATGCCGTAGCCACCGCGCACGGCGACGGACCGATGCACCTGCCACACCACGTTCGAGCGCGGGGCAATGCGCTGAGATCGCGACGAACGCGCGCTGCCAATGGGATCCACCAGGTCGAGTCGTGCTCCGGCTGCGACATCAATCGGGCGGCCGAACAGCGTGGTACGCAGCCGATGCTCGGCATATGGCCCGAGCTGTGTCTGCGGCGGAATCGTGGAGAAGTCGTTGGGCCTGTCACCGACGCCAAAATTCTGCCGTGGAGGCTCGATCGGGTCGAACACGCGACCGGAGCCGAGGTTGTCATCGTAGCGAAGCTCCACGCCGACCATCGGCTGATGGCGCCACTTGCCGCGCGACCAATCAGTACGCGATTCGAGTCGCGCATACCCATTGACCGGCCGTCCGTCGACCGTCAAGCGCGTGAGATACTCGCTGCGCCCATACACGCCCGGCGCGATCGTGTCACGACGCGCGCCAGTCAGCGGGAAGATGTCCCGGGTGATGAGTTCCTGATATCGGGCGGTCTGCTCGGCGATGTTGACACTGGTCGTCAGTTCCGTCAGCCAGCCACCACGCGCTGCGTCGCCGTGCGCCACCCGAAAATCGAGCCGTCCCCCGCGATCGCGTGCGGTCGTCGTTCGCTGCGACCGACGATCGTCCGGATCACGTTTGGTTTCGTCGAGCACGGCGTAGCCGCGGGCCCGAACCGTGACGCTCAGCTGCGGTCTCAGACGCGCAGAGTACGACAGCTGTGTCGTCGCGCGCGTGAAACGATCCAGCGTGGAGCGTGGATCGTCTTGCGATCGCACCAGATTCGCATCGACGGACAATCCACCAGTTCCTCGGCGGCCCCACCCCGCGACCGTACTCGCCTCGAGCGTGAGCGGATTTCCACGCACGCGCAACTCGGGGTCCTGCGCGCCGGCCCGCGATGTCACCAGCACCGCGCCAGCGGTGAGATCACCATGCCGAGCACTCGGCACCCCGCGAATCACCTCGACACTCTCGATGTTGTCAGCGGGCAGCTGGCGCAGATCGAGTCCACGTCCTGCGGTGCTTGAAAACTGCGGCAGTCCGTTGGGACCACTGTTGAGAATCGTGAGCGTGGTCTGCAGGTTGGCGTTGTTCGACAACGGCACACCGTCGAGCACGATGCTGGTGCCAAGAGCGTTCGAGCGCTCCGCTTCCGTGCCAGGCCCTGGGTCACGGCTGCTGCCGGTCGGCGCCTGGCGCAGTAGCACCTGCCGTGCGGATGAGAGCGTTGGATTGAGCGCTGGTTGTCCCGGGAGCAACTGCAGCACATCCGCCAGACTGGATGCCTGTACGTGCTCGATGGCGTCGCGGCCAATGAGCGAGACACTGCCCCCTTCACGCGAGCGGGACGTCTCGGTGGCCGTGACGACGATCCGCTCCAGCTCCACCCCGCGGGCGGACAGTCGGACGAAGACGCGCACCGAGTCGCCTGACACCACATCGAGCGTGATCACCCGGCGTGCGAAGCCCGGGTGGGTCGCGATCAACTGCGTCGGTCCGGCGGGGACATCCGAGAGCCTGAAGCGACCGACCGCATCGGCGCGAGCCGTTTGCGTGCCGATGGTGATTACGGCCAAGGGGAGCGCTGCCCCGCTCGGCGACTGCTGGACGACGCCGGAGACGACTCCGCCAGTGGTCTGCGCGTAAAGCCTGTGCGTCGGTATGCCGACTGCGAACGTCACGGCGCCAACGAGGACGAGCGGCCTGAGCATTGACGAGCATTCGCCGAAGCATTGCTGCAAAAAAATACCTGAGCTCATCCACTAATGATATCCAAGAATCAGTTATCATTCAAGTCCGTCTCATTCTGCTATCGCGTCAACGCTCCTATCGCCCGGGCCGTAACTGTTTGATAATAGTTTGTCATTACTACCCTTTATCACCTCTCGACTCCTTCAATGATCATTTCAACAACACCGGTTCGCCGGCACTGGAGCACCATGCTTCTCCGCCGCACGATCAGCGTTGCGCTCCTCGCCGTCCCCGCAGTTGCGCAGGCACAGCTGCCAAGGTTCACCCTGACGGAAATTCCGACGCTCGGCGGAACGACGAGCTTCGCGCGCGGGATCAGCACAAATGGGCTCGTGACTGGCAATGCACAGACGGCGACGGGTACGCCCGCGCCGCGACTGAACGCGTACCTCTTCGACGGGACGAGTTCGCAGAACCTCGGCGTGCTGGCAGGCAGCAACAACTTCAGCCGCGGATACGCCGTCAACAGCAGTGGTGTGGTGGTCGGCGAGAGCGACAACAACGCGTCTCGCGCCTTCCGGTGGGAGAACGGTGTCATGACGGCGCTGCCCACGTTGGGTGGTGCCACCGGCGTGGCACACGGGATCAACGATGCCGGAACGATCGTCGGAATCTCGTCGACCGGGACGACGTCACGGGCCACAGTCTGGACGAGCGCTGGTGCCCGCGACCTTGGCTCCGCTGACAACACGACGTCGACGCTCTCGCGCGCCTGGAGCATCAACGAACAGGGAGATGTCGTCGGCTTTTCCCGTTCAATGGCAGGAGTGTCGCAGGCCACCGCCTGGTTCGGCGCCGGTTCGGCCATCTCGCTCGGTTCGCTGGGTGACGGCGCTCAGTTCAGCGAAGCGTTCGCGAGCAATGGTGCGCAGATGGTGGTCGGACGATCCAACACCGGCGTCCGCACCCCCGGAGGTACGAGCGTCTTCAGCGCGTTTCTCTGGCAGAGCGGCAGCATGACGCTGCTGTCGACTACCGGCTTCACCTTCAGTCAGGCCATCGATGTCAATGCCAGCGGCTGGATCGTCGGCAACGCCACCAACGTTTCGGGCGCGCCGTCGGCTGCGCTGCTTTGGAATGGCGGGGCATCCACACTGCTCGCGACACTCGTGAACGACGCGTCGGACTGGACATTCAGCAGCGCAGAGGGGATCAACGACGCCGGCCAGATTGTCGGGTACGGCAGGAAGAACGGTGTGACCCGCGCCTTTTTGCTGACGCCAGTGCCGGAGCCGGGCGCGATGGCGCTCTTTGCTGCGGGCCTGTTGGTGCTGACCGGCGTCATGCGGCGCTCGCGCCGGCGGGCCTAGTCATCTGGTTCGGCAGGTTGTCGATCATACGGCCAAGCCTGCCAAACCGTGTCCGATGAAACCCAGCATCAGACTCTCACCCGCGTCACTGTGCGTCGTGTACCGGCCGGCTGGCAATGGAGCGTGGCGCACGTGGACGGAGCGACGATCGAACTGGCGACGCTGGAACAGATGACGGCACACGTGCGATCCGAGTCGGTCTCGCCCAAAAATTCCGGCAATCTGAACTACGGAGTCACGGCGTTCAGAAAATACTGAACCTCTTGCTTGTTGAGACTCGTTTCTCATATACTTCGTTCGTCCAGTCGGTGTCAACGCCCCGCGTGATCGACACGCTCAGTCACACCGCTACCGCCAGAAATTCCCGATGAGAGTTGCGTACGTCTTTACCACCGACCTGTCCGCGATCCACAAGCTGGGGAGCATGATCCTCCCGCAGCTGGAGCAGAACCGTCACGGCGCCGAAGTCGTCGGCATGATGTTCTTCGATGACAACGTTTACTGCCTTCGGCAGGGTGACCCCATCGGCGAACGTCTCGCCAGAGTCGCCGCCGAACGCGGCATGTTGCTGATGGTGTGCGACCAGTGCGCCGTTCGGCGTAATCTCGCCGACGGCACCTTCGAGCAGTGCGGCAGCGGAAACGTGAAGGCGAAGGGGCTGGTTGACGGCGTAGTCGCGGGCTGTTTCCCACAGCTCTACGAGGCACTGGCCGGCGCGCAGGTCGACCAGGTCATCTCGCTCTGATGATTTGGCGACTTAGCTCGGCACGCACGCGGTCGATCGTCCACGATTTCACCGGCTGCGGCCGAGGACACCAGACATCCCGTGCATACTCAGGGGAGTGACGCGTGAACGCTCAGGCACGAACGCTGGCCATGGCATCTGTTCTCGCCGGCGCGTCCCTGCAGGCACAGGGCACGCGTGGCGATGACGGTCAGTTGGTCTCTCGCAACGCCTGTCGACTGCATTCGCTCGACCACGCCACCTATCGCGGTGAGTACCGACGCGATCAGAACGTCGAGATTGTTGCGATCGACAGCGCCTTTCGGACACTGCGGCGACCGACCGCCGCTGACAGCGGCGAGTACCGTCGCTCGCGTGACGATGCCGCTGCGGGTCAACCGATACCGGAGGCACGGTATGATCTGCTGTTCCGGTCCGGTCGCTATCTGTGCGAGCGCATTGCCTATCGCAGCGATGGCCTGAAGGTGATCGGGTACCGCTACGGCGGTGCGCCGCATCACAGCGGAAAGCACCCAGTCATTCTGTTCCTCCGCGGCGGCAACCGGGAGTTCGGCAAGGTGGATGAGTCGTGGATGCGGCGTTTCCGGGTGTTTCTCGATAGCGGCTACGTGGTCCTGGCCACGCAGTATCGTGGTAACGACGGGGGCGAGGGTCGCGAGGAGTTGGGCGGTCGCGATGTGCACGACGTGCTCAATCTCGTGCCGCTCGCGCGCGGCGATTCGACGCTCGATCACGACAACGTATACGCCTTCGGCGTGTCTCGCGGCGGGATGATGGCCTACCTCGCGATCAGGAGCGGTCTGGCGGTGAGGGCCGCCGTGATTCAGGCAGGACCAACGGATCTGGCACGCACCGAAGCGCTGCGACCCGGCTTCGAAAAGGAGGTGTATGCGCCGCTGGTGCCCGGCTGGCCCCGCACCCGCGCGGCCTTCTACGCCGATCGGTCTGCCATCCACTGGGCCGATCGTCTGAACGTGCCGATGCTCATTCTCCACGGGACACGAGACTGGCGCGTGGATCCGCAGGATGCGCTTGCATTGGCAACGCGGCTCCAGCGCGTCGGCAAGCGATTCGAGCTGGTCATGTACGACAGCGACGATCACTATCTGTTCGCCAATCGTGACGACGTCGACCGTCGGATGTTCGCGTGGTTCGCGAAGTTTCGGCAGGGCGTTCCAGCGGAGCGTACGACACGATGATGGCCATGTCGGACGACGAAGTTTCCAGCACAGCCGTGCAGCCCCTGCAACCAGCGAAAGAAACGTGATGCTCCCAGCGCAGACGGTACCGCACGACGGATCTCGCCGTCAACCCGCGACCCCGCGACTGAAATCGCAAACCGCTGTGACGATGCGTAGCCGCACTGATCGCGCCTTTCTTCTGCATGTCAGCAGCCTGCATCGCACAGGTACAGCCGAAACCGCTGCTCACAGCTGCCGACTACGGAAAGTTTGAGTACCTGACGGAAAGCACGCTGTCGCCGGGTGGCCGTTGGCTCTCGCACGGCCAAAGCGCGGCGAGCGTACGAGCTGGGCCCGGTCTCGTTCCTGACGCTGTAACATCCGCGTGTTCGTGCTGCCGATCGCGGGCGACGCCAATGGCGCGCTGGCCACCGCAAACGTCGCCTTCGCCGTCGCCGCCGGAGTCGTGGCATGCTTGCCCATACTACTCGATATGGGTAGACTGTATCCAATGAAAACGACCATTGATATTGCCGACGCATTGCTTGCGCGGGCCAAGCGCCACGCGCAACGATCCGGCGTGCCGTTGCGCGCCGTGGTCGAGGAGGGCATTCGCCGCGTGCTCGCTGCGGAGGACGCACCAACGGCGTACCAGCTGCCGGATCTGAGTGTCGGTGACGCGCGACATGACAACCCGCTCGAAAGCATGTCGTGGCCCGATCTGCGTGATGAGATCTACGGTGGTCGGCGATGATTGCCGTCGACACCAACGTCCTCGTCTATGCGCATCGCCGGGACGTGGCCGAGCACGCGGTGGCGCAGGACCGCCTGCGCGCCATGGCCGAGGGACGCGACCCGTGGGCGATCCCGTGGCCATGCGTGTACGAGTTCTTCAGCGTGGTCACCAATCCCAGGATCTGGCGCCAGACCGCGAGCACATCCCAACAGGCATGGGCGCAGCTGGAAGGGTGGTTCGCCTCGCCAAGCATTCGATTGCTCGGCGAATCGCAAGGGTTCACCAGCGTGCTCTCCGGCTTCGTGCGTCGCCCCCGCGTGCTCGGGGCGGTCGTACATGATGCGCGCATTGCCGCGATCTGTGTCGCGCACGGCGTCGAAGCGTTCCTGTCCCGCGATCGCGACTTCTCGCTGTTCCCTGAGCTCAATGTTCAAAATCCGTTTGCCTAGTCTGTGCCCTCGGAGTGGCCACGAGTGACCATGACTGACACCGTCCGGCGACTGTCCGCCGCACTCTGCGACCGCCACCGCATCGAGCGCGAACTCGGCGCCGGCGGCATGGCCACCGTGTACCCGGCGCACGACATCAAGCACGACCGCGATGTCTTGATCAAGGTGCTGCACCCCGACCTGGGCGCGGCACTGGGCGGCGAGCGGTTCTAAGGCCGTGACCTATCGGTCGGACAAGTCCGACGGCCCGACGGCGGGCACCGAGACGGTGGACCCGATCGAGTTCCTGGCCCGGGTCGTGGTGCACATCCCCGACAAGAGGCACATCACGACGCGGTACGACGGCTGGTATGCCAACTGCCGCCGCGGAATGCGAGGCAAGGCGGCGACCGCGGCGGCGGCAGTGCCGCCTGCCATCGTCCCCGCGCCACGACTGGCGCCCACCGAGGCCAGCCGCCGCTGAGCGACCCTGCTCCAGCAGCGCTTGGCAGCGATCCCCTGGAGTTCCCTGCCTGCCACGGCGTGATGCGCCGCGTGGCGTGCATTACGCAACCGTCGGTCATCGACCAGGTCCTCTCGCACCTCCGCGCCCGCGGCGACGGCCGAAGAGGGCGGCGCGCGGAGTCCCCCCGCGACCTGCGGACAGTCCGGACCGGGCGCCACGCGACGACCCGCCGCGGCCCACCCGACTCACTACGTCTCACCCTGACGCCCCGATCACGCGCGGGGACGTTCGGTGTGCGCGTCATCCGATCAGTTTCCGCTGCAACCGGGCGCCCACGGGAAACCACATCCGGACGGCCGCCGAGGCGCGGCGGCGGGCGGCGGGCAGGCTGCTGCGCGCCCGCCCGCCCTCGCGTGGTCGGCGATCGCGCCGTGTGTTCGCCGAATACTCGACCGAGCCCGATTGATCGCCGCATGCTCGTCGAGATCCTCGATCTGACCAGAGAGTGCCGTCTGAATGTGATTCGCGAGCGCGAGCATGTCCGTGACATAGCTGTTTCCCGATTCGTTTCGCTCGTCCTGTGTCGCTGTCGTCACTTGTAGCTCCGTGTGCAATGAGGGTTAAAAACGCTGGCGTGTGTTTCACCGCCCGTTTGATACCGTTGCGACAGGCTGCGAGCTCGTGCAAGCGTCACATGCCTCGAGCTCACCGAGTACCGTAACCGCACGGCATCATTCGCGGCGCGTGACACGCTGTGCAGCGCTACTGGAGAGGTGCGCCCCGGCGCAAGCACGATGATGGCTACCGTTGGCCTGAAACGTGCACCGGTGCCACACTGCGGCGCATTGTTTGCTGACAACGATTGCACCTTATGCTCTTCCACCTATCTCAGCGAGAGGAAACAGCAGATGTCAGAACCGTTGGCTGAAGTTCAGACGGCGCCAGGCGAGAGTCAGGAATCAGTCGAGAAAGTCCGCGAGCTGATCAAAGACATCAAGGTGGCGATGCTCACCACGACCGGCGAAGACGGCAAGCTTTACAGCCGCCCCATGTACACGCAGCAGACCGAATTCGACGGGGATGTGTGGTTCGCCACCTCGAAGTCGTCGAGTCTGGTAAAGCAGCTGATGACCAACACTGCCGTTCTCGTTCAGTATGCCAATCCGGAATCACAGCGTTTTTTGATCCTTTCCGGAGAGGCCGCCGTCCTCGACGATCAGGACAAGAAGGACGAACTCTGGAACCCGATACTCGAGATGTACTTCAAGGGTGGCTCGACCGATCCGAATCTGACACTCGTTCATATCGCGTCACACCGCGCCGACTACTGGGACTCACCGGCCACACCGGTGCGCTGGTTTCAGTTCCTCGCTGGTGTCGCGACGGGGAAGCGACCTGCAGGCGATGAGCGCGGTGCTGTCGAGCTGTAGGCCATCTCGATCCTGTCATGGTCGTCCGGAACACATCGGCATGCGCCAGTCCCGCAATTGCGCCGAGCCGCGCGCGCGCGGC
>CAYMQV010000007.1:0-20231 GCA_964392395.1 uncultured Gemmatimonadaceae bacterium
CCACGAACCACGAACCACGAACCGCGAACCACGAACCACGAAACGCAAACCACGAAACGCAAACCACGAAACGCAAACCACGAAACGCAAACCACTAACAGCTTTACACAGAGACGCAGAGACGCAGAGGCGCAGAGGAAACGCTATTGGCTACGGCGTGAGCACGTTGAACGTCGCATGAGTTGAAGAAACCGAGATCAGCGAACGCAGTTCCAAAGACCCTTGGCCCTTCCCTCGCCCTGCACCAAACTCCCGATCCTCTGCGCCTCTGCGTCTCTGCGTCTCTGTGCTAAGCGGTTGGTTTGGCCCTATACGAAGCAGCTAGTTTGGCCCTGTGCCAAGCAGTTGGTTTGGCGCTGTGTGAAGCAGTTGGGTGCTCCCCGTGATTCGCGCTGTAACGTCGTACAAGCGCAGATTCTGCTCTGTGCTAGAACACGCAGCTCGAACGCGCAGGAATGGTGAGCACCATGTTTGCTCCATCACGACGCGGCACTCCGCACGTCTTCAGTGCATCCGCACCCAGTGACATCGCAGGCAGCGTCACATCGGAGGATGCCGTTCCGTTGTTGATCGCCACCACCGTACCGCCGCGCCGGTAGACGTACGCCTGATCCCCGACGTACAGGTTCTCCATCTTGCCGCGGCGCATCTCGGGTCGAGCGGCACGCAACGTGAGCAGTGTCTGGAGATGTGACCAGACACCCTGTTCCACCGCCGATCGCCCTGACGCCTCGAATGCGTTGCGCGAATCCTCGCGCCAGCCACCGGGAAAGTCGCGGCGGTTGTCAGGATCATTGCCGCCCGGCAGCGCAATTTCGTCGCCGTAGTAGATCAGCGGCGTGCCCCGCGCGGTGGCGAGGAAGGTATACGCGAGCTTCAATCCGGCGGTGGTTGCCCCGGGTTCGTGCATGAACCGATTCACGTCGTGCAGGCCGAGCAGTGTGACCAGCGCGTTCGGATTCGGATAGAGATAGTCGCGCGCCAGCATCTGTGGCACTTCGCGGATCGAATTGCCGCGGGCGAACACATTCCGCAGCACAAAGTGAATCGGGAAGTCGAACAACGCGTCGACCTTGTCATCGATCCCGTCGTACTGCGTCTTGCCGCCCTGGAAGAAGCTGACGAACGTCGGGTCGCCATCGAGGACTTCGCCCACCACCTTGAGCGTCGGATACTCCTTCCTGATGGCGTTCATCCAGTCGCGCCAGAATGCACGCGGCACATAGGGCCAGGTATCCTGCCGGATGCCATCCATGCCGCTCATGCCCACCCACCAGAGTGTGTTCTGGATGATGTAGCGCGCCACCTCGGGATCATCCTGATTGAAGTCCGGCAGGATGTCGATGAACCATCCGTCGAGTGTCGCCTGCCGCATCGCCGCCGCTGAATACGGGTCGTGCAGCGTCCAGGTCTGCCAGGTGTTGTTCGGATGCTTTTCGGTGGTCCCGTGGAACCACGTCGGGGTGGGAGAGTCGGACGCCCACGGGTGATACGGTCCGGTGTGATTGGCCACCATGTCGAGGATGATCTTGAGTCCCATGGCGTGCGCCTCATCGGTCACCGTCCTGAACAGCGCCATGTCGCCGAAGTGCTCATCCACCGCGTACATGTCCGTCGCGCCATAGCCGTGATAGTCCGTGATCGGCAGTCCGTCGTACATCTCCTTCCGGTTCAGCGCGTTGTTGTTGTCATACAACGGGTTGAGCCAGATCGCCGTGATGCCAAGCTGTTTCAGGTACGGCAGCTTCCGGCGTAGTCCTTCGAGGTCGCCGCCGTGGTGGTACCGGCCCTTCGACCGGTCGTGCATGCCTGGCGACGCAGCGGGTGAATCATTGGTCGTGTCACCATTCGCAAAACGGTCGGGCATCACCAGGTACATCGCGTCGTCCTGATTGAACCCCTGGAACCGTCCCGCGCGAGCGAGCGGCGCCGACACCGTGAACGGGACCGGTGCCGACCCTGCCGAGGTGCGAAGCGTAAGCGGATAGGTCCCTGGCCGCGCCGCCGTCGGAATCGTGACGTCGACGAACGCATACGTTCCGGCCGCGTTCACCGTCACGCGCGCGCACTGCAGTTTCGGACAGACCAGCTGTGCGCCGCCAAGGTGCTTGCCGCGGATCAGCATCCGCACCGGATTGATCGTGTGGCTGCCCCACCAGTTCGGGGGGTCGACTTTCTCGATCACCGGCGCCTGCGCCTGGAGGAGGGTACCAGTCAACAGCAGCGCGGCACCGGTACGGCACGACGCGCGCACCACGAGAGAAAACGGACGCATCATCGCTCAGCGGTCATAGGTGTCCACCAGCGAGCGTAGCCGCGCGGTGGTAGCAGGCATCAGCTGATCCCAGCTGAAACGGAAGGCCCAGTTCCCCGACTGCTTGCCGGGCGTGTTCATGCGCGTGTCGGCGTCGGTGCCGAGGATGTCCTGCATCGGAATCAGGACGGTATTCGCCACCGACGCCAACGCCACGCGAATCAAGGTCCAGTTCATTTCGCGTCCGTCGGTACCGAGGTATCGCAATGCGTATTCCTTCTCGCGCGTGACCTCGTCGGAGCTGCGTGTGGAATCACCGGTGCCGGTCGAATTCCACCAGCCCATCGTCGTGTCGTTGTCATGGGTCCCCGTGTACACCACCCGTTCCCGGGGAAAATTGTGCGGCTTGAACTCGTGTGCCTGACCGTCACCACCAAAGGCGAACTGCAGAATGCTCATGCCAGGGTAGTCGAACTGTGCGCGAAGCGTTTCCACCTCGGGCGTGATCAGCCCGAGATTCTCGGCGACGATGGGCAGTTTGCCGAGCGCCTGCTCGATCGCGATGAACAGATCGGCACCGGGTCCTTTCACCCAGCGGCCCTTTTCGGCCGTCACCGCGCTGCCGGGTACTTCCCAGTATGCCTCGAAGCCGCGGAAGTGATCCAGTCGCACGCTGTCGAACAGCTGGAACGCTGCGCGCATTCGCTTGATCCACCACGCGTACCCGGTGCGCTTGAGCTCAGCCCAGTCGTAGATCGGATTGCCCCAGCACTGTCCCGTGGCCGAGAAGTAGTCGGGGGGCACGCCGGCCTGCACCAGCTTGTGTCCCTCGGCATCGAGCATGAAACACTCGCGATTGGCCCACACGTCCGCGCTGTCGGCGGCGACGTAGATCGGGAGATCGCCCATCAGTTCGATGCCGCGCTGCTGCGCCGCTTTCTTGAGCGCGTGGAATTGCGTGAAGAAGAAGCACTGCTCGACCTGATAGCGCGTGATGCTGGCCGCGAGACGAATCCGTGCGGTGGCCAGTGCGGCAGGCTCGCGCGTCGCGACGCCTTTCTCCCATCGCGTCCACTCCACGCCACCATGTTCTTCCTTCAGTGCCATGAACAGTGCGTAGTCGGGAAGCCACTCGGCATTGGCGCGCACGAAGGTGAAGTAACGGTCATCCGGCGTGTAGGAGGCGAGATGGTGCAGCAGCCGCGCGCGCCGGTGCGGGATGACGTGTTCGAAGTCGACCGATTGTGTCGGATACGTCGTGTCATCCTGGCCCGGGAGATGGATCAGCAGCGGGTTGCCGGCGAAGGCCGAAAAGCACTGGTAGGGCGAGTCGCCGTAGCCGGTGGGGCCCACGGGAAGCATCTGCCAGATCCTGAGCCCGGCCTCCGCCATGAAGTCCAGGAAGCGATGGGCATCGGGACCAAGGTCGCCGATGCCCCCCGTACCCGGGAGCGAGGTCGGGTGAAGCAGAACGCCAGCGGCTCGGGGAAAGGTCATCGGGTCGTCGGGTCAAGTGCGGTGCGCCAGCCGCCGTGGCGGCACGAACAGGAATCGGGTGGGGGAAATTGTGGTCGATGCTCCGCCGTTCCGCTACCGGCGGCACCCGGGTACGCAGGGAGCGGCGGAATGCGCCCGGGCGTTTTACACTGCGAATCATGACAGACGACTCGGAATTCGAACTGGTCTCCGGCAACTGGACGGCCGTAGTCTCTTCCCGCGGGGCGAGCCTCAGGGCACTGGGCTATCAGGACCAGCCGGTGGTGGCCGGTTACCGCGGGACGGCCAACAAGCAGGGGGGGCAGGGGGATGTCCTCATCCCATTCCCGGGCCGCGTCGCCGCCGGGCGCTATCGCTGGGATGGGCTTGACTACCAGCTGGCGCTGAACGACAAGGACGGCCCGAACGCGATTCACGGGTTCGTGCGCACCGTCGACTGGCAGGTCGAGTCGCGAACTCTGGCCTCGGCGGCGTTCACGCTCCGATTTCCCGGGGCACAGGGGTATCCGTTTCCGCTCACCCTGCGCCTCGAGTACAGCCTCGATGAGAATGGGCTGCAGGTGGATTGTGCGATGACCAACACCGGCTCGCACGACGCGCCCGTGGCGATGGGCTTTCACCCCTACTTCACGGTCGGTTCGGCGCAGATCGACACTGATACCCTGACGCTGCCATTCAGCGAGGTGCTGGAGTTCGAGCGGCTGATTCCGACTGGTCGTCTGCTGCCGGTCGAGGCGGTCGGCCTCGACTTCCGCAGCGGTCGCGTGATCGGTGATACCAAGTTCAATCACTGCTTCGCCAATCCGACGCCAGGCGCCGACGGCCTCGTTCGCGTGCGGCTGAACTTCGGGCTGCGGGCGTTTGCCGTCTGGATGGATGAGAGCTTCGACTATGTCGTGATCTACACGGGCGATGCGCTGCCCGCCGGCGTGGCGCGTGGCGGCATCGCGATCGAACCGATGTCCTCGGCGACCGATGCCCTCAACCACCCGGAGTGGGGACTGCGACGGCTGTCGGTCGGCTCGACCCACGTTGCGCAGTGGGGCGTGACGTTCGGGTAGTGGCGGCTGATGCAGAGGATTCCCTGACTAGCTTTACTCCATGAATCTTCGCCATTTCTTCGCACTCGGCGCGCTCGCCCTCGCGCCCGCCCTCGGTAGTGCGCAAGCCACCAGGCTTCGCGTGTCGTTCACGCTCGACACCCTGCCGAACGGACTCACGTTGATCGTGCACGAGGATCACTCCGTGCCGATCGTGACGACCAATGTCTGGTTCCATGTGGGCTCCGGCGACGAGAAGGTCGGCCGCACCGGCTTCGCGCATCTCTTCGAGCACCTGATGTTCATGGGTTCGGACAATGCGCCGTATCCGCAGTTCGATCGTCTGCTCGAGGCAGCCGGCGCCAGCAACAACGGCTCGACGACCGAGGATCGTACCAACTACTACGAGTTCGGGCCGTCGTCATCGCTGCCCCTGATGCTCTGGCTGGAAGCCGACCGCATGGGCTGGTTGCTCTCGACGATGGACAAGCCGAAGGTGGACCTGCAGCGCGACGTGGTGAAGAACGAGCGTCGGGAGCGTCTGGAGAATCAGCCCTACGGCCTGGTGCGGGACATCGTGCCACCGCTGATGTATCCAGCCGGCCATCCCTACTCGTGGAACGTCGGTGGTTCGATGGCCGACCTGTCCGCCGCGTCGGTGGAGGATGTGAAGGATTTTTTCCGTCGGTATTACGCCCCGAACAACGCCACGATCGTGGTGGCGGGTGACGTGAAGGTGGATGAGGTGCGGGCGCTGGTGCGGCAGTACTTCAGCGACATTCCGCGTGGCCCGGCCATCGAACGGCCAGCACCTGCGGCTTTCACGGTGCGCGACACGTCCGCAATCCTGGAGGACCGCGTGCAGTTGCCGCGCGTCTACCTCAACTGGCACACCGCAAAGAGCACCGACACCGATACACCGGCGCTGCAGGTGGCGGCCTACGTGCTGGCCGGTGCCCGCACCAGCCGACTCACGCAGGCGCTCGTCTACGGCGGTGAAGTTGCCACGGCCGTGCAGGCCTACGACGACGCGAAACGCCTCGACGGCGACTTCTCGATCGTGGCCACCGCGCGACCGGGCAAGGCACTGGACACCCTGCAGACGGTGATCGATCAGCAGCTGCAGCGCCTCGCGGCCGATGGCCCGACGACCCGCGAGCTCGATCAGGCGCGCAATGCCATCGAGGCTTCGTTCCTGCGCGGTGTGCAGACGGTGAGCGGCAAGGCCGATCAACTGAACGAGTACTACTACCAGACCGGGAATCCCGATGGCTTCCAGAATGAGCTGGATCAGCTGCGCGCCGTGACGGCCGCAGATATCCAGCGCGTCGTGCGCAAGTATCTTCAGGGGCCGCGCGTGATGATTTCGGTCGTTCCCCAGGGAAAGCCGGAGCTTGCCGCCACCAGGAAGAGGGTGACCCAATGATTCGCCGCGTACTGTTCTGCTGTCTTTCGGTGCCGGTCGTCGTGCAGGCCCAGGCGGCCTTCGATCGGAGCAAGCCGCCCACGTTGCCGGCCGCGCCGCGTCTCGTGTTGCCGGTCGTCCTCGCGTCGACACTGGCCAACGGTGTCGCCCTGCGCGTCGTGTCGCAGCGCGAAGTGCCGCTGGTGCAAGTCACCCTCACGATCGCTGGCGGATCGCGGCTCGACGGCACCGAGTCGGGGATCGCGTCGTTCACATCGCGCATGCTGACCGAAAGCGCCGGTGGCAAGGACGTCAACGCGATTCAGAGCGAGCTGGCCTATCTCGGGGCCACCTTGTCGTCCTCCGCGACGTGGGACGCGTTCGTGGTATCGCTGAACGTGCCGCGGCGCTCCCTCGATGCAGCGCTCGCGCTGATGGCGGATGTCGTGCAACGGCCGTCATTCACCGGCGCCGACATTCGTCGGCAGCGCGACTTGCGGGCGGCAGGGATTCTGCAGCGTCGTGATCAGCCCACGGCACTCGCGGGGCTCGCGTTCAACAGCCTGGTCTACCCCGTGAATCATCCGTATCACCGGTCGCCAGACGGAGATTCGGCGGCCACCGCGCGGCTCGACTCGGTGGCGGTACGAGCTTTCTACACGCGCAGGTTCGTGCCCGCGCAGGCGAAGGTCATCGTGGTCGGCGACATCTCGCCAGCCGAAGCCTCGAATGCCATCGGTACGGCGTTCGGTGCCTGGTCCTCACCGGCAGCCGGACGCCGCTCGCCACCAGTCACGGCGAGCGCCGTCTCGAACGCTGCGCCGAAGGTGTTTCTGGTCGACAAACCTGGCGCGGCACAGTCGGTGATCGCCATCGGTGGGCCGGGCGTGCCGCGTTCGAGCCCCGACTACGCGGCGCTGGTAGTCATGAACACCCTGCTCGGCGAATCGTTTTCATCGCGCCTGAACTCCAATCTTCGCGAGACGAAAGGATATACGTACGGCATCTCGTCGAGCTTTGGCTGGACGCCGATTCCGGGTGCATTCCGTATCGGCACCTCGGTCCGCACCGATGTCACCGACTCGAGCCTGATCGAGATTTTCCGGGAAGTGCGCGCAATCCGGGACTCACCGGTCGGCGTCGTGGAGCTGGCGCGCGGCAAGGCGTACGTGGCGCTCGCAATCCCCGGTGACTTCGAAACGAACGGGCAGATCGCGGGGCAATTGGTCGAGCTGGATTCCTTCGGACTGCCGCTGTCGTCGGTGAGCGAGATGATCACGCGGGTCAACGCCGTCACCGCGGCCGACGTACAGCGCGTTGCCCGGAAGTACCTCCCGGCAGATCGTGCAACGATCGTTGTCGTTGGCGACCTCGCGAAGATCCGGGCCGGCATCGAGGCGCTCAAGCTTGGCGCGGTGACGGTGCTCGACGTCGGATCCATCGTCCGGTAGTCCGTCGTGCAACGCGGCCCGCTCAGGAATGAGCGGGCCGCGTCTGTGTTTCCCGTCATGAACCAACCAGTGACCTCTGCTTCAGCCTCTGGCCGCGCCGCGCTTCGCCAGCGCGAGGAAGATCACCCCCGTGATCAGCATCACCACGCCCCAGATCAGGTTGATGTTGATGCCTGCAGACTTCACGTACATCTCGGTGTTGCTCCCCGTGACGAGTCCATAGCCAGCGAGCATGATGCCAAGGGTCACGAACAAGCCGCCGATGGGCAGGCGCAGATCGAGCGACGCTTCTCCACTCATGGGTGTGCTCCTGAATCAGCGGAAGATGAGATTGAGCGCGATCACGGCGGCAATCACGCCGGTCGCGAACGTTGCCGGACGCTGCAGAAACGGAATGCCCTGATCCTGCGGCTTCTCGGTCAGCGAATACACGAGACCCTTCAGCTCGGCATCCGGGCGCGGCACGGTCATCAGGCTGATCACGATGCTCACCACCACGCAGGTACTGAACGCCACGATCGCGGTCCAGAAGGTCTGTGCCATCTCGCTCGGATACGTATGCAGCACGCCAAGGAAGCCGCCCTTGATGCCAGGCGCCGAGCCGTTCGGCAGTGTCAGCCCGTGGTGCAGCATGGCCCCGCTCATGCCGCTTGCCAGTCCCCAGAACGCGCCGTGGCCGGTGGCGCGCTTCCAGAACATGCCGAGTGCGAACGTCGCGAACAGCGGCGCGTTCACGAAGGCGAACACGAGCTGGAGTACTTCCATGATGTTGTTGAACGCACCGGCGACGTACGCCGCCGCGATCGACAGCGCGATGCCGCCGACGGTTGCGGCGCGTCCCATCCACAGGTAGTGCTCGTCGGGCGCGTTCTTTCGGATGTGGCTCTGGTAGATGTCATACGTCCACACGGTATTGAACGCCGTCACGTTGCCGGCCATGCCCGACATGAAGCTCGCCAGCAGCGCCGTCAGCCCCAGGCCGAGCATCCCCTCGGGGAACAGCTTGATCAGCAGCATCGGTGTCGCAAGATCGAAATCCATCACGACATTGCCGGCCGCATCCAACATCGGCGCCCCGCTCGCCGCCATCTTCGCCGGAATGATCCCGCCATCTGAGCCGGTCAGTGCCAGGGCGATCATGCCAGGGAGAATGACGAGAAACGGGAACAGCATCTTCGGGACGGCCGCGATCAGCGGTGTTCGGCGCGCGGCGATCATGCTGTCGGCCGCCATCGCCCGCTGCACCACGAGGAAGTCCGTGCACCAGTACCCGAACGAGAGTACGAAGCCGAGCCCCATCACGAGGCCGAACCACTCGACCCCCAGGGGGTTCGTACTGGCGCTGGCCATGCCTTGCCACGCATGCGTGTATGCGCCGGGCGCGAGCCCTTTCGTCGCTGCCGCTTCCGTCAGTCTGGCGGTGAGGCCGGCCCAGCCGCCCACGTTCTTCAAACCGAGGAACACCAGCGGCGCGAACCCGAACGCAATCATGAAGAACTGCAGCACTTCGTTGTAGATCGCGCTGGTCAATCCACCCGCAAACACATATGCCAGCACGATCACCGCCGACACCAGCACGCTGACGTCGAAACTCCAGCCAAGCAGCAGGTTGAAGAGCTTGCCCATGGCGTACATCGAGATGCCCGACGAGAACACCGTCATCACGGCAAAGCTGATGGCATTCAGCGTGCGCGTCTTCTCGTCGAACCGCAGCTTCAGATACTCCGGCACGCTGCGTGCGCGCGAGCCGTAGTAGAAGGGCATCATGAACAGCGCGACGAACACCATCGCGGGAATCGCGCCCATCCAGTAGAAGTGCGCGGTGGCGATCCCGTACTTCGCCCCGGACGCGCCCATTCCGATCACTTCCTGCGCGCCGAGGTTGGCCGAAAGAAATGCCAGCCCGGTGACCCACGGGGGCAGTGAGCGGCCCGACTGGAAGAAGTCGGAGCTCGACTTGGTGCTCCGGCGCAACGCGAACCCGATGCCGAGGACGAACACGAAGTACACGGCCATCACGGCGTAGTCGATCGCCGTCAGATGGGTGACCGGGACGAGATCCACGAGGGCTCCGCAGGGCGCCGGCGTGCGGCGGATGAGGGGACGGATGCGCGAGTTGCGGCCTTTGTCGGGCCACCGGCGCAGGTGGTACCGAACCCGGGCATCCTATTCACCGTGCGCGATTTTCGCAGGAGACAGGCCACAGCCACCGGGATCATGGCTCGTCCGGCTCGTCCGGGCGCGTGGCGGCCGCTGCCGGAATCGTGGTCCCCCTGAAAGATTACAGTCGTCCGAGGCGCCTTGATCGGCGCACTCCCTCGATCGGCTCTCCACCACGCCCCCGCATGGACCCGAAAGCAGTTACCCGTCGCGACTTCGTCGCCGGCACGTCGACGCTCGCGCTCGGCGCACTGATCGCGCCACCGATGATCGTACCGCGCCATGTCCTGGGTCGCGGCTATCAGGCCCCCAGCGACACGCTCAACATCGCCTACGTCGGTGCCGGCGGCATGGGCATGCAGAACTGGCTGCAGATGCTCAGCGAGAACACCGTCGCCGTCTGCGATGTGGATTTCGGGTATCTCGAGAAGTCGCTCACGGGGCGACTCAAGGCACCCGCACCCTTTACCGCGCCCGCCAACCTCAGCGCTGCCGATGCCGGGGAGTGGGTCGCCAAGCGCACGGCGACTGCGCAGCAGAACTACGCCAATGCGCAGAAGCTGCAGCAGCACTACGCCCGCGCCGCGAAGTACGCCGACTATCGCGAAATGTTCGACAAGCAGAAGGACATCGATGCGGTCGTGGTGGCGACGCCGGATCACATGCACGCCATGATCTCACTGCGTGCAATGCAACTGAAGAAGCACCTGTACGTCCAGAAACCGCTGACCTATTCGGTGCTCGAGGCACGCGCGATGGCCAGGGCGGCGCGCGACTCGAAGGTCGTCACCCAGATGGGCAATCAGGGCCACTCGTCCGATGGCACGCGGCGCATCAAGGAAATCATTGCCAGCGGCATCCTCGGCCCGATCAGCGATGTGCATGTCTGGACCGATCGTCCGCGCGGCTGGTGGCCGCAGGGGGTCGATCGCCCGAAGCCGGCCGTCGCGCCATCGGTACCCGACAAGCTGAGTTGGGACCTCTTCCTCGGTGTCGCGCCCGTCGTGCAGTACGATCCCACATACCATCCGTTCTCCTGGCGCGGTTGGGTGGACTATGGCGTCAGCGCCATCGGTGACATGGGTGCGCATCTCATCGATCAGCCGTTCTGGGCGCTTGAACTCGGGCTCCCGACCAGCATCACCGCGTCCTCGTCGCTGTGGGGTGGCGATCGCAAGGCGCCGGCGTCCTATCCGCTGGCGACGACGGTGCAGTACGAGTTCGCGCCGCGCTCCGATCGGCCTGGCGTCCGCATGTACTGGTACGATGGTGGCCTGCTGCCGCCGCGTCCCGCCATGCTGCCGGATGACGTCACGTTGAATGGTGATGGCGGCGGCATCTTCGTTGGCTCGAAGGGAATCCTGCTCTACGATACCTACGGCACCAACCCGCGCCTCTTCCCCGCGCCGATGGTGACCGAGGCGGAGCGGGTTCCGCAGACCCTCACGCGGATCACCACTTCGCATGAGCAGAACTGGTTCGACGCCTGCAAGGGGAAGGGAACGGCGAGCTCGCCATTCGAGTACGCCGCCCCGCTGACGGAAGTGATGTTGCTTGGCCTCGTCGCGCTGCGTGCCGGATCCGGCCGGAAGCTCTATTACGACGGCGAGGCGATGCGTGTCACGAATGTGCCCGAAGCGAACGCCTACCTCACGCGCGAGTACCGCGCCGGCTGGAGCCTGTAACTCTTGGCCTCACATCCTGTTCGCACGCGTCTCGGCGTCGGGTTCATTGGCAGCGGCTTCAATACGCGCTTTCACATTCAGGCCTTCCGTGCCATCCGTGACGCGGATGTGCGCGGCGTGTGGAGCCCCAATCGCGACCGTGCCGAGAGTGCGGCCGCGTTGGCACGTGAACTCGATGTCGGTGATTGCAAGGCGTACGCCTCGATCACCGACATGGTCGCTGATCCGGCCATCGATGCCATCTGGTTGAGTGGGCCGAATCAGGCCCGGATCGAGAATGTGGAGGAGATCGTGGCCGCGATTCGCGACGGCAAGGGAACGCTGTTGGGACTCGCGTGCGAAAAGCCGCTGGCGCGCAACGTCGCCGAAGCGATGCGTGTCTGTGAGCTGGTCGACAGCGTTGGCCTGAAGACCGGCTATCTCGAGAATCAGCTCTTCTCACCGCACGTCGAGACGGGGCACAAGCTGCTCTGGGCGCGTGGCGCTGCGACCACCGGCCGACCGTATCTGGCACGTGCGGCGGAAGAACACAGTGGCCCGCACGCGCCGTGGTTCTGGACCGGCGAGTTACAGGGCGGTGGTACGCTGCTCGACATGATGTGCCACTCGGCACTGCTCATTCGTCATCTGCTCACCAAGCCGGGTGACTCACTCGCCACGGTGCGGCCGGTGAAGGTCACCGCGCATATCGCCAGCCTGAAGTGGTCGCGGCCGCATTACGCGAAAATCCTGCGCGACCAGATGAACGTCCCCATCGACTACACGAAGACGCCGTCGGAGGACTTTGCCAGTCTGCATGTCGAGTTCTTGACCGACGACGGATTCACGGTGCTCGGTGAGGCCACCACCTCGTGGAGCTTTGTCGGTCCGGGATTGCGGCTCTCCGCAGAGCTGCTCGGCCCCGAGTACTCGATGCAGTGGAACTCGCTCGATCCGGGGTTGCGTCTTTTTTTCTCGCGCGAAGTCAAGGGGGCGGTGGGCGAGGATCTGGTCGAGAAGCAGCAGGCGGAGACCGGCGGCATGCCCGTGGTACCGGCGGAACAGTTTGCCTACGGTTACGAGACCGAAGATCGGCACTTCGCCCGCGTGTTCCTCGGGCTCGAGGAACCACGACTCACCTTTGCTGACGGACTCGATGTCGTGAAACTGCTCATGACTGCCTACCAGAGTGCGGAGCAGGGCCGCACAGTCGACTACCCTGGCGAAAATCTCGAGACTTACACCTCGGCGGTGTCGCGCTACGAGTGGAAGCGATGACGCGTCATATCGTCCGTCGGATCACTCCGTGCCTCGCGCTCGTGCTCGGATTCGCCGGGTGCGGCGGAGAGTCGCCGCGCGCTGCCGGCGACTCGTCGGCGGCCACCAGGGGTGCTGCCGCCAGGCCGCAGCCAGCCAAAGGAGATGCGCCGATGTCGAACACCGTGATCTGGACGCCATTGATCGACGCCAGCATGAGTCAGTGGCGCGGGTGGAAGAGCGACACCATGCCGACCGGGTGGACCGTCGTTGGCGATGTGCTGTCGAAGGACGGCCCGATCGGTGATCTCCAATCGCGCACGATGTACGCGAACTTCGAACTCGAGTTCGACTGGCAGGTCAGCACGATGGGCAACGCTGGTGTGTTCTACCGGACGACGGAGGAGTACGACAAGCCCTACTGGAGCGCACCGGAGTATCAACTGCGTGATGACGAACTCGATCCCAACGACAAGAATCTCCTGCTGGCGGCGGGTGCGGCGTATGCGGTGTACGGCCCTCCAGCCGGTGTGGTGCAGTCGGCTGGCGAATGGAACAGCGCACGAATCGTCGTCGCCGGGAACTTCGTCGAGCACTGGTTGAACGGCCAGCAGGTGGTGCAGTACCAGCTGAACAGCGCCGATTGGACGGCGAGGGTCAAGGCCAGCAAGTTCGTCGAGTACCCCAACTACGGCCTCGCCAGGCGTGGCTTCCTTTCGATCCAGGGTGACCACTCTGGGAAGCTCAGCATCCGTGCGATGCGTATCCGGGAATTGCCATGACCACCACCGCCGCCGGCGCCGGCTCGATTCGTTTCCGTCTGTCCGCGATGATGTTCATTCAGTACTTCATCTACGGATCCTGGCTGGTGACGCTCGGCACCTTCCTTGGCAGCGCACTGAAGGCGAACGGCACGGACATCGGCACCGCGTATTCGCTGCCGGCGATCGCCGCAATCGTCTCGCCATTCCTCGTCGGCATGATCGCCGACCGGTTCTTCTCCACCGAGAAGGTGCTCGCCTTCCTGCACGTGGCAGGGGCGGCCGTGCTCTACTTCGCGGCGACACAGGTCACCTTCGCCGGCTTCTGGCCGCTGTTCCTGGTGTACGTGCTCTGCTACATGCCAACGCTCGCGCTGACCAACGCGCTGGCCTTTGATCACATGTCGGATCCGGCAACGGAGTTCCCGCGCATTCGCGTGCTCGGCACCATCGGGTTCATCGCCGCCGGGTGGGCCATCGGATTCCTGCCCGACCAGTCGGTGGCCGGCGAGGCCGCGATGGTCACCGCCGAGAAGACCGCGCTGCCGTTGCTGCTCGGTGCTGGCGCCTCCCTGGTGATGGGGTTGTTCTGCCTCACGCTGCCGCACACGCCGCCGCACAACGCGGGAAAGAAACTCTCGGTGCGCGACATTCTCGGCCTCGATGCGCTGGCGCTGATGAAGGACCGTTCGTTCGCCGTGTTCGTGCTCGGCTCTTTCCTGCTCTGTATCCCGCTGCAGTTCTACTACGCGTTCGCGAACCCGTTCCTGAACGAGATCGGTGTCCAGAACGCCGCAGCGAAGATGACACTCGGACAGATGTCCGAAATCGGGTTCATGCTGCTGATGCCCTTTTTCTTCGCGCGGCTCGGTATCAAGAAACTGCTGCTGATCGGCATGGCGGCATGGACATTCCGTTACCTGCTGTTCGCCTACGGAAACGCCGGCAGCGGAATGTGGATGCTGTATCTCGCGTTGCTCGTGCACGGCGTCTGCTACGACTTCTTCTTCGTGACAGGCCAGATCTATGTCGACCAGCAGGCCGACATCCGCATCCGTGCGGCGGCGCAGGGCTTCATCGCGCTGGTCACGCTCGGTGCCGGTCAGCTGATCGGCTCGAAGCTGTCTGGTCTGGTGGTTGACGCCAATCAGATCGCGGCCAGTATCCCAGGTGGCGCGGTGACCCATGACTGGACGAAGATCTGGTTTGTGCCAGCCATGGGAGCGGCGGGCGTGCTGCTGATTTTCGCCGCGCTGTTCAACGTCAAGGCGGCGCCGGCGGGCGTCGCCATGCCGGCGTGATCGTGGGGCTCGTGGGGTACACCGTGATGCGGGTGTCATCCGGCGTCGTTGGATGTGACGATGCCGACGCGGTCGCCGGCGCGGACCCGACGTCGGGTACCTGCTGAGCCGTCGCGAGACCATGTCGAGCAGCCCCGTCATGAACTTCACGCAGTTACCGGTTGATCGACCCCGCGCTGGCGCGGCTGACTGGTCGAGCGCGAGCAACAGGCTTCCCGTGAACGTCGCGGTGATGGCGAGCGACGCGGATACCCTCGATCGAGACGTGACCAGCGTGCTGGTGGCGACCCTGGTGGCACTGCTCGGCCGGATGACATCAGCTGAGACGGTCACCCTCGGCCTGACGACCAGGGTGGTCGACGTACTGCTGCGCAGGCCGGCGTCGCCGGCACCGTGGGGCGTGCGGATGCTGTCGGTTGCCGTTGGGCGCCATGTCACACTTCGCGAGATTGCAGTGTCCGTCGCAGAATCGTTGGCGGTCGTCGCGAACGCTGCCCCAGTCGACTCGTCGGTGCCACCCCTAGCGATCGTTGTCGACTGCCAGCGGTCAGGACCCGCATTCGATGTACGCAGCGGAGTGATTGCGGGCCAGCTCCTTGTCACCTTCGTGATCGAGACGGACGACGCCGAGCTTGCCATCGAATACGACGGTGCGTCGTTCGAGCGCGAGACGATCAGTCAGCTTGTCCAGTACTACGGACGCATGCTGGCTGGAGTGATCACCTCGCCAGACGCGCCATTGGCGCACATCGCGCTCCTGGCGACTGACGAGCGCGCACAGGCGATTCACACCTGCAACCAGACTGCCGTCGTCCGGCCCGCACCGCAGCTCGTCCACGAACTGTTCGAGCGGCAGGTCGTGCGTTCGCCGGCGGCGGTTGCAGCTCGCTCCGAGGAGGGCAGCCTCACCTATCACGAGCTGAATCGGCGTGCCGACAACCTCGCTCGCGTGCTGGTGTCGCGCGGTGTCGAGGCCGAGTCGCTGGTCGGCCTCTGCGTCACCCGCTCGCTGAATCTGCTGGTGGCGATGCTCGCAATATTGAAGGCGGGTGGAGCGTTCGTTCCACTCGACCCGGAACTGCCGGAGTCGCGCCTCGCCTTCATGCTGCGCGACACGTCAGCGTCTCTGGTGCTCGTCGACGCCGAAACCAATGCCCGCATTGCGGCCCTGGAACCATCGGCCGCTCGCCTGCGCGTCGATCTCGCACACGATGACGCGGCCGTGGCGTCGCTCCGATCGCGCTGCACACCGGAGAACCTCGCGTACGTCATCTATACGTCGGGGTCCACCGGGCTGCCCAAGGGCGTCCTGCTGACCCACCAGGCGCTCTGCAATCATGCGCAATGGTTTGCCGGTGCCGTCGGACTGTCTGCGGCCGACCGCATCCTGCTGCACGCGTCGATCAGCTTCGACGCAGCGATGGCGGAGATCTTTCCGGCGTTGCTCATCGGTGCGACGGTCGTGCTCGCGCACGCCGATGCGCACCACGAGCTGAGCGAGATACCACGGATCGCACGTCGTGAACGCGTGACGGTGATGCAGCTCGTGCCGTCGGCGCTCCGGGTGGCCGTGATGAGCCCGGAGCTGGCGTCCTGTTCCGACCTGCGCTTTCTCGTCTGTGGCGGCGAGGCCCTGGATGCGCAGCTCTGCGAGAGCGTCAGGGCGGTATTGCCGTCGGTCCGTATCGGCAACTTCTACGGCCCGAGTGAGGCGACAGTCGATGCGACGAGTTTCGTCTGCGGCGACGAACTGCCGGACTCCGGTCCGATTCCGATTGGAAAGCCGATCGCAAACACGGTCTGCCATGTGCTCGATGACGATCTCGAACCAGTACCCGTCGGGTGGATCGGTGAACTCTACGTCGGCGGTATCGGCATCGCACGCGGTTACCTGAATCAGCCCGAACTGACGGCGCAACGGTTCCTCCCCGATCCCTTTCGCGCCGGTGAGCGCCTGTATCGCACCGGAGATCGTGCGCGCTATCTGCGCGACGGCAACCTCGTCTACGCCGGTCGTGTGGATGCGCAGGTCAAGGTGCGAGGCTACCGCATCGAACTCGGCGAAGTCGAACAGGCGCTGATGCGGATCGGAACGGTCGCGCAGGCCGCGGTCCTCGCGCGCGACGATCGCGATGGCGATACGCAGCTGGTGGCGTTCGTGGTGTTGGTATCCGCAACGCCGTTCGACGCCGCCCGTTTACGAAGCGCGCTGCTGCGTGAGCTCCCCGCCTGGATGGTGCCAGGGGTGTTTGTGCCACTGCGGCGCCTGCCGCTCACGCTCAATGGAAAGCTGGATACCCGGGCGTTGCCTGACGCAGCTTCTGCGGTAGTCGACGGTGCACCGGACCCGGTGTTCGCTGACCCCATCGAGCAGCAGCTGCTCGACATCTGGCGTCGCACGCTCGCGATCCACACCGTTGGCCCGGACGACGATTTCTTCACCCTCGGCGGCCACTCGCTGAAAGTATTTCGCTTGCTCGCCGAGATCGAGCGTCACTTTGGGGTGTCGTTGCGCGCAACCTCGGTGTTCGGCTCATCCACGATCCGAACCCTCGCGAGCAAGATTCGCGACGAGCAGGATCGCGAGGTCTGGACGGTTTGACGGCGCCGTACATGTCGGCCCGAGCCGCGCAGGACGGCAACCCGCAGCACCTGCTGCTGCTGCCCCGATGCGCGGCGCGTGAAGGCTTTGCTCGGCGTGCGATGCAGGTTGGTCTGTCACTCACTGGAGCCCCGATGTCGTTCTGCATCCGTCTCGCCATTGCCAGCGCCGTCAGCGCCGCGTCACTCGTCGCGCAGCAACCCACGCTCACGGTCCAGCAATCCGGCAGCACGGCGCTGTTTCAGGCAGTGAGCGTCAGCGCTCGAAACCCTGACGTCGTCTGGATCAGCGGGCATGCGGCCACCTGGGCCCGCACCACCGACGGTGGTCGCACCTGGCAGTCTCACACCATGACCGGTCGCGACAGTCTGCAGTTCCGCGACCTGCATGCAATCGACGCCGACCGTGCCTGGCTGATGGCGGCCGGCAATGGCGAGAAGTCGGGCATCTTCCAGACGGTCGATGGCGGCGCCACCTGGGCTCCCGTCTTCGTCAATCGCGACAGCGCCGCCTTTTATGACTGCATGGCCTTCTGGGACGACCAGACCGGCTTCGCATTCAGTGATGCCGTCAACGCCCGGATGCCGATCGCGCGCTCCGTCAACGGTCGGGACTGGACCGTGACCACCATGCCGGCGCTTGACGCAGAAGGCGGCTTCGCCGCCAGCGGCACCTGCGCGCTTGCCACCGCAACCGGCGACACCTGGATCGGCACCGGCTCTGCCGCCACTCCGCGCGTCCTCCGCAGCGCTGACCGTGGCCAGACCTGGGCCGCGGCGACGGTCCCACTGGTCGCTGGCAGCGGCGCCGGCATCACCGGACTCGCATTTCGCGATCGACTGAATGGTGTGGCAGTGGGCGGCGTCATCGCTGGAAAGGCCACCGGCCCACGTGCGGCCCGAACCCGTGACGGTGGTGCGACATGGACGGTGGTTGCTGATCCCATGATCTCCGGGGCAGCCTATGGCGCGGCGTACGGGTCGTCCGTCGGCGGCAAGGCAGTCTTGATTGCGGTAGGGCCGGGAGGCGCCGCTTATTCGCTCGACGATGG
Source organism: uncultured Gemmatimonadaceae bacterium (assembly GCA_964392395.1). Taxonomy (GTDB): domain Bacteria; phylum Gemmatimonadota; class Gemmatimonadetes; order Gemmatimonadales; family Gemmatimonadaceae; genus JACMLX01. The sequence goes on from CAYMQV010000007.1 coordinate 18,444, forward strand.
CGACGGCTGGACGGTGCTCGACGTTGCGCCCTACTGGAGCGTTGGCTTCGCGAGCAACGGCGCGGCGTGGCTGGTCGGACCGAAGGGCAGGGTCGTCCGGGTCGACTGGCGCTGAGGGGAAGGCGCCGAGGGTCAGGCGCCGAGGTGTGCCGCCAGCCGGTAGCCCGCATACATGCCGAGTCCGGTGCCGACCATTCCGAGCAGGAAGCCCGTCATCAGGCCGTACTGCGAGCCCAGCCAGCCCAGCAGCGAGCTGACGGCAACGCTTCCGACCATTGCGAGTGTCTTCCTCATGCGGGACAGACGTGTGATCGGGCCGGGCGTCACCCGCTGGCGCTCACGATCCAGCATCGAATCGCGCACGATACCCCGCTCCGGCTCGGCTCCGCGGCGAAACTGCCTTGCGCGGCGCGCCGTACCTGCATCATCTCTCACCATATGAGTCTCTCCATGCGTCTGCATCGCGCGCTGTTCTTCGCCACCGCCCTCGCCTCTGCATTGGTCGCAGCCCCACTGCACGCGCAGACGGACGATGGCACGACCTTTCGCTGGTCGGGGCCCGTGGACTCAGGGCATTTCATCCGGCTGCACAACATGAATGGCAACATCCGCATCGAGCGTGGTACCGGCCCGACGGTGGAAGTGGTGGCCGAGCGCAAGGTGGAGCGTGGCGATCCGAAGACGGTGAAGTTCGATGTTCGCATGCGCGCCGATGGCGACGTGGTGATATGCGCGCTCTGGGGCACTGGTCAGGAGTGCACGGACACTGGCACGCGTGGCAGCTACAACTCCAACAACTGGCGCCGTGGCGTCGAGATCGGCGTCACGATGCGTGTCCGTGTTCCGGAAGGGGTCAAGGCCTTTGCGCGCAGCACGAATGGCAACGTCGACATTCAGGGCATGACATCGGAGGTCGATGCATCGACGACGAATGGCAACGTCAACGTCCGCACCAGCGGTGGGCTGGTCAATGCGACGACCACCAACGGCAGTGTCACGGCGTCGCTTGGCAGCCTCACGGGCGATCAGCCGATGCGATTCAGCACCACCAACGGTTCGGTCACGGTTTTCGCACCGCCCACGTTGAATGCCGACATCGAGATGTCCACCACCAATGGCGGTGTCGAGACCGATTTCCCCGTCACGATCAGCGGTCGCGTGGCGCGAAATTCCCTGCGCGGCACCCTCGGTCAGGGTGGGCGGTCGATCGTCGTGCGGTCCACCAACGGCGACGTGGCGCTCAGGCGCAACGGGATCTGATTGACGACTGAGCCGCGACGCGTGGCGCTGGCGGCACCGGGGCGCATTTCCGGCGTTCCGGTGCCGCCGTTGCTTCCCGGCGACGCAGGTGCACCGATTCGGGCCGTGCTGGTTGGCGAGGCGCCGGGTCCGCGCGGCGCGGATCAGTCGAGGATTCCGTTCTTCGGCGACCGCGCCGGCAAGCCGCTCTACGCGGCCCTGCGCGCGGCAGGCGTCGTTGCCTGGATCGGTGACCCTGACAGTGTGCCATGGGATGGCGCACGCCTCGTGAAGGCGGGAGTTCGACCGGTGGTGACGCACGTGCTGCTGACGAATGCGTTCGATCGCTGCCCCACCGATGACGGCACGAAGTTCCGTGCTCCCACGAAGGCCGAACGGGAGAGCGTCCAGAACCTCGCACGATTGCGTGGCGACATCGCGCTGGCCGTCGACCGCGGCGCCGACCGGATCTGCTGTCTGGGCAAGGTCGCGGCCAGTGTCGTGGCATTGCTCGACACCGGGCTGACGGTGCACGCGCTGCCGCATCCC
>CAYMQV010000007.1:20241-36604 GCA_964392395.1 uncultured Gemmatimonadaceae bacterium
CGTGATGGACAGCGCGCAGGGGCTGCTCACGTCGGCGCCCAATCGCGGCAAGGGGGCGAGGATGGCAGACCTCGAGGCAGCGTGGGTTGGCAATCTGGCCGCACTGCTGCGCGGCTGAGTGGTTGTCGCACGCCTTTCAGGCGCCGGGATCGCGATGCGCTGAAACTCGGGCGTTGAACGGCGCATGATCCAGATCGAGCACTCTTCGTGCGCTGCCCGCTGCGCCGGCTGTCAGCGGTTCCCGCCAAGGTTGAAGAAATCCAGGCGCGGGTTCACGACGCTGTTGTAGATCGAACCGAACGTGTACGACAGGCCGGTGAAGACAAAGATGTTGTAGTTGCTGGCCAGGGCGCGTTGCTGTGTGAGGATCTCTTCTGGAGTCTGACCGCGCGCAGAAAGAAAGATCTGGTCGCGAATCAGGGATGCACCTCCACCGATATTGAACTGCAACCCCTTCACGAGATTGAGACTCGTGTTGCCATTCACGCCGAGGTTCCACTTCTTCACTTCCGGCAGAAAACTGGCGTACCGCGTGGTGATGTTCACGCTGCCCCAGCTCTTCCTCAGATCGGTGCCGACAACCAGTTCCTGTTGTGCGCGCCATTCGCTCGCGCGCCCGAAGATGGTCGGCTCCTTCCAGCGAAAATAGCGCGGCCCGACACCATAGGAGATGGCGATCTGCTGGCTGGTCGCCTGCTTCCAAGGGAAAAGATTGTATTCGATGACAGGAGCAGCTCGCCAGACCAGCCTGGTGTTGGTGAACTCGCTGTAGCCGATGTTCGTGAGCGCACCCACCGACAGCCGCGACGACAACGCCTTCACACCGCGCACGAAGAACACCCCCTGGCGGATGGTGTTCGATACGGTGGTCGAGTCGTCGATTTCGAACTTGCTGTAACGCGTACTCTGGAAGACGCCGAAGCGGAGCGCATTCTGTTCCGTCACCCGGCGGATGAAGAAATTATTGAAGAGATTGCCCGAGGTCTGGCGGCTCTCCGTACTCATGAAGCCGTTGGCCTCGAGCTCCAGCACGAAGAAATTCCACTTGTCCCTGACCGACTGCGGCGACGCTTGCACCGCCCCCTTCGGCGCGTCGTAGACGACCCGGAGCAGCGAGGCGGCGGAGGTCGTTCGCACATATGGCACCAGGAGCAAAGTGAAGGTCCGGGCCAGCTTTCGGCGGATCCCATCCTCCGATTCGTTTGGCAGCGTGCTCACCACCGACGTATCCGCCCGCCCATTGAACCGGCCGCGCCCGAGCGCCGTCACGGTGTACTGGAACGCACCGCTACCGGTCTCGATCGTGGTCACCAGCAGCTGCACGTCAGCGAACAGGCGATCACGTGTCCACGTCACATACGGCAGCTCCAGCACGAAGAAGTCTGTCGCGCACCCTTGGGTTGTGTCGCCACGACACTCCAGAAACACCTTGATTGCGTCCGCGCCGGCCGGTGACGCAGCGGCGGCGGCAGGCGCCGCTGTCTGCGCGACCACCGGATGGCCGATGCATATGGCCAGCAGGGCAATCAGCACGGCGCGCAGCCGGCAACGGCGAAGTGGCATCGGTGGGAATCAGTGAGTGGGAAGGGCACTGGCCGAGCCGCCCGATGTCGCCTGCCGCGCGTCGACACCGGAGTCTTAGATTCCGTCCACGACCAGAAGGTTTCCTCTGCCCCATATCTCGTGTCTCGTCATCGCCTGATCGTTACCGGTGGGGCTGGCTTCATCGGCAGCGCCACCATCTGGCAACTCAACAAGCTCGGGTACGATGACATTCTCGTCGTCGACGCATTGCGCTCCGGCGACAAGTGGAAAAACCTGGTCGGCCTGCGCATCACCGACGCGCTGCACAAGGACGACTTTCTCGCCACGCTGCGGCGCAACTCAGGCGCCTTCCAGGCCGACACCGTGATCCACTTCGGCGCCTGCTCGGCGACGACGGAACGTGATGCCGACTATTTGTTGCGAAATAACACCCATTACACAAGCGAGTTGTGCGAATGGTCACTGGAACGTCATGCAAACTTCATTTACGCCAGCAGCGCCGCTACCTACGGGGATGCCGCCGGCGGCTTCGATGACGATCCCACCCGACTGGAATCGCTCGTTCCCTTGAACATGTATGGCTTCTCGAAACATCTCTTCGATCTGCACGCGGAGCGCGCTGGACTGCTGCAGCACATCGTCGGGCTCAAGTTCTTCAACGTCTTTGGCCCCAACGAGTATCATAAGGGCGACATGATGAGTGTCGTCGCCAAGGCGCATCGGCAGATCGAACGGACCGGCACGCTCGAGTTGTTTCAGTCACACCGGCCGGAGGTCGCTGATGGCGAACAGCAGCGCGACTTCGTCTATGTCAAGGATGCAGCCGCTGTCATCGCCTGGCTGGTCGCCGCCCCGCAGGTGCACGGCCTGTTCAATCTCGGCACCGGGAAGGCGCGCAGCTGGAATGCGCTGGCGAATGCCGTCTTTTCGGCCATGAAGCGCATACCGAAGATCGCGTACGTGCCGATGCCCGAGGCGATTCGCGATCGGTATCAGTACTTCACCCAGGCCTCGATGACACAGCTGAGCGCCGCGGGATGTCCGGTAAAATTCACGCCGCTCGAGGATGCGGTGCACGACTACGTCACGCGGTACCTGGCCAGGAACGAAGCGACCCTCGGCGTCGTCGGCGCGTAGGCGGCTGGTTTGCTGGCGACACTACACTAATCGTCGGAATGCTGAAGCCGCACCAGCTGCGGAATGAGTGAATCGAGCGCCCCCGCGCCCGATGCCGCGATCGCTGATCGGAGCGCCGCCAGCTCTTCCGGGGCAAACTCGTTGGCCGTGATCGGAAAGCAGTCGCGAAACAACGTGTCAGGCAGCCCCGCACGAACCGGCTGTGCGCCACCAGCCCGATCCCAGTAGATGTCGAAATCGAACGTCCACGGCCCAATCGTCAGGCGCAGCAGCACGCGATCTGAATCGCAGTCCTGATGCAGCTCTCCCCGGTGCAGCATCTGCTGCACCCACAGCGCCGCCAGCCGACCATGGTCACCCCGGCCGGGGAACAGGGTATCCGACGCTTCCCGCAGGTGCCATCCGTACCGCCGACCAAAGGTCAGGCGAACGTCGGTACTCTCGTCATTCAGTTCGTCGAGTGGCCACATTCGGAGTTTGTGGGTTGAGTTGGAGCAAGATTCTCCACTCTGTACCATGATCGTGCAATAGGCACCCCTGACTCGTGTGCAGCGGCTTCAGCGAATGTGGCGGAGATCCGACACGGCGTTCAGTTCCATAAGTCGTTGCGAGCAATACGCTTATGGTCGTTGCGCTGGCCCGACCACCCTCCCGCCGCACCTGCGGACCGTGACCACGGATATGGTATTTTCGCGCGACGATCCGTGTCGCCGCGTCGCTCGCGCTCCGGCCACGGCGTAGAGCGGCCGTTGTAGAGCGAGGTATCCGCCGACCCGGCGCGGCCTTGCGCCGAACGAAGGTGTGCCGCACAGTCCTCGCTCATGATGCCAACTCGCATACTTCGCATGGTCGCCGGCACACTCCTCGGCGCTACGACACAGCTCAGCGCGCAAGCGCCTTTGGCGCCGGTGATTCCCGGGGTCACGGTGCTGGTCCGCGACTCCCTGCATCTGCTGGCGGGCAAGCGTGTCGGATTGATCACCAACCACACCGGTCGCGACGCCGCTGGCGTGAGCAGCATCGATCTTCTGGCGAATGCGCCGGGCGTTCGGCTGGTCGCGCTCTTCGGCCCGGAGCACGGGCTTCGCGGCGTGGCGCAGGCCGGAGAAAAAGTCGCGTCATCGGTGGACAGTGCGACTGGGGTGCCGATCTTCTCGCTTTATGGCGCGACCAGGGTACCGACGCCAGAGATGCTGCGCCTGGTCGACGTGCTGGTGTACGACATTCAGGATGTGGGCTCACGCACCTACACCTACGCCTGGACGATGGCGTTGTCAGCGGAGGCCGCAGGCAAGGCTGGCGTTCCGTTCATCGTGTGCGATCGACCGGTTCCGGTCCGTGGCGACGTCGTGCAGGGCGGCGTGCTGGACACGAACTTCCGCTCCTTCGTCGGACAGTATGCCGTTGCCTTGCGCTATGGTTTGACCGCCGGCGAACTGCTCCGACATCTGGTGCGCACCCGGCAGGTGACCGCGAACGTCACCGTCGTGCCCATGCAGGGTTGGCGTCGCAGCATGTGGTACGACGAGACGGGACTGCCGTGGATCGTGCCGTCGCCGAACCTTCGGACACTCGACGCGGCGCTCCTCTACACCGGCACCGTGTTCGTCGAGGGAACGAACATGAGCGAGGGGCGCGGGACCGACGCGCCGTTTCAGCTCGTTGGAGCGCCCTGGCTCACCGACGCAGCGGAAATCGCCCGGGAGCTGTCGGCGATTCCAGCCATGACTGGCGTCCGGCTCGACGCCGTCACGCGCACCATCGCAGCGGGGCAGAAACACGCCGGTCTCACCATTCCCATGATCCGCATCTCCGTCGCTGACCGCAACATGGTCGATCCGGTTCGTGTGGGCATGGTGCTGCTCTCGGTCATCAAGCGGCGGCACCCGAAGGACCTGGTGCTGCGGAACCGCTTCATGGATCAGTTGGCCGGTGACACCTCGCTGCGACTCGCGCTCGAGGGGAACTCGATGAGGCAGATGCTCGCCGCTCACGGGGCGTGGCGCGCGGCGGCCCGTCCCTTTGCCGATCAGACCCGCGTCGATCAGCTCTATCGCTGATCACGCGACACTCAGGCCTGGGCGCGCCCCATGCGCGTGGCGTACACCGATCGGCGTTGATCACGGCCCAGCGCGATCACGTCGTATCGGTCCGGGTTCGGCATTTCCATGCCAGGTGAACCGGCGGGCATGCCTGGCACGAACAAACCGACCAGCGCAGGGCGTTCGCGCAGCACCTTCAGCACCAGATCCGGCGGCACATGCCCTTCGAAGAGATAGCCCGCCACCACGCCCGTGTGGCACGACGAGAGGTTGTCCGGCACACCGAGCGATCCCTTGACCGCGGCCAGATTCGCCGTGTCGCGCACGTCGATCTGGAAGCCGGCCGTCCGCATCGCATCATTCCAGGCCGAGCAGCAACCGCAGTTCGGGTCCTTGTAGACGGTGATGCGCGTCACGGGCGGGAGCGCAATGGCCCGCCCGCCTGAAATGGTGGCGAGGCCGGCAAGGGCGGTCGCACGGATCAGGAACGCTCGACGGGGGATCGATTCAGACATGCCACAAGTTAGCTATTTTCCCAGCCATGGCCATCATCGAAGCCTCGATCCCGCTGTTCTTCCTGCTGATCCTCGTCGAGCTGGCGGTCGCCCACCGGCGGCGCCGCTCACTGTATCGGCTCAACGACTCGATCAGCGATCTGTCCTGCGGCATTCTCAGCCAGCTGCTCGGCATCTTCATCAAGCTGATCGTGCTCGGTGCCTACGCCTGGTGTGTGCGACATCTCTCGTTGCAACGTTTCGGGGTGTTGCCGGCGTGGATCGATCGGGTGCCGTTTGGCGCCAGCGCCATCCCCGGACCCTGGGGCATCGACTGGGCCGCCTGGACGTCATGGCTGCTGGCGTTTCTGCTGGTGGATCTCGCCTACTATTTTCTCCATCGCTACTCGCACACGATCCACCTGCTCTGGGCCGGTCACGTCGTGCATCATTCGAGCGAGGAGTACAACCTCACCGTCGCACTGCGTCAGAGTGCATTGCACGGATTGTTCAGCTGGGTCTTTTTCGTTCCGCTGGCGATCATCGGACTGCCCTGGGAGTTGTTCGCCGCCTGCTACGCGCTCAATCTCGTCTATCAGTTCTGGATCCACACGCGCGAGATCGACAGGCTGCCACTCGGGCTCGAGTGGTGGCTCAACACGCCGTCACATCACCGCGTGCATCATGGCGTGAATCCACAGTATCAGGACAAGAACTACGCCGGTACGTTGATCATCTGGGACCGGCTGTTCGGCACCTTCGAACCTGAGGTGGAGCCGGTGGTCTACGGCATCACCACGCCGCTCGAGAGCTGGAATCCGGTGTGGGCGAATGTGCACATCTTCGCCGGCATCATGCGCAATGCGTGGAACACACGCCGGCTGGCGGATAAGTGGCGGGTGGTGTTTGGACACCCCGGCTTCGTGCCCCCTGACCTTGCCGCCTCGGTCGCGGCCCCCGGAATGGCGTGGCCGATGCATGCGCCGCAGTTCGATCCAGTGGTGCCACGAGGGCAGCAGATGTATGCCGCCGCCCAGTTCCTCACGATCCTCATCGCAGCCTATCTCACGCTGGTCAGCGCCGGTTCACTGGCGGCCCAGGAGATCGCGGCGATGCTCTTCTTCGTCACGCTTGGCCTGGCGAACGTGAGCGCGCTGTTCGAAGGCCGCACCTGGGTGTTCGGCATCGAGTTTGCCCGGCTGGCGACGATCGCATCTGCCGCCACCGTCTTTCTGATGCGCGCGGATCACACCGCGCTCGCCGGTGCAGCGCTGGTCGTGAGTCTGGTGTCGCTGCTCTGGTGCTGTCGTCTGCGTCTGGTCGCACAGCGCTCCAGCTGACCATCGTGTCGGCGCTGCCACGCGCACCGTCGGGCGTTACTTCCCCAGCGCCCGTCCGACGGCCAGCCCCGCCAGCAACGCCCCGACCCCGAGCATCAGGCTCGCCAGGATGTACGTCGTCACCATCGACGAGCGACCGCGCTCGAGACCATCGACGATGTCCATCGAGAACGCCGAGAACGTCGTGAAGCCGCCGCACAGGCCCGTCGTGATCAGAAGCCGTGTCGTCTCACTGATTCCTCCGCCCTGCAGCCCGTAGCGGATCGCCACGCCGAACACGAAACTGCCGATCACGTTCACGGCCAGCACGCCAATGGGAAATGCCGACGTGACTCGCGTCGCCGCGACGGACACCAGCAGCATCCGCAGCACGCCGCCAACGGCGCTGCCTCCGGCGACCGCCAGCACCGCCCGCCACGTCGGCATCAGACTGCGACCACGGTATCCTGATCATACTGCCGCGTGCGCCAGTGACGCGGGCGCTTGAGCGATGACAGCACGATCCGGATCGCCGCCAGCGGATCCGCCGTGAACGACAGCCAGAAGGTCCAGTGTCGCTCTGCATACGATCCCGCCAAGCCGAACTGCAGCAGTACGCGCGCCGCAACCAGTCCGACGTTCATCCAGAACCACGCGGCCGCACTGCCCCCCGACTGCCACGACGGAACGCCAGCGAACACGGCGAGCAGGACGGCGGGGAGGGGCAGAAACTGCGTCAGCAGCACGAAGCACACATCGAGAAACTGCCCCATCGGCGTCGTGCCGTCCTTGAGATCGATCGAACGGCCCCACTCGCGCCACATCTGGCCAATGCCGCTGTACGCCCGCACACCGATGATCCGTGCGCCATCGAGGAAGCCGACGCGCGCGCCGTTGCGGGCCATGTGTCTCGCCAGCGTCACGTCATCGCACCAGCTGCGTCGCGCGCTGCTGTAGCCGCCGTTCGCCAGCAGCACACTGCGCTTCGCCAGAAAGCACTGCCCGTTCGCCATCACACGATCCGGTGCGGGTGCCTTCTCGCCGGCGGCGCCAAAGCGATACACGAGCGTCGTCAGCATCGCCGGTTGCAGCCACTGCTCGGCCACGGTCATTTCATTGAAGCGCGGCGCAAAACTCACGGCGTCATACCCCATGGCGTCGGCGGCCTCGACGGCCGCGGCCACCAGGCCAGGCTGCGGCGTCGTATCGGCATCGATGCCCAGCACCCACTCGCCCTTGGCGTGCCGCAGGCCATGCTCCAGTGCCCACACCTTGCCCACCCACTCCGGGGGGAGGGGATCATCGTGCATCGCCACGATGCGCGAATCCGCCGCGGTCGCCTGCTGGATCAGCTCCCAGGTACCGTCCTTGGAGCGACTGTCCACGATCAGCGCTTCCAGCATCGCCGGCCCCTGACGGCGCAGGCCATCCAGGCAGGGCCCGATACGATGGACTTCATCGAGGCTGGTCACGACCACCGTCACCCGGCCGGCATGGGCGTCGCCGAGGAGCGGGGGGACAGGCGGGCGACGGGTGCGGCCCGGCAACAGGCGCGCCACCAGCAGCAGGGTCGCGACGCCCTGAAGGAGCACCAGCACGGCGAACGCGGCAGAAGGGAAGGTCACCCAGCGAATGTCGTTGATCCCGGCCGTGATTGGCAGGGGGAACATCCATTGCCCGCCGGCATACCTTTGTGATTCCACCGGCACCTGCCTCGTGCCGAGTGGCCATTTCACTCCAATCGCTTCCGCTCATGCGTCGTCTCCTCACGCTCTCCGCTGTCGTCCTGGCCTGTGCCACCCCCGCCGCCGCGCAGATGACCATGGCGCAGCCTGCCGCGGGTCGCCTCACGCCGGCCGCCTCGCCGCGCGCCATGACGGTGCTCAGCATCGGCACCGGTGTCCGTGGCGCCGCCCCCCTCAAGGTGACCGTCGATTACGGCCAGCCATTCGCTCGCGGTCGCGCCGTCGAAGGCGGGCTCATTCCGAACGGGCAGGTCTGGCGCACGGGCGCCAATGCCGCCACCGCATTCACCACCGAAGCCAATCTCCAGATCGGAACGCTGATGGTGCCGAAGGGCAGCTACACGCTGTACTCCATCTGGAGCCCGGCAGCCGGCATGCAACTGATCGTCAATAAGCAGACGGGGCAGTGGGGCACCGAGTATAAGCAGGACATGGATCTTGGCCGCGTGGCAATGACCGCACGGACCCTGAACGACACGCGCGACGCATTCGTGATTGCCATCGAGCCGGGTACCGCCACCACCGGGCCAGCGACGGCCACACTGCGCATGTCCTGGGGCAAGACCGAGTTCTCGGCACCCGTGACGATCCAGCCGTAAGTCACTCCGACACCGAGTGTGGTGTCCCATTGGTTCGTTGCGTAAGAAGGACCGAGGGATTTTGAGGTCTGACAAGACGAAAACCGGAGCGATACCCGTAGGTATCGCGAGGATTTTCAACGCCCGCAGGCGTCAAAAGAACCGGGACTTCTGTGACGAATTTATGGGACACTACACCAGGGCCGGGGGCGAAGCGATGCTTTGCCTCCGGCCCTTCGTGTTCCCCTGCCCCCGCCGGTAAATGCCCACCCGAGGCCACGAGCGGCTATCTTTTCTGGTCTGTCGAGGGTCCCTGCCTTCCCGCTGCACATTCCCGTTCATGCCGCATTCCCGACTGCACACGCTGCACGCTGCTGGTCAGAGCGTCTGGCTCGACTATATCGATCGCTCGATTCTCGCTGACGGTGCACTCAGCCGGCAGATCGACGCCGATGCCCTCACGGGCATGACGTCCAACCCGACCATTTTTGAGAAGGCGCTGGCCACCGGCACCGCCTACGACGCCCAGCTGGCGTCGGCGCCCGAGAGCCTCACCCCCTGGCAGCTGTTCGAGCTCGTCGAGAGCGACGATGTGCGTACCGCCTGCGATCAGTTCCGCGCCGTCTATGAGCAGTCGGGCGGTACCGACGGCTTCGTCTCGATCGAAGTCTCGCCGAACGTGGCGCATGATGCCGATGCCACGGTCGAGGAGGCCCACCGCCTCTGGACGCTCGTCAACCGACCGAATGTGATGATCAAGGTGCCGGGCACCGAGGAAGGCTCGAAGGCGCTCCGCCGCCTCATCGCCGACGGGCTCAACGTCAACGTCACGCTGCTGTTCTCGGTCGACGCGTATCGACGCGTCATCGACGCCTATCTCTCCGGTCTCGAGGATCGCGCGAAGTCCGGTGGCGATCTGCATCGCGTCGGCAGCGTTGCCAGCTTCTTCATCAGCCGCGTCGACAACGAAGTGGACGCGCGGCTCGATGCGTTGATTGCCGAGGCCGACGATGCGTCTCGCTCGCGCCTCGGCGCCCTCAAGGGCAAGGCCGCGATTGCCAACGCCAAGCTCGCCTACGCACTCTTCCAGAAGCACTTCTCGGGAGAGCGGTGGGAAAAACTCCGCGCAAAATCGGCGCGCGTGCAGCGTCCGCTGTGGGCCAGCACCAGCGTCAAGAACCCCGCCTACCGCGATGTGATGTATGTCGAGCAACTGATCGGCCCCGACACCGTCAACACCATGCCGCCAGCGACGATCATCGCCTTCCAGCACCACGGCGACGCGGCCCGCACTGTGGATCGTGGCGTGGACGACGCTCGCGAACTGCTGCAGGCGCTGGCCAGCGAAGGGATCAGCATGCAGAGCGTCACCGACAAGCTGCTGGTCGAAGGTCTCGCCAGCTTCCAGAAGTCGTTCGACACGCTGCTCGCCGGCCTCGAGACGAAGCTTCGATCACTGGGCCGGGACCCCGTCGCCACGGTGTAGCGAATGGGAGATGACGGTGCGGTAGCACGAGGGCGTCGAGGCGCCTGACGGCACGCTGCGAGTCATTTGGCGTCGACTGGGTCGGTTTGCGACACGCAAGTGCGGTACGTGCAGCATCACGCGTTCTCAATGCGGTTTGGAGGCTGTCTGCGGGTGCGGACGGCCTCCAACGCTTTCAGCCCTGGAATGGCATGGCTCGAGGTCTGGTTGGTACCATCGGCAGCGCAGTCACACTGGCTGCAACGCTCTTCGTCTGTGCGCGCGGCGTCAGCAGCGCAGGAATTCCGCCGATCGGACCGTTGCTCGATCCGGTCCAGGGTGCGGCGGCAGCGGTGCGCTTTGGCGACCTGCCCGCATCCGAGTCGCAGCGAATCCCCGGCCTGGCGGCGGATACCCGGGTCCTCTTCGACCGGCGAGGCGTGCCTCATGTGTACGCGGGCAACACGCGCGATGCCTATCGTGCACTTGGCTACGCCGTTGCGCGCGATCGCCTGTTCCAGATGGAGCTCACCTATCGCGCTGCGGCCGGCACGCTCACTGAACTTGCCGGTGCCCGTGCGCTGCCACTCGACAAGGAGGCGCGCACACTGGGGCTCGGGTGGGCCGCCGAGCGGAAGTGGGCTGCCATCGACAGCGCCAGCGAAGGGGGACACGCGATGGTGGCATTTGCGGAAGGCGTCAACGCGTATCGTGCGACGCTGACGCCAGCCAGCACACCCATCGAGTACAAGCTGCTTGGCGCCGAGCCGATGGTCCGATGGGAGCCCAGGTATTCAGTGTACCTCCTGATGCGCATGGCGTTGACGCTGGCCTACGATCCCGATGATTTGCGCCGGACGCGGGCGGCGGCGCTGGTCGGTCGCGACGCCGCAGACGCGCTCTTTCCGCGCAACAATCCGTTGCAGGAACCCATTCAGCCGGTGGCCGGTCGCACGGCGCCGCGTGAGGCCTGGGCCACTCTGCCAGCGCCCGGCGCACCGGACACGGCGTTGCTCGTCCCGGCGAAAGCGGCCAGTCTCCTCGAGCACACCGCGCTCGCCATGCCGGGTGCAGACCAGACCGGCGATGCGCTCGGCAGCAACAATTGGGCGATCGCGCCGCAACGCACCGCCAGCGGCGGTGCCCTCCTCTCAGGCGATCCGCATCTCGATCTCTCGCTGCCCTCGATCTGGTACGAGGCGCACCTGGTCGTGAAGGATTCGCTCGATGTGTATGGCGTCACCTTTCCGGGCGCGCCGACCATCGTGATCGGATTCAATCAGAACGTGGCCTGGACGTTCACCAACACCGGCGGTGACGTCGCGGACTACTTCCTCGAGGAAGTCGACGATCCGACGGCGCCAGCGCAGTACCGGCTCGACGGCCAGTGGCACAAGCTCACGCCGCGCGTCGAACTGTTCCGGAATGCCGCTGGCGAGACCATCGCGACCGACACCGTTTTCTACACGCATCGCGGGCCGATGTCGCGCGAGAACGGTCGCTTCCTCAGCTTCCGCTGGACGGCGCATGATCCGTCGAATGAACTGGACGGGTTTGTCGCGGCGACGCGGGCCTCGAGCGTGCAGCAGTGGCAAGCGGCCATGCTGCCGTACAAGTCGCCAACACAGAACATGCTCGTGGCCGACCGGAGCGGAACGATCGCGATCCGGTCGTACGGCGAGTATCCCGCGCGAGCGAACGGCGAAGCCGGCGCCTACGTTCGCGATGGTCGCACGCGCGCCAGTGACTGGACCGGTCTGCTGCCGATCGACGACATGCCACAGGTGACCAACCCTGAGCAGGGATTCATCGTCAGCGCCAACCAGCAGCCCTTCGATCCCACCGCGGTGCCGCGCTACATCGGCGCCAACTGGCCCGATCCGTGGCGTGCACTGCGCATCAACGAACTGCTGCGGGCCGATGACCGGGTGACGCCGGATCGCATCCGTCAGATGCACATGGACCCGCTCAACGTGCGCGCCAGAATGATCGCGCCATACTTCGTGCGCGCCGCCGAGCGCAGCGGGAATGCAACCCTCGGCCTGGCCGCGAAGATGCTGCGTGACTGGGACTACCGCTACACGCTCACGGCGCAGACTCCGGTGCTCTTCGAAGCCGCGATGAAACGCGCAGTGCGAAACACGTGGGATGAGTTGAGCCCCGAGGCAGGGAAGCCGGCCGTCGCGGTCCCCGCTGGTGTCGTCTTTCTCGAATTGTTGCGTGATTCCACCAGCATCTGGTGGGACGACCGCCGCACGACGGGGAAGGCTGAGACGCGCGACGCGTTGCTGGCCGACGCACTGCAGAGCGCCTTCGATTCGCTCACCCGCACGCTGGGCCCCGTCAGCCCCACCTGGGAGTGGAGTCGAACCGGCGGCATCAACGTGCATCATCTCGTGAACCTTCCTGGATTCAATCGCGATCACCTCGCGGTCACGTCGGGGTACGGCACGATCGCACCAGCGTCCGGCGCCACCGGCAGTCACGGCGCGAGCTGGCGCATGATCGTCGAGCTCACCCGCGACCGACGCACCGCGTGGGCGATTTATCCCGGCGGCCAGAGTGGCAATCCAGCCAGTGCACGGTACGACGACCGGCTCGAGAAGTGGCGCACGGGGCAGCTCGATTCCCTGGTGGTGCCGGAGAGCGAAGCTGCGTTTGCGAAGGATCGGATTCTTTCGACGTTGGACTTGCGGCCGTAGCGGGCTCGCGTCGATGAGGCGCGCATGCGGTTGAACTGTCCCCGAGACGCGCCCGAGCTGTCAGCGTTTCGCCCTGTCTCCGCCTGTGCGGTCTTCGGTTCTGGTCATCGCCGCCGCGTCCGCAAAGCCGGGAAGAGCATTCCGGTCGAGCGGGAATACATCACATACTCCGCCGCGAGGGATGAGCGCAGCAGCATCCGCTCTTCAGCGCGTGCCCGCGCGATGTAGACCGCACAGAACGCCGCGGCGAAGAGCCAGGGTAGCCACGCGCCAGAACCGAGTGCCATCCCGATCCACGTCAGACCGTAGCTGACATAGAACGGGTGGCGCAAGCTCGCGTACGGACCTGTCGCAATCAGGAAAGTCGGGTCATCGTGTGAGAACGCAATTCTGAGTCTGCTCTGTCGAGTCGCCCGCTCGGCGGCGCAAAAGAGCGTGATGCCGACGGCGCAAAGCACGACGCCGGCGACCGTCGCCGGCAGGCGAGGTGGCTCTCCGGCAAAGAGTATCCACACATCGATCATCGCCGCCGCAAGGCCAGAGACTCCAAGTGCCCTCATCGGGAACGGCATGCCGCCTGATCGCACGAAAACCACACGGATCGCCCAGGCGAATGCGGCGATGTTCACGATGAAGACGCCGGCCAGAATCCATGTGGCCACGATACGGGCTGCCAGGGGAAAGTCGAACTGCACGAGATCGAGCGCCGCCATAGCGTCAGGCCCAGGTGAAAATGTGAAGCGCCTCTGCAGAAACAGTGGATTGTCCGTGCCGCGTCAATGAAGGTGGCGCGATGCGTGAGCAATTCGATATAGGGCATCCGCCCAATGGTTCACGACGTGCGAGCGGCTTACATCTGACGGTGAAGGGGCGGTTCTGCCTGCGCGACGGCTTGCTCTCGCCTTCCAGCGCAGCACGATCACCGACCCTCCGATGCTGAGTCGCTGGTTTCACGAGTGGAGGCAAGCGCGTGGCACGTCAACTCAAGCGAGCGACGACGACCGAGCAGCTCTCGGCCATTGCGAGGTTGCGCTACAGCGTCTACGTGGTCGAACAGCAGAAGCAATACCCGGCTGCCGATCATCGACTGTGTTCCCTGCCTGATGCGTGGGACAGAGTATCGGCGCATTGGCTGGTGAGCGACGACGACGATTGTATCGCAGCCGTGCGCTACACAGCCCTGGCGGACGCAGGGTGGGGCATGGGAGAGGAGTTCAGACTGCCTGAGTCACTGGTGCTCCGCTCCCTGCGCACCCGGCTTTCGATCGTTTCGCGTCTTGTTGTCCGCGCTCCCGAGCGATTTCACCTGCGAGAGTTACATGGCCTCTTCGTCGCGGTATATGAGCACGGTCTGGCGCGAGGGGACGTCGCGACTTGCGTCCACTGCGCGTTGCCACTGCAAGGGTTGTTCGAGCGGGTGGGATTTCAGGCGTACGGCGACTCCTTCGAACTGCCGGGTTCCGGCCGTCTGCACCAGCCGATGATTCTGTTTCTCGACGACCACGACCGTTTCCGTGCCGCGCGATCGCCGCTTGCGAGAGTGTTGCTGCGAGCAACCGAGCACAGCGACCCGATCGCAGCACTGGTGCGAGAAGCGCTCGGCCTGGCGCAACCGCAGTCCCGCGCCGCACGACGCAGACCGATTTCCGTTGGCGATTCACCAGAGCGTTTGAGCAGCACGTTCCATGCAGTCGCGACTTCTACCGGTCCTGAGAATGGCTGAATCATCGCTGTCGTCGACGGAGTTCTCGACGCTCGCACAGGAGACGATCTCGATCCTCGAGGAAAGAACGAGCCAAGTCTTCGCTGAAGTCCGCACTCTGGATGCTTGGGCGCTCGTTACCGATCCGACGACGCCGGACGACGTGGTGTTGGCGGTTGTCAGGGAGATCATGCTTGCGGTGCATCAGTATCAACGGCACACCACCGAGGCCGGTTTTCTCATGATCGGGCGGATTCCGAAGGCCGAGCATCGGCTGATCGGTGCACTGTGCCACCACAAGGCGGAGGAGGCCGAGCATGGGCTCTGGGCGCGCCGCGATTTTCTGCGACTCGGAGGGGATGCGAGGCGGCTTGACGACGATGCGACGCCTGCGTGCTTCACCATGGCGTCAGTGTGGTGGCGTATGGCGAACGTCGAAGATCCGCTTGGCTACCTCGGGGCGGAGTATCTGTTCGAATACCTGACCGCACTTGTCGGCGCGGAATTTCTGGAAGTGCTCGGCCGCCGTGGCCTTCGTCATGATGGCCTTGACTTCATCGTCGAGCATGCGACGGAGGACGTGAAGCACACGAATCTGCTCCGACACCTCGTTGGCCACACCGTCACCAGATTTCCGGAGTCGGCGTCGTCGATGATTCGGTGCTTTGACTACTTCAGGCACTGTTATCCGATACCAGTCTGGCGCGAGGCGTACGAGCGCGTCGTGTCGAGCCCTGATTGCGGTTGTGGTGCGCGTCGTGGTTCAGAAGCGGCGATGGCCTGAATGTTCACGCTGGCAAGCGCACCGAGTGCGTGTGCGCACCCGTCGGCCATCAGCGAATCCGGCTGATGTGGTTTACACGCAGTCGTGAGCTGTCCGTTCGAATTGCGTCATGCGAGGCGGAACGGAGTGCGCTCATCCGACTGCGGACCACCGTCTACCGCGACGCTGGCAAGCACCGTAGGGCGCAACCGATGCAGGATATCTTTGACGACGGGGCGATCCACGTCGGCGTCTGGCGTGGCGCATCACCCATCGCGTGCGCGAGGATCCTCTGCCGTGACCCGGCGGATGAGTGGGAGCACGATCGCTTCATGGCGTGGAGTGACCTTTTGCCCGCGCGTGCTGAGTGTTGTGAGGTTTCGCGCTTCTGCGTCGTGCACGCCGAGCGCCAATGGGCCGTGATTCGGTTGCTATGTCACGGCGTCCTCGTTGGCATGGTCCAGACAGGCCGACCGTATTTCGTGGCTTGCTGTACCGATGAGTTGGTGCGCTTCTACCGCGTGTTCATGGGAGCGCGTCTCTCAGGTCAGGTCATTCAGCACGCTGACCTTGGGACGAAGCCGCATCACGTGTTCAGCTGTGACTACTCAGCTGTCTTGTTCGGCCGACGTCTGCACCTCGGACCTTGGCTCATGTTGTGGCCTCGAGTGGCGCTGCGAATGCGCGCATCTCTTCGCGGGCGCTTGCCAGTCCAGCGGCGCGGATGGTTGGCCTTCCTTGCTGGATACTGTCTCGAGCCGGTTGCTTGGCGTGTGTACGCTTTCGTTCGGGCGCGCCAGAAACTGAGTTCACGATTGCGACCGCTGCCGAGGATCGGCAACACCGTTCAGTCGACGCGTCTTCGCAACCG
>CAYMQV010000007.1:36614-38291 GCA_964392395.1 uncultured Gemmatimonadaceae bacterium
ACCGTGAGGAATCAGCAAGCTGACGCAACCCGACGGGCGAGTTCCGTGTCGGAGCATTCAGGCTGGCCGGTATCCAGCACGCGATCCACCACGCGCGTGACGTCCTGGCAGGGCGGCAAGATGCGTTCGGCCTATCGCGTCAGCCAGGACGCCAGGAGCGTCATACTTGCGAAGTGGGCGTCGTGAAACCAATTGTTACGGAATGACTACGTTTGTACAACTGCAGACAATCCGAGGGCAACCAACATGAATCGAAAGTACTGGACCGCAAACGACCTGCGAGCCTTGGCCGAGGAGATGGACTCGTACCGGAACGAGAAGATGTGCCTGGTGCCAGACCTCGTGGGAAGCACGGGTCTGAAGGCCGTTCTCGAAACCACGGCAAATGATGAGCAGATGGAGGTGGTTCTCCACTTCTACACCACGGATGAAGACGAAAAGAACAGTCCGCGGGAAGATATAAAGCTGACGAGCGACAAGGCGGTTAAGAAGGGTGCTAATTCGGCGACTACTGACCTCAGCGAGTATGACGCGATTTTTACCTCGCTCTCGGCAGTCGACAAGTTCGTCATACCCTACTACGTCTCCATGCTCTCGCTCGCCGATTGTAACGACAAGCGGAAGAAGTTCGCCGACAATCCCAACGCAGTCGCCGTACTCCACACTCCGAAATCTGTCTCGTCTCCTGGGATAGTTGATGATCGATCATTCTTCATCGCCGTCGTCGACCAGAGAGGAGAGTATGAGCTGACGCCCTTTTGATTGTGGCTGGCGAACGAGCGACTTCAATCGGCAGGGAGTTCAATCGATCGGCGTTACGGACCCCAGCGTCTTGTCGCTGTCGATATAGCTCTTGAGATCGGGGCGCGCCTTGACGTACGTGCGCAGGTTCTGCCGCGCGGCGTTCGGTTCTTTCAGCATCAGATGAACGAACGCCGCATCGTACAGAATGTCGGTCCGTAGCTCAGGGTCCGCACTGACACGCACCAGCTCTGCGCGCAGCACCGCCCTCGCGGTATCGGCCATCCCAGCCGCCGCGCTGACGGCTGCCGCCGTCAGCCGTCGATAGCTCGGGCTGTAGGGCCTCCCTGCAGCCCGAGCCTTCTCGTCTGGATCCACACGGTTCAAACGTGCGACCAGCGCCCAGGCCTTCTGTGGATCCGGCCGGACTGCGCTCAAGCCGGCCGCGTCGAGTCGAAGATTCGTCAACTCGCACTCGATGAATCGCCAGTCGTCCGGAAACCGCTGCTGCCCGCGGGAGCACCAGCGCTGCGCTGCCGGTGCGTCGCCCAGCTCGACCGCGGACAGCCAGCCACTGAACAGCACTGCATCCGCGGATTCGAGGAACGCGTCGGCCGCGAGGGCACCCTCCGCGGCACGCTGCGCCCCTTCGAAGTCCCCCGCCAGCCGACGTGCCTCGCTCAATGTCGACCAGGCCGCCGCAAGACGCGCATCAAGCGCAACGGCGGAGTCGAGATTTGCCGCAGCGGATCGGAGCAGCGCACCCTCGGATCGGAAGGTCTGAATTGCCACCGCGGTCTGAAGCCGCGCGGAACCGAGCAGATGCTGCACTGCCGCGTGTCCGAGGGAGTCTGGCGACGTACGGCTCCGTAGGTCCGCGCGCGCGCGCTCAGCGTGTCCGATCGCTGGCGAAAGCGCCACCACCCGCGCGGAACC
>CAYMQV010000007.1:38301-50969 GCA_964392395.1 uncultured Gemmatimonadaceae bacterium
GGCCGGAAACGTGGAGTCGAGGGACTGAGCGAGGGCGAGCAGGGAATCGGTGGCCAGAAGATTGCGCCTGGCCAGTACGAGCGCACCCAGACCGGGTGTGCTCGTCGTCCATGCCGCAGCTGCCGTCTTGCGCAGATGTTCGGCCTGAAACAGCAGGTCGAGTGCGCGGTCGTTGCGCACGGCGCCTTCAGGTCGGTCCGTCAACGAACGACGCCTCATGTCGATACCGAGCTGCTTGCGGAGCGCGTCCGACGTGCGGAGTGAGAGCGAGTCGGTGAGTGCAAAGAGTTCCGTACGCGCCTGCTCGACGGTAATCGTCGCGAACTGCCGGAGCGTCGTGACGTCCACGAGACGGGCGATGACCCGGACTCGATCACCGGAGTGCGCGACCGTGGCGCTGACGAGCGTGCCCGCACGAAGCAGGCGTCCGATGCTGTCCGCTGATATGGCTGCGTTTTTGTATCGCGCGACGGCGTCCCGGGAGAGGACGCGGATACTCCGTACATCGGAGAGTTCGCGGATGAGTCCTTCGGCTAACCCCTCCGTCAGATACGACGTGCCGCTATCGTTCGGCGGGGCGTCGAAGTACAGCACTGCAATCCGGAGTGGGTCGAGCCCTCCGCCTGCTGAAGCCTGTGACGCAACCCTTGGAGTCCGCTGCACTGCGAACAGCCCCATCCCTGAGAGAACAGCGGTCACCGCCGTCAGCCCGAGCAGCCTTCTGCCTGCACGCTTCGGAGCCACTCGCACCGGTAGTGTCGCAGTCAGGCTGCTCGAACTCAGGGCAGGCCGCGCCTCTGTGGTGGCGGTCGTCGCCGGAGTCTGATGACCTCCATCAAGCGTCAGCCGTGCCGCGCCAATTTCTTCGTCATGGCTGCGGTCGGTGGTTGAGGCTCGCGTCGACATGACATCGAGCACCTGTTGCGTCTGCTGCACTCTGGCCTGCCTTCGTTCCGGCTGGAGGCGTCCACTGCGAATGTCCTGCGCAAGCTCCGTCAGCTCACTGTCAAGCGCCGCGCCGAGATCGTCCCTCAAGAGCGTTTCGTGCTCGAGAATCAGCGTAAGCGCACCAGCTCGCTCTCCGCTCGCAACCTTGGCCAAGGCAGCCCTGAGCACTGCGGTTGAGTTGTACGGGTCCATTCGGATCAGTGCCTGCCAATTTGACGCGGCACCGATCGCGTCCCCGCCCCGCTCGAGTGCTCCGGCGAGTTCATTCAGCGCTGAGCAGTATGCGTTCGTCAACTGCGCTCGCTCGGCATCGATCCAACGATCAAAGTCCGGCGTCTCTGGCACATACCAGCCGTCGAGAAGCGGACTCGTGTGTAAAGACACTGCCGAGGTCCATTCGCCTCGCGCAAAAGTCTCCGCGAACGCGTCTACGTCGCATGTGACGTCGGCTGACAACGTGATGCTGTCCCCGGTAGCCCGTAGCAGCTCCTCCCCCAACTCGCGCCGGAGCACGTAGATCGCCTCCGACAGCAGTCGCCGGCCTGCGTCTGGCGCGGTTTCGGGCCACAGGTAGCCGAGGATCCTCTCGCGAGTGAGCGTCCGGCGCGGGGCGCGCGCCAGGATCACCAGAATCGCAAGCCTGCGACGCTGCACCGCACGGCTGACGACGACCTCGCCCTCGCGTGTGAGCCGTGGCGCGCCGAAGAGGCTGAGGTGGTAGGCCATGAGGGGGAGCAGGTAGATCTGGCCGGAGCCGGTCGTGAGGAGCCGCCGCGCAAACGAAATGGTACGCGAATTCAATGCGCTTTGCTCGATTTCGACTATTTCGGCAAAGTTGATACTCAGTTGACACGACTGCCAGTTCCGGTTGAGTACACCGTTTCAGGTTCGGTGCGTCGCCTACGCACCCACTGAACCCGGAGCTGAAGCATGAGTATGCTCGCCTGCGCCGCAGTACCTCGCGCGACTGACGGTCGGCGCCCCGACCGACTGGCTTCCCGAAACCCGTCGTCATCAGGGAATACCTCAGGCATCTCGGAACGCGTCTCGGTACCCGCGACGTCCGGCTGTCCGAGATGCGGAATCGATGGGGTCAGGTTCCTGACGGCCTTCGACATTCCCTTTGTGATGCTCGATGGCGAGGCGAGGGTCATCAAAGGGATCGGGTTGCCGCTCAGTGCGGCTCTGGCGGGTCAGCTTGCACAGGTCTGCGCTGACGCCGTGGCGCGGCTCACAGGGGTGAAGCAGCTGCGCACTCCAACCTGTGACCGTCCAATGAAGGACGCAGCCGAACGAGTCGAATTCTCCGGCGAGCAGCTCTGCCTTCGTGCCCTGCCGTCAGGTCAGGGCGCCAGCTGCGTACTCGCAGTGTGGACGCCAACGTCCACACTTGCGACAATTCGCCGGGATATGGGTTTTGCGTGCCTGACCAATCGTGAGAGAGAGGTAGCCGAGCGGTTGGCTGACGGCGTCAGCACGCGCACGATTGCGCACGCATGCGGCATCAGCGTGCACACGGTCAGGAGACATACCGAACGCATCTATGCCAAGCTCGGCGTGGTGACACGCACGCAGCTTGTCTTGTTGGTTCAGCGCGCAAGGTCGGAACGATGAACTCGAGCGTGGCACATAGGGCCATCGCCCTATATCGCCGATTCAGGCGCGAGGTGAGGGTTCTTGTGAGAAGAATGCCCTTCTTCTACGAACCTATGCCGTTCTCACTGCGTGTTCCATCAAGAGACGCCCGCGGAGATTCAGTGCACAACAACAGTATTCCTGGGTCCACCGCCGGTGGCACTCGAAGACGTCGTGTTTCGACTGCTGCCATGTGTTTCGTGCTCATTGCAGGATTCGCAGCGTGCGGCGGAGATGCGGCGACAGCGCCTGTCAGAGTCAACTCGCTGTCGCTGAGCACCACCGCACTGACGATGCGGCCGGGCGACACAGCCCGTGTCTCCGCGGTGCCGCGTGGTGCCAATTCGGTGCCTGTCGTCGGCGCCTCGATCCGATGGTCGAGTGGGGACAGTACCCGCGTGACTGTGACGCCCGATGGCGTGATCACGGCGATCCGGGCCAGCACACCCGTGACTGTCACGGCAAGTATCGACGGCAAGGCCGCGAGTCTTGTCGTAACTGTGATTGGGCTTCCGGCAACCATCACGATTCTCCGGCCGGCGGGAATTGCAGACACGGTTCGTGGTGTCCGCGTGCGCTTTCCGCTTCGAGCAGAGGCACGCGATGAGCTTGGACGCATCGTCGAGCTCAGCGCGCCAGCGGTCTGGACCAGCACGGATTCCACGGTGGCAACGATCGATTCGACCGGGCGCGTTCGCACACAGAGGTCGGGCCGAACCGAGATCCGTATGACTTCGGGCAACGTCACGGCGCGGTGGACAGCGGAGGTGGTCCGGATGCGCAGGGTGACAGTGGATTCGTACCTCGCCACGCCAGGCGCTGGAGCGCTCTGGCAAGTACCCGTTGTGCTCATCGAATTTCTGCCGACGGCCGACGGCAGCACCATCGACACGCTCAAGAATCCTGGCTTCCGTGCAACCGACCCGATTTCGCTCGACTC
This sequence comes from uncultured Gemmatimonadaceae bacterium, assembly GCA_964392395.1. Classification (GTDB taxonomy): domain Bacteria; phylum Gemmatimonadota; class Gemmatimonadetes; order Gemmatimonadales; family Gemmatimonadaceae; genus JACMLX01. Next base: position 41,825 of record CAYMQV010000007.1, read on the forward strand.
CGCCGAGAAGCGCATACTGACGTTCGCACAGCGGCGAAAGATGGGCGTGGAGCAGGGAAGCCGTTTCCGAGGTTACAAGGACACGACAGCGCTTCCAAGCCTCGGCTATCAGGTTGTCGAGCACATCATCGTGTACGATCTGACACCGCCAAGTCCATTGCAGCGGGACGCCCGAATCGCCGGCTCGCCGGCTTTTCCCGACTGGATCAGAATCTTTGCTGACCTCAACCTCGAGCCAGTGATGCGTGCGCGGTCGGTGCGAGAGATCTGGATCGCCGAGAGTGGTTTCGACAAGGGCTACTTCACATACAACCCAGCTGTTCACGACAGCACGAATTTCCGTACCAATGCCGAGTCGAACATGTCCAGTCCCGTGACTGGCGATATTTCGAACAGCTTTCGCGTGCCGAATGATCTCCCGATTCTTGGGCATACGTACATCGTCTACGGCATCAATTATCGGCGATCGCAGGCCGAGGCGTTGCACAATGTCGGTCATCAGCTTGAAGCGATGATGGCGTATGTCAGCCAGCGGCAGGTCGGCAACGATCGATTGTTCTGGACTGACTTCGTCGGCCGGAATGCACAGGGGCAATTCACGACAGGTCGAGCCGGCTGGACGCACATGCCGCCCAACACCGTCGGCAACTACGACTACTTGAACGCAACCCAGGTCGCGTCGGACATCGAGGACTGGCGTCCGGACGGCACTGGGACGAAAAAGCCCGTCAGTGTGTCGACGTGGGGAACCCTCCGCTATCCATGGCCCGGCATTCAGGAGTTCGATCAACGTGTCGAGGCGCAGTGGTACACGTACTGGTTCCAGAACTTCCCTGGACGCGGCAATCGCATCCCGAGTGGCGCAGGCTGGATGACGAACTGGTGGGCGTTCGTCGGCGACTGGGATGCGGCGATTCGTTCGGGGCTGCGGCTCTCGGGCGCCTCGCCCGCGGCGACGGTGGGATCGTCGTCGCTGCCGCTGCCAGTGCTCAATGCCAGCATCATGAACGTGCGAGAAACCGACCGATGATTCAGCGAACTGCGAGTCGCTCCTTCGCAGGCCTGGATGCTATTGACCCAAGTGCGCGACTGTGTCATGCGCGTGTGGGTCGGTTGCCCTATTTCATAAGAATTTGATACCTCGTATGCTCGACCTTTCGTGCAGGTGGTCACGTAAACTCAGGCCGGAGGAACGGATGTTGATGTATCGAAGGTCCTCGTTCGTGGTGCTCGTGGCGCTTGTCGTCGCGGGGTGCGAGCAGCCGACTGCTCCGGAAGGGCAGCAATTGGAGGAGCGTTCAGCGAGTGTCACCAATCCACGTTGCACTGCCGGACCACTACCACCTCCGGGGATGACGAACACCGGAATCGTACACGTATTCAATTCAACGTGTGACGTGGTGTTCGTGATCTCCACTGAGGTGCAGGGTGTCGGTCGGAGAGCAATTCAGCCGCAGGTACACGGAACGTTTCAGACGACTGCTTCGAACCCGACTATTCTCTCGACCTGCGTCTCTCCGGTACTCAATCCACTGCCGGGGGCTGTCCTCCGATGCTTTAATGGAGTACGTGGTGCCCCAACCAGTGTTGTAGTTCCAATTCCACTCATCATTTATTCAGGCCCACCCAGCCTCCAGTGGGCGACCCCAGCCCGACCCTACGTCCGCGGTGCACCCGGCTACGTCGTCAAACAGCCGGTCCGCAGAATTCAGCCAACCTTGGCCTGGCCCGCGAGGATCGTCAGCCAATGAAGACGCCCTCCGCCATCTGGCCGCGACGCGTCGCGCGCTTGTTCGCCGCCGCAGGTTCGATCAGCGGCATCGTCATCTCAATCGCTTTCAGCAGCGGGTCTCACCTCGCACGCGCGGCAGACCCCGCACTCAACGTCTACTGCGCCCCCGGCACCGCCCCCACCTGCTTCGGCGTCAGCCTTTCGACTGCACCCGACGGTGCCGGCGGTACCGAGGTGACGCTGCGGCTCAGCAACCTGCAAGGTGCATCAGGATTCCCGATCACGCTGCCGCCAATCCAGCCCTCGTGGTCGCGCCTGTACCGCGTCGACATTCAGGGCCCCGACGACGGCACCTTCGCAACCGACAATCAATCCAGCGGCGTCGCACTCTCGCTCGCCGGCGGAGCCACCAGCATCGGTGATACCTCGATGACGTGGGGCATCGTACCGCTCGACATCGAGACGGGTCTCGCCCGAGGATTCGCCGTCGGTACCGATATCTCGACCAGCGGCGCCGAAATCATCGGCTGCAATGCACCCCCTGATCTCGGCTACCCATCCATCAGCACCTGCGCCGCCAGTGGCACTGAGCCCGAAGTATCGCTGCAGTTCGCGACTCGGACGGCGTGGAACGCGGGTCAGGTCACGCTCACGCTGCTGTTCCAGGATCCCACCGGCGAGTACGCATGTCGCGTGTCGGAATTGGCTGGACTCCAAACCGAGCCGCTTCGCTGTGAACGGCTCGGCGGTCCGGTTGTCCCTCCGCCGCAACAGTCGCAGAGCCTGAGCTTTGTGTCAGTGCCGCCAGCCCCCGCGTATGTCGGCGTCTCGTACGCCGCACAGGTCACAGCGTCATCAGGGCTCACCTCCACGCTTGGCACGTCCACGCCTGCAACGTGTACCGTCAGCGGGAGCATCGTCAGTCTCGTCGGCGCCGGGCACTGCGTCGTGACGGCTGATCAGCCGGGCAATGCCACCTTCCTGCCTGCGCCGCAGGTCACGCAGGAATTCAGCATCGTCAGGCGATCGCAGGAGATCACGTTCTCGCTTCCGACGGGTGGGATCGTCGGAACGTCTGTACCCCTTGCGGCGACGGGTGGAGCATCCGGAAATGCAGTCACGTTCTCGTCTGGCACACCGAGTACGTGTACCGTGTCGGGAAGCTCGCTGGCTCTGACTCAAGTTGGTGTTTGCACCGTGATCGCCAATCAGAGCGGGTCCGAGGCGTTTGACGCTGCGGCGCCGAAGTCGGCAGACATCGCGGTCACGATGGCAACATGGAACTTCACCGGATTCCTCTGGCCGGTGCGAGATCTTCCCTCCATCAATGTCGCTCGCGCTGGGCTCGTCATCCCGATTCGCTTTGGTGTCGGTGGAGATCGAGGATCGTCGGTGTTCTCAGACGATTCACCACGTTCGGCGGCCGTTCCGTGCACCGGCAGCGGCGGTGCCGGTCCGAGCCTGCCGACGTCGTCGCTCGCCAATATTCCTGTGAAGTATGTGTCCTTCACCGACCGGTACTTCTATGCGTGGAAGACGGAGCGGTCATGGGCGGGCTCGTGCCGTCTCTTCACCATCGATCTGGCAGACGGCAGTTCGTATTCCGCTCGGTTCGATTTCCGGCCGCGATGATGATGCGCGTCGATCTCAATTCACCTCGTCAGCCCCACCGTCCGCAAGACAATCACCAGGGAGCTGATATGTCGCATCAACGCAGGCTCATACTCGGTATCGTTACCCTTGCAATCGCACTCGTTCCGCCGCCGGTGCTCGCGCAGGCGACGATTCATACATCCGCCGCATCCTTTTTTGCCAGTACGCTCCCCGGTTCGTATACGGAGTCATTCGATGGACTGGCGGTCGGCCTGTACGCTGCGCCGCTCAACTTCTCCGGAGGGGGCTTCGCGTACACCGTCACTGCCGGTGGTCCGTCGCCGAGGCCAGTGCGCATCTTCAACAATTTCGGGTACTCGGGTGACCGGAACGACAACGCCCTGTCGTCAACGTTCGCCGGTCAGGCGATACGCATTGATTTTCTCCGCCCGGTGTCCGCGCTCGGTGGCAACTTTTTCACGACATTTCTCGAGGGCCCGGGTACGAGCATCGCGTTCTCACTCAGTGATGGAACATTCGCTCAGCTGTCCGGTCGATGGAACGTGTTCACGGGCTTCACGACGACTTCCAGCTTCATCACGTCGCTGACGCTGACGACTACGACGGATCCGATGTTCAGCACGGCGGTACAGATCAACAATCTGACCGTGGGTCTGTCGCAGCCTGCCGTTGGAGTAGTTCCAGAGCCTGTGACATGGATGTTGTTGGCGGTCGGGATCTTGCTTCTCGGGATGTTCTCGCATGCCCGTGCGCGCAGACTGCTGATCTGAACGACCTCAGGCGCATCCCGTACCACTAAAGAATGCCTCCCGCGTACGTCTGGGGAGCATTGTTGCTCTTGGTCGAGTTCCAGTGCGAAGTGGCTTAGGTTTGACGAGATCGCTCCAGCCGCCGCGGCCCTGCCGAATCAGACGGCTGGTAGCCGGTGTTTCAACCAAGACGTCAACACTCATGTTCCCCGCCGTCGCCGTCATCCTCTTCGTCGCCGCCGAGTTCCTGCTCGGCTGGTGGGCTCTGCCCGTCATCGGCCTCATTCTCGGGCTGGTCGGCGCCCGCCGAAAGGCCATCGGGATTACGGCCGCGGGTGCGGCAGTGGTGGCCTGGGTGATCCTCTTCGCCTGGAGTGCCACCCACGGCGATCTGTCCCTGTTCCTGCAGCAGCTCGCCGCCAGCATGAAGGTCAAGCCCGGCCCGTTCTTCTTGGTGCTGACCGCACTCCCCGCGCTTCTGGCTGGCCCGGCGGCACGTCTCGGTGCCGGATTACGCCCGGAATCTGCCCGAAATACCGAGATGGGGACCGCATTGGCCGGTTAGACCGCTATCTTGGGTCGCGGGAGCCGGCGCGTGGGCGTGCCGGCGATACCCAACCGGCCCGGCCGCGCCCGGCGCCGTTTCCACTCGACGCTGATCCCGTGTCCGTCATTGCTCCGAAAACCAAGATCGTCTGCACCCTCGGCCCCGCTTCTGCGACGCGCGAAAGCATCGGCAGCCTGATCGAAGCCGGCCTGAATGTGGCCCGGATCAATTTCTCCCATGGGACGCACGAGCAACACGCGCAGACCATCGCGCTGGTGCGGCAACTCGCACGGGAACAGCAGCGTCCCGTCGCGATCCTTGGCGACCTGCAGGGCCCGCGCATCCGCATCGGCGTGCTTGCGCAGCCGCTCCAGCTGGTTCCAGGCCGTGAAGTCATCCTGGCACACGAGGGGGAGGAGCAGGAGGGCGACATCCCAGTGACGTACACCCAGCTCGCGCACGATGTGAGCGCCGGCAGCCGCATCCTGATCAACGATGGTCTGCTCGAACTGAAGGTCCTGCAGGTCCTCGGCAAGCGCGTGCGCTGCGAAGTGGTGTTCGGGGGTGAGCTGAAGAGCAACAAGGGCATCAATCTGCCCGGCATCGCGGTGTCGGCTCCGTCGATCACGGAAAAGGATCGCGCCGACGTGGCCTTCGCAGTCGAACAGGATCTCGACTACATCGCGCTCAGCTTCGTCCGTCGCGCCGAAGATCTCTGGCAGCTGCGCGGACTCGTGCCGAGCAGCATGATGATCGTGGCCAAGATCGAAAAGGATGTCGCGCTGAACAACATCGAAACCATCGTCGCCGCCTCGGATGCGATCATGGTCGCCCGCGGCGATCTTGGTGTCGAATTGCCGTTCGAACGGGTGCCGGTTGCGCAGAAGCAGATCATTGCCCTGTGCAATCGCATGGGTCGTCCGGTGATCACGGCCACGCAGATGCTCGAGTCGATGATCACGCATCCCCGTCCAACCCGCGCTGAAGCCAGCGACGTCGCGAACGCGATTCTCGATGGCACCGACGCGGTCATGCTTTCAGCCGAGACCGCGGCCGGCGCGTATCCGCGGTTGGCCGTGGAAGCGATGCAGCGGATCATCATCGAGATCGAGCAGCGCTCGAAGCTCGACTCGGCCAACAAGGACAAGCGTCGGATGCCGGAGCACAAGCACGAGGTGGCCGAGGCGATTGCATCGGCGGTCGCGGCGGCGGTGAAGATGCTGCACGCGCCGGCAATCGTCTGCTTCACCAAGAGCGGTTCCACGGCTCGCGTGGTCTCCAGCATGCGACCGGCAGTGACCGTCGTGGCGTGCACGGATCTCGAGAAGACGTATCGGCAGCTGGCCCTGGTCTGGGGCGTCGTCCCCGAGCTGGTACCGCGCAAGGACAACTACGAAGAGCTCGTGGTGGAAGGGCTCGCCGCCGTGCGGCGTCTCAATCTCGCCGATCCGGGTGATCACATCGTCGTCACCGCCGGTGTCCCGTTCGACACGCCGGGCACCACGAACTTCATGCGTGTGGAGACGGTGTGAGACTGACCTTCCTCGGCACCGGAACGAGTTTCGGGGTGCCGCAGGTTGGTTGCAACTGTGCCGTCTGTCGGTCCCCCGATCCGCGTGACAAGCGCACCAGGGTCGGGGCGGTGGTGGAGTCGTCCGGTGGAACGCGGTTGTTGCTGGATACGCCGCCCGAGTTGCGCGTGCAGCTGATTGCGAACAGCATCGATCGCGTCGACGCCGTGTTGTTCACACACGATCACGCTGATCACACGCACGGCCTCGACGACATCCGCGCCATCTCCGCGCGACGCGACGGCCCGCTGCCGATGTATGGCTCGGCGGAGACGATGCGCAGCCTGCAGGAGAAATTCCGCTATGTGTTCGATGAGAGCATGCGGCCGATGCCAGGCACACTGAAGCCCGAGGGCCAGACGTACATCGTGGTGCCCGGCACTCCGCTGACGATCGGCGACGCGATCGTACAGCCGTTCGCGGTGCCGCATGGCCGCTTCTCGGTGACGGCCTACCGCATCGGCGCGCTCGGCTATGTCACCGATGCGAAGACGGTGCCGCCGGAGGCGGTCGACCTGCTGCGTGGCGTCAGGGTGCTGGTGCTCAACGCACTGTTTCGCACGGCACACCCCACGCATCTCAGCATTCCCGAGGCCATTGCCGTCGCGCGCGAGATCGGCGCCGAGCGCACCTATCTCACCCATCTCACGCACGACAACTTTCACGCCGACCTCGAAGCCGAGCTGCCGACGGGCATCTCGCCCGCCTTCGATGGGCTCACCGTGCGGGTGGAGTAGCACGTGCCACGGATCTGCTCGAGGCCGCGGACGACGAGGCGCGACGGCGTGGCGGCACGAAGGCGCACCGCGATACGGCGAGTCTTCAGGCGGGGCGCTTCCATGAGGGCCTCGGGTGGCGCCTCGTCGGAACGCTCGACGACCAGCCGCCGGGCCACGCCCGGCACGTTCTGCAGAAGGACCTGTCGCCCGATGCCTGCTCCGGTGTCAAACGCCGCGATGGGTCCGAACGACCGGCGCATGCCTGCAACGTCGGAGGCCTGCGCCGTCGACACTCACTTGTGCCGTGCGCCGACCCTGAGGAGCTTTCCCTTTCAGCCCGTGGCGTTGTGCTCGAGATTGCTGTTCTCCCCTTCCTTCTTTTCGAGGCTGTGATGTCCGCTCCCGCCATCTCGTCGGCCCTCCTCGCCGACTGCGTCACCGTCACCGGCTCGCAGGTGACCGTCACGCAGCCCGAACTGCTGGCCACCGACCGCATGGATGCGGTGATCGCCGCCGCCGTCTTCGGCAGCGATGACGAGAAGGAGTACGCGCGCTGGTTGCTCTGGGAAGTCGGGCAGCACGTAGGTATCCGCCCCGCGTCGATCCACGATCTCTATCTGGCGCGCGGTGCCGGAAAGACGGGCGGCTACACCGTGCCGGCCATGAATATTCGCGCCGCCTCCTATGACACGATGCGCGCGATCTTCCGCACCGCGAACCGGCTCGACGCGGGCGCCTTCATTCTCGAAATCGCGCGCTCCGAGATCGCCTACACCGATCAGCGTCCCACGGAGTACGTCGCCGTGATTCTCGCTGCGGCGCTGCGCGAAGGGTTCCGTGGCCCGCTGTTCGTGCAGGGTGATCACTTTCAGGTGAACCACAAGAAGTTTGCCGTGGATCCGGTGCTCGAGGTCAACTCCGTCAAGCAGCTCGTCACCGAGGCAGTCGCGGCCGGGTTCTACAACGTCGATGTGGACACGTCCACGCTGGTCGATCTGTCCAAGCCGACGCACGACGAGCAGCAGGTGCCGAACTACATGACGGCGGTGGACATCTGCCGCTTCGTGCGCGCCAGCGAACCGGCCGGTGTGACGATCTCACTCGGTGGCGAAATCGGCGAAGTCGGCACCGAGAACTCGACCCCGGACGAACTGCACGCCTTCATGACCGGCTTCGTCCGCGTCCTGGCCGAGCAGGCGCCGGGAATGGCGGGACTCTCGAAGATCAGCGTACAAAGCGGCACCAGCCACGGCGGAACGGTGCTCCCCGACGGCAGCATCGCCGATGTCGCGCTCGATATCGACACCTTGCGCACGCTAGGTGAGATCGCACGCGATTCGTACGGTCTGTCCGGCGCGGTACAGCACGGCGCCAGCACCCTGCCCGACAGCAAATTCAATCTGTTCCCGGCGTCCGAAACGGCAGAGATTCATCTTGCGACGAATTTCCAGAACATGATGTTCGATCACCTGCCGGATGTGCTCCGCCAGGAGATCTACGACTGGCTGCTGGTCAACGCCAAAGATGAGCGAAAGGCCACCGACACCGATGAGCAGTTCTTCTACAAGACGCGGAAGAAGGCCATCGGCCCGTTCAAGAAGCAGATGTGGGGCCTGCCGGCGGAGATCAAGGCGAAGCTGGCGGCGGCCTACGATGCCAAGTTCACCTTCCTGTTCACGCAGCTGAAGGTCAACGGTACCAGGGCCGACGTGAAGCAGTTCGTGAAGCCTCCCCGCCTGCACAAGGTGTTCGGCGCACCTGGCGTGGTGGCGGCGCCCGACGATGCCGATCTCAGTGACTGAGCGTGGCTGAAACGCCCCCGGGCGCGCCAGCAGCGGTCGCATCCTCGCGCGAGGATGCGACCGCTGCGTCGTCCGGGGCCTTCCGGCAGTTGCTCGATGCGGCGGTTGCCCGAGTGATCACGGCGCTCGCCCATGACCTCCGCAACTCGCTCGGTGTCGTCTCCATGCAGGTCGAGGCGATTGCCGCCCGCGTGGCGGCGCCGGTCACGGAGCTGACCAAGATTGAAGGCCACGCCAGTGTCGCCTCCGATCACATCGAAAAGCTGGCCGAGATGCTGAATGCCCTGATCGCATTCGCCAGGGGACGCACCTCGTCCGATCTCTCGGTGATCATCGCCGAAGCGGCTGCCCTGGTGCCGCTGCGTCCGGTGCTGGTCTCGACGCCGCTGGTCGCGGTGGTCGGGTTCGATG
>CAYMQV010000008.1:0-50488 GCA_964392395.1 uncultured Gemmatimonadaceae bacterium
TTCATGATCCGGTTCCAGGTGTCCGGATTGTCCAGCGTGAAGCCCCAGTCGCGCCCGAGATGATTGTCCAGCGTGCTCATGATCGGATTGGCCATCCAGGTGGCCAGATGCACGCCGTTGGTGACGTGACCAACCGGCACCTGATTCACCGCCCGGTTCGGCCACATCGGGTGCAGCAGTTCACGCGACACTTCGCCATGCAGCTTCGCCACACCGGTCACCTTCGACGCGAAGCGGACGGCACAGGCGGTCATGTGAAACTGTTCCTTGCCGTAGTGCGGATGCAGTCCGAAGTTGAAGAAGGCATCCGAGTCGATACCGAGTTCTTTCCAGACGGGGCCGAGCACGGCCTCGACCGCCGGCCGCTGAAACACATCGTGACCGGCTGGCACCGGCGTATGCGTGGTGAACACCGAGGCGCGGCGCACTTTCGTGATCGCGGCAGGCATCTCGACGCCCATGGCGCGCAACTCGCGCAGACGCTCGATGAACATGAAGCTCGCATGGCCTTCATTCGCGTGCCAGACGTCCGGTTCCATCTTGAGCGCGCGCAGGATCCGCACGCCACCCACGCCGAGCAACCATTCCTGCCGCAGGCGCAGATCGACCCCGCCCGCGTAGAGGCGGCTGAGCAGCTCACGGTCCTCGGGGCGGTTCGCTGGAAGGTCGGTATCGAGCAACAGCAACGGCACACGGCCCACCATCAATCGCCAGGCGCGCACCAGGACTTCGTGGCCCGCCACCGTCACCGACACCGTGAGGTCCGTACCATCGGAGTGCAGGACGGGTGTGATCGGCGTGCTCGACAGGTCGAAGGTATCGTCCATGTTCTCCTGCCAGCCATCGACATTGATGCGCTGGTCGAAGTAGCCATTCCGATAGAGCAGACCGATCCCGACCAGCGGCAGGCCGAGGTCGGACGCCGTCTTGCAATGATCGCCGGCGAGCACACCAAGGCCGCCCGAGTAGATCGGCACCGACGAGTGCAGGCCGAATTCTGCACAGAAGTATGCGATCTTCGACTGCATCAGCTCGGGATAGGTCTTGGCGAACCAGGTGTTGTCGGACTGCGACTCGGTCCGGACCCAGTGCATCGCCTCGTCATACTGCGCGCGGAACGCGGGGGTGTCGGCGCAGACCTGCAACCGCTCCGGCGAGACCCGCTGGAGGAAGGTGACGGGATTGTGGCGGGTGGAGAGCCACAGGCGCTCATCGATGGCGGCGAACAACGCGCGCGCTTCACGATTCCAGCTCCACGAGAGATTGCTCGCGAGCTCTTGCAGGCCGGCGATCCGGCTCGGTATTGGATTAGTCACGTCAGCTAAACTAGGGCGAACAGGGTTCGTGGGGCAGTTGTCGGTCATAGACGCGCGGCGCCGGTTTACGTCCCGTCGGAGGTCCCTACTGGAATTACGAGGGCAGGATGCGCACCTTGCGCGGGCGGCGTCGTGACCTGCTTCGGCACGGTCCTTCGGCACTGTCGGCATGCTGTCGGACTCGGCGATGCCGGATTCCCGCAGTTTCCTCCCGATCCGTCCCGAGGTATGCCTCCGGGGCGTCACGTGCCTGCTGCGCGGACCACGACCAAGCCATGCCCTCTCGAACACCGAAGCCTGCGGCGACGCCCGCCCCGAAACCGGCGGTGAAATCCGTGGCCCGGCCGGCCAAGGTGCCTGCCGCGAAGCCGGAGGTCGCCCCGAATACCAGGCGGGTGACGAAGGAAAAGCCCCCGCGCGCGGTCAGGGGCCCGGATGGTCGCTTCCTGAAACGGAATGCGCCCGAGCCGCTCCAGTCGGGCGACCAGCGGGCCGTCTCCGTGGTGCACTTGACGGTCGAGCTCGCTCCGATCGCGCGGACTGGTGGGCTTGGCGAAGTCGTCAGCAGCCTGGCCGCCTATCAGGCCGCAGCGGGGCAGAACGTGGCGATTCTGATGCCGCTTTACCGGCAGATTCGCGAGCAGTTCCCGAATCTCGAGCCCGTCGGCGCGCCATTCACCGTCGGTGTTGCATTTCGGAACTACGGTGCCCAGCTCTACCGACTTCCGCTCGAGGCCGCTGCCGACGTCATTGCGATGCGCGGTGCCGTGCCTCCGCCGGCGGTCTACTTGATCGACAACCGCGACTTCTTCGATCGTCCCGGCATCTACGGGGACGAGCAAGGGCCCTACGGCGATAGTGCGCGGCGGTACGCCTTCTTCTGCGCCGCCGCCCTCCAGGTGCTGCCGCAGATCGCCAGCGCGCCGGTGCTGCTCCACGCGCACGACTGGCACACCTGTCTCGCGCTGGCGTACCTGCGCACCTGGTACGCCGACAGCCCGTATCACCGCGACCTCCGTTCGGTGCTGACGGTCCACAACGCCGGCTTTCAGGGTCATTATCCGCCGGAGACGATGGCCGACGTGGGCCTGCCGGCGTCGCTCTACAATTTCGCGCAGTTCGAGTGGTACGGCCGCATGAACCTGCTTAAGGGCGGCATCGCCTTTGCCGACGCGGTGAGCACCGTCAGCATGACCCACGCCGACGAGCTGCGGACGGCGGGCGGCGGGTTCGGTCTGCATGAAAACTTCGTGCTGAAAGGTGACCGCTTCGTCGGCATCCTCAATGGCATCGATCAGACGCGATGGGACCCCCTGCGCGACGCCGACATCCCGGCCCCCTTTTCCCGGGAAGACATCGGGAACAAGGCGCGCTGCAAGCAGGAACTGCAGCGCGAGCTCGGTCTGACCCTGCTGCCGGATGTGCCGGTCTTCGTGATGACGGCCCGCCTGGTCCAGCAGAAGGGGGTGGATCTGATTCTCGACAACCCCTGGATCTTCAAGATCGACGCCCAGTGGGTGTTCCTCGGCAATGGTGATCGGCGCTTCGTCGACGGTCTGCGTGCGATCGCGGCGCGTCATCCGGACCGGGTCTTCCTCGAAACCCGGTTCTCCGATGCGCGAGAACATCGTCTGATGGCGGGCGGGGACGTGCTGCTGATGCCGTGTCAGTACGAGCCGTGTGGACTGACGCAGATGCGCGCGCAGCGCTACGGTACCGTACCTCTGGTGCGCCGGGTGGGCGGACTGGCGGATACGGTGCACGATGGCGTCACTGGGTTTGTCTTCAACGAGTTCACTGCGTCGGCGTTTACCGAGGCGATCGCGCGCACGATCGTCGCGTTCCGTGACCGGGATCAGTGGTTCCGGATGATGCGGGACGGCATGGCGCGCGACTTTGGCTGGGAGCGCTCGGAAGAGCGTTATCGCGATCTGTATCGAATTGTCCTCTCTGCTCGCTGACCCGACAATGGATTTCGTCCTTCAGTTGCACTCGCACTTGCCGTGGGTTCTCAACCATGGCGACTGGCCGCACGGCAGTGACTGGTTGTCGGAGGCGACGCTCGAGACCTACCTGCCGCTGATCGAGAAGATGCGGTGGCTCGAGCAGGACAATGTGTGGGCGCCGCTGACCCTCGGCATCACACCGATCCTCGCCAATCAGCTCGCGCATCCGACGTTTCCGGCCATCTTCGAAAAATGGGTCGCGCAGAAACTCGAGAGCTACGAGGTCGAGGGCAAGGCCTTTGCCGAGCGTGGTGAATCCGGGTTGAGTCACGTCTGCGGCGTGCACACGGCGACGATGACGAAGTACCGCGATCTCTATCGATCGCTGAACGGCGACATCCTCGGCGAGTTCAAGCGATTCGCCGACAGTGGGCGCATCGAGATCACTGGCTCGGCGGCGACGCATGGCTTTCTGCCGCTGCTCGGTCGCGACGAGAGCATCAGGTTCCAGCTCCAACTCGGGCGCCGTGAGCACGAGCGGCTGTTCGGGCGGACGCCGGTCGGGTGCTGGCTGCCGGAGTGCGCCTACCGGCCCGGCGGCTGGTGGGAGCCACTCCCGCGCGCACCGAATCGCGGGATGCGGCATGGCATCGAGCACGAAGTGCGTGCCGCGGGCTTCCAGTTCGTGACGCTCGACGCGCCGCTGGTGCAGGGCAGGGACAAGGCACGCACGGCGTACCGCGCGTACCGCATCAAGCAGGAAAACGGAGAAGCGTATGTGGCGGCGTTGGCGCGCGACCAGCGCACCGCGGCGCAGATCTGGAGTGCGGACGGTGGCTACCCGGGTGACGGGGCGTATCTCGAGTTTCACAAGACGCATCACAACGGCGGATTGAAACTCTGGCGGATCACCGGGCGCACCGTGGACCTGGGTCACAAGCATCCGTACTGGCCGGAAGTCGCGCAGGGCAAGGTGGAAGAACATGCGCGGCACTTCTCGACGCTGCTGAATGCGATTGCGCGCGAACAGCATCCGTTCGGAACGTCGCTGATCATGGCGCCATTCGACACCGAGTTGTTCGGACACTGGTGGTACGAAGGCCCGGAGTTCCTCAACAAGCTCTATCGCGAGTTGCAGCATTCGAAGCTGTTGCGCCCCGTGACCGCATCACAACATCTGCACGACAATCCGCACGCGCCCGCAATTCCGGTGGAGCCGGGCTCGTGGGGGGCGCACGCCGATTGGTCGACCTGGGTGGGGCCGAAGGTGGCGCACACCTGGCGTCGGCTCTGGCCGCTCGAAAATGCCTTCTGGGACATCGCCGGTCGCGCCCTCGGTGATCCGCTGGCGCACACGTCACTGGAGCAGGCCGCACGGACGCTGTTGCTGGCGCAGTCCAGCGACTGGCAGTTCATCATCACGATGGCCGAAGCCGCCGACTACGCCGACCATCGGTTCCACGCTCACTGCTCCGATCTCGAACAGTTGCTGGCGAAGATGCACGACGGTTTCGCCAGCGGCGATTTCTCCGATGCGCACGCGTTTGCGTCGGAACTGAAGACGCGCGACGACTGCTTCCCGGAGATCCTGCCCGCGTTGAGGGCAGCGCTGTCGTGATTCCGGTCATCTTCGTCGCGCCTCGGCTCTCGGACAATGCGTCGCGGATGGTCGAGGCGATCGGGGCATTGCCCGGCGTGCAGCTCGGCGTGATCAGCACCGACCGGGTCGAGCAGGCGGCGCCGGAGACGCAGGAGGTGATCGCCCAGCACTGGCGTGTGGAGGATGTCCTGGATGTGGCCCAGCTGCGGCCCGCCGTCGAACAGGTTGCGGCACGGATCGGCGGTGTGGGAAGGCTGTTCGGCGCCTACGAGCAGCTGCAGGTGCCACTGGCGGAAGTCCGCGAGGCGATGGGCATCATGGGGCTGCCGGTGGCGTCCGCGCTCAACTTCCGCGACAAGGCGCGCATGAAGGATGTGCTGCGCGCCCATCATCTGCCCTGCGCCAGACATGCACAGGTCGAGTCGTATGTCGATGCCATCGCGTTCGCCGAACGGGTCGGCTTTCCGCTGGTCCTCAAGCCGCTGGCGGGCGCCGGTGCGATCTCGACGTATCGTGTCGATGATGCGAAGGCGCTTGGTGAGGCCCTCGAGATGACGCGACCGTCGGCGACGGCACCAGTGATGGTGGAAGAATTCATCACCGGGACCGAGCACTCGTTCGAAACGATCTCGATCGACGGACAGGCCGTCTGGCATTCTCTCACGCACTATCATCCGACGCCGCTGGAAGTCGTGCGCAATCCCTGGATTCAGTGGGTGGTGGTGTTGCCGCGTGAAGTCGACCACCCGATGTTCGACGACATCAAGGCGGCGGCGGTCCAGGCCCTCACTGCACTGGGCCAGACGACCGGCCTGACGCACATGGAATGGTTCCGGCGCGCGGATGGGAGCGTCGCCATTTCCGAAGTCGCGGCCCGGCCTCCTGGCGCGCAGATCACGACACTGATCAGTCGCGCCACCGACAGCGACTTCGTTGGCGCCTGGGCGAACCTGATGGTCCATGGTGCATTCACCGCACCGGAACGGAAGTACGCGGTGGCGGCCGCGTTCCTGCGCGGTCAGGGCACTGGCGTGGTGCGGCAGGTGCGCGGGCTGGACCGCGTGCAGGCCGAGTTGGGGCACCTCGTCTGCGATGTGAAGCTGCCGCAGATCGGGCAGGCACCGGCCGCGACCTACGAAGGCGATGGGTACATCATACTGCGTCACCCGGAGACCGCCGTGGTGGATCGCGCGATCCGCCGAGTCGTCGAGCTGGTGCATGTGGAACTGGGGTGACCGCGTGGGACTCACGGTGAAACGTTTCTGCGAGGAAGGCTGAATGAATGTCCTGATGATTGCCCCGGGGTATCCCGACGAGATGCCGCTGTTCTGCCGCGGCCTGTCGACCCACGGCGCGCGCGTCTTCGGCATCAGCGATGTGCCCGTCGGCAACCTTCCCGAGATGACGCGGCAGCACCTGTCGGGCTATCTCCAGACGTCGATGCTGAATCAGGAAGACGCGGTGGTGGCGGAAGTCACCACCCAGTGGGCGGGCAGAACCTTCGATCGCGTCATCTGCCTCTGGGAACCCGGCGTGGTGCTGGCTGCCAGGCTGCGCGCGGCACTCGGCGTGCCGGGACTGAGCGTCGAGGATGCGATCGCGTTCCGCAACAAGGACGTCATGAAGGCGCGCGTGGCAGCGGCTGGGATCCGGACGCCGCGGCACCGTGGTGCGAAGACGGCGGCCCAGGTCCGTGAGGCCGCGGAAATCATCGGCTACCCCCTGATCATCAAGCCGATCGACGGCGCGGGATCGATGGATACGTTCCGTGTCGACGACGCGAAGGAGCTGGAGAACATCCTCAAGCGCATCACGCACATCGATCATGTGAACATCGAGGAGTTCATCGAAGCCGAGGAGTTCACGTTCGACACGATCTGCGTGAACGGTGAGATGCAGTTCTTCAACGTCGGCTTCTATCGTCCGCGCCCGCTGACGGCCCGCCAGGTGGAGTGGATCAGCCCGCAGACGCTCTGCCTCCGCGCTGTGGACAGCGATTGGGTGGCGGGTGGCGTGAAGATGGGCGCCGATGTGCTCGAGGCGATGAACCCTGGCAACGCCTTCACGCACATGGAGTGGTACCGGAAGTCGGATGGCGAAGTGGTCTTCGGCGAGATCGCGGTCCGCCCGCCAGGGGCACGGACCGTCGACCTGATGAACTACGTGTCGGACATCGACCTCTACATGGGGTACGCCGAGGCCGAGCTGACGGGCACGTTCTCGATCGATGTGAAGCGGAAATACAATGCGATCAACATCTTCAAGCGGGCGCAGGGGCAGGGAACGATCCGGCGGATCACCGGTCTCGAGCAGCTCATGCAGCGGTTTGGTGAACACATCGTCAATGTCGACCTGCTGCCGGTCGGTGCCACCCGTCGTGACTGGATTCTGACGCTGATTTCTGACGGATATGTGACCGTGCGTCACCCCGATTTCGAGCAGGCGTGCATGATTGCGGATGCGATCGGCACCGATCTCCAACTTTACGCATCGTAAGCATGCCTTTTCGTTTGCGCGGCCACCTGCGGCGGTTGTTTCGCACCCGTACACAGGCTGGACGTCACTTCGTACTGACGGACATTCCTGGTCCGTCACCCGACCAGATGCGCACGGTGGTGGTTCATCTCCCGGGCGCGTACGACGAGGAGGTGCGACGGTATCCGGTCATCTACATGCAGGATGGCCAGAACCTGTTCGATGACAGCACCTCGTTCGCCGGCTCGTGGAGTCTGGGCGAGGAGCTCGTGTCCGCCTCGCGGCTCGGCGCCGATGCGATCATCGTCGGGATCCATCATGCCTCATCCCACCGGGTGAACGAGTACAGTCCCTTCGCGGATGAACGGGTCGGCGGTGGTGACGCCGCCACGTACCTGACATGGGTCAGCGAGGTGCTGCGACCCGCCATCAACGACCGATTCCGCACCTTGCCGGCGCGCGAGCAGACGGGCGTCGCGGGTTCGTCGATGGGCGGACTGTTCTCGCTCTTTGCGGTGTTCGAGCGCAGCGATGTCTTCGGCTTCGCGGCGGTCATGAGTCCATCCCTCTGGTTCGCGCGCGGCGCCATTTTCGACTGGGTGCACCAGCAGCCGTTCGTCGATGCGCGGATCTACCTCGACATCGGCGCGCGGGAGGGCGAGCGGACGCTGGCGAATGCGCGCCGGCTGCGCGACATGCTGATCGCCAAGGGCTACACACCGGGGCACCGGCTCCGATGGGTGGAGGATGCGATCGGCGTGCACCACGAGAGCGCCTGGGGCCGTCGGTTCCGCAAGGCGCTGCCGGCGCTGCTGGCCGTCCCCACGTCCGACCGGAGCCACTGATGCATCATGAATACACGGCCTGGCGCAGCCCGGCGCTCAACGGCAAGGAGATGGGGCTGCATGTCTGGGGACATGCCGGCGCCCGCATGCTCGTCTTCCCGTCATCGCTCGGCAGTCATCGGGAGTGGACCGACCGCAAGATGCACCATGTGCTCCGCGACCACCTCGAGAATGGCTGGCTGCAGATGTTCTTGGTGGATCATGTACATCACGAGAGCTGGTACGACAAGCAGCGGCATCCCGGTGCGCGCGCCTACCGTCACCTGCAGTACCATGCCTACATCAAGGATGAAGTCCTTCCGTTCATCTACCATCGGAACCACAATCCATTCACGATCGTCGCCGGCGCGTCCTTCGGTGCGTACCATGCCATGTCGTTCGGGCTGCGCTTCCCGCACCTGGTCGATCGCATCATCGGCTTGAGCGGGTTGTATGACATCAGCCGCCAGGCCGCGGGGCACATGGACCACAATGTGTTCGCCGCCAACCCGATGGCGTTCATGGCGCACGAACACGATCATGGCCGCCTCGAGGCGATGCGACGGATCGACATCATCATGGCCATTGGCCGTGACGATCCAAGTCGCCGCAACAATGAGGAGTTCGCCGCCATCCTGTGGAACAAGGGCGTCGGCAATGCGCTCCGGATCTGGGATGGGGGCGCGCACGACTGGCCCTACTGGGAACAGATGATTCGGATGTACGTCGGCGGACACGACTAACCGGGAGCAGGCATGGCGAAAGAGAAGAATGTCGGGCTGGTGGTGGGGCGCGAGTGGTCGTTCCCGCCCGCGTTCATCGACGCAGTCAACGCGCGTGAGGCCGGTGTGGTCGCATCGCTGGCCAGGTTCGGTGGCGAGCGGATGGACGGCGACATGCCCTACGACGTGCTGGTCGACCGGATCTCGCACGAAGTGCCGATGTATCGCACCGTGCTGAAACATGCCGTGCTGCAGGGCACCAGCGTCATCAACAACCCCTTCATGTGGTCGGCCGACGACAAGTTCTTCGGCGCCTCACTGATCACGAAGCTGGGGGTCGTCAGCCCGAAGACGATCGTGCTGCCGAACAAGGAGTACATCCCCGGCATCGTCCCCGGCGAGTCGCTGCGGAACCTCAAGTACCCGCTGGATTGGGATGACATCCTGCAGTGGATCGGCCTGCCGTGCATTCTCAAGGATGCGCACGGCGGCGGCTGGAAGGAGGTCTACGTCTGCGAGACCAAGGCGGAACTCATTCACCACTACGATAGCTCCGGCCGGCTGACGATGATCGTGCAGGAGTTCATCCAGTGGGATGAGTTCGTGCGCTGCATCTGTCTCGGTCAGGAGGAAGTCCTGCCGATCAAGTACGATCCGAAGGAGCGCAAGTACCGCACCGACAAGGATTTCCTGGGACCGGTGCTCGGCCCGCGGGTGGTGAAGGATGCGCAGACCATCGTCCGCGCCTTTGGCTACGACATGGACTCGATCGAGTTTGCGATCAAGGACGGCGTGCCGTACGCGATCGACTTCATGAACCCCGCGCCGGACTTCGACATCAATTCCCTCACGCCGGAATACTTCAACTGGGCCGTGGAGCACATGGCGGACCTCGTCATCCGGCTCGCGAAGGATCCGCGCCAGACGACCAGGGCGCTCGGCTGGGATGCGATGTTCACCGCGTCGCGGGCGCGCTGATGTCCGCCGCCGACGCCATCCGGGCGTGGCACGGGTTGCTCGAGGATGCTGTCGTGGCACAGGATACGGCGTCGCTGATGACATCGCAGCTCGCGAGACGCGGGCTGGTGTTCGGCGGACGACCGTTGTGCACGGTGCTCCGGCCGCGCCTGGTGACCCGGTCGCAGTACGACCGCGTCCAGCAGCTGACCCGTCGGTTGATGCCGGCGTTCGACGCCATCCTGGCGGCGGCGGTGGCCGACAGCGACATCCGCGCACAGTTCCGCCTCGCCGACTGGGAGGAAACACTCGTCGGCGTCAATCCCGGGTTTCGCGCCGGAAGCCCGACGTCGCGGCTCGACTACTTCGTCGACGACGAGACCGGCGAGATCTCGCTCACCGAGTACAACGCCGAAACGCCCGCCGGTGCCGGCTACAACGATGCCCTCGCTGACATGTTCAGTGATCTGCCTGTGACGCGAGCCTTTGCGCGCGACTGGGAGTTGCTGCCGATCCCGACGCGGCATGGCGTGATTCGCGTGGTGCTCGATGCGTGGGCATCATGGCGTGGCGTGCGCGAAGTGCCGCAGATCGGCATCATCGACTGGCGCGAGGTCCCGACGTCGAGTGAGTTCGAGATTTTTGAGGGGCATTTTCGCACGCTCGGCATCCCGTGCTCGATCGTGGACCCGCGTGACGCCGAGTACGACGGCCAGACCCTCCGGTTCGCCGGCACGCCGGTCACCCTGCTCTACAAGCGCGTCCTGCTGCACGAGTTGGCCGAGCGCGGCGGCGTCGATCACCCGGTCTTCCGCGCGGTGCGCGACGGCAAGGTGTGCATGGTCAACCCGCCGCGCTGCAAGATTCTGCACAAGAAGGCATCGCTGGCGGCACTGACCGATGAACGGAATGTCCATCTGCTCACTGCGGCACAGCACGCTGCCGTGGCGGAGTGCATTCCGTGGACCCGCGTCGTGGAAGAGCGTACCACGCAGTTTCACGGCCAGAGCGTCGACCTGTTGCCATACGCGGCACGGCATCGCGATCGCTTCGTCCTGAAGCCGAATGACGATTACGGCGGCGCTGGTATCGTGCTCGGCTGGACGGTCGACGACGACACGTGGAGTGCCGCACTGCGCACCGCCATCAGCAACCCGTACGTCATTCAGGAGCGCGTCGGCATTCCGGCGCAAGGTTATCCGTCACTGGTGAATGGCGCGTCGCAGGTCATCGACCGGATGTACGACACCGCGCCGTTCCTCTGTGACGGGTCGTACGCCGAAGGGTGGCTCTGTCGATTGTCGACGGCCGCCCTGCTGAATGTGTCGGCAGGCGGGGGATCCACCGTCCCCACCTTTCTCGTGCAGCCGCGATAGCACTATTGTACCGGAGGCGCCGCCGGCGCACCGCCCGCAGCCGTTACACTTCATCCAGTATCCTCCAATGAAGGCACCATCACTGACGCTGGGCGTCGAGGAAGAGTACCAGATCATCGACCCCGTCTCGCGCGATCTGGTGTCGTACGTGACGCAGATGCTGGCGGAAGACCACCGGGTCCTGACGCAGATCAAGCCGGAATTGCATCAGTCGATCATCGAGGTCGGCACGACTGTCTGCCAGACGCCGGCTGAGGTACGAAAGGAGCTGGTCATGCTCCGGAAGGGCGTGATGGAGCTGGCGGCCAGGAAGGGATATCGCATCGCGGCGGCGGGAACCCACCCATTCGCCAACTGGCAGACGCAGGAGATCACGCCCTACGATCACTACCTGGGAACGCGCAATGACATGGGTGATCTGGCCCAGCGATTGCTCATTTTCGGGACGCACGTGCACATCGGGATCGAGGACAAGGACTTTCTCGTCGATGCCTGCAACGTCGCGCGCTACTTCCTGCCGCACATTCTCTGCCTGACCAGCAGCTCGCCGTTCTGGTACGGCCGTGAGACGGGACTTCGCTCGTACCGCAGCGTGGTGTTCCGGGCCTTCCCGCGATCCGGAGTCCCGCCGCTCCTCAACTCGTACTATGACTACACGTCCTACATCGATACGCTCGTCGAAACGGGCTCCATTCCAGGCCCCCACAAGATCTGGTGGGACATCCGGCCGCACGGCACCTATCCCACCCTCGAGTTCCGCGTCTGCGACGTGTGCACGCGCGTTGACGAAGCGGTGTGCATTGCCGCCATTCTGCAGGCCCTGATCGCGAAGCTCTACAAGATGCGCCGCGACAACACCACCTTCCGCGTCTACTCGTCGGCGCTGATCGAGGAGAACAAGTGGCGTGCGGTGCGGTACGGATTGGGCGGGAAGCTGATCGACTTCGGGAAGCAGGTGGAGTTGCCGGCCCCGCAGCTCATCCGAGAGTTCCTCGACTGGTTCCTTGGCGACATCGTCGACGAACTCGGTACGCGCAAGGAAGTCGAGTATGCGTACAAGATCCTCGCCGAGGGCTCGAGCGCTGACCGGCAGCTCGCGACGTTCGCCAGGACCAACGACCTGAAGGCCGTCGTGGATCAGCTGATCATCGAAACGGCCGAAGGGGTCATGGACGTGCCGGCGGCGGGCCCACTCACACCGGTACAGGCAGCCTGATCACCGCGTGAACGGGGCCGGCCGCACGTACGGCGATACGATCGAATCCCACGGCGTGGCGCTTCGGGCACGCTGCGTGCCGAGGTCCTCGAGCCGCTGCATCCACGCCTTGTTGAAGAGTGTATTCGCCGCCGGGTCCAGCGCCGTCTCGGATGGGATGCCGGTCCACCGCACCTGCATGCGGAGCCCCGGAATTGTCGCGGATGCGGCCGAGGCGAGGTAGTCGAGGCTTTCGAGCACCTGCGGCTGGTGCGCGAAGAACGACAGGCTCCCCCATCGTCCGCTGATCTGCCCGCGGCTGGCCGGGTTGATGACGACCGGCGCCGCATGCGTCCACCCGTTCAGGACGACCCACAGGCGGACCTGAACGGGCGTGGTGACGCCGGCGTTGCGCACGAGGGTCGACATCCGGCGATAGTCGACGAGCGTCAGCAGCGGGAGGATGTTGGTGATGATCCCACCGTCGGAATGGACGTGGCCGTCGACGATGACCGGCGGAAAGATCCCCGGGATCGCCGATGCGGCCTTGAGGAGCGCGCGCGTCCGCACCAGACCGTCCTCGCCGCCCTCGAGTGCCGCGCGCAGGTCCCAGGCGCGCCCAGTACCGACGTCCATGTCCGTGGTGCCGAAGACGACCTGACGATCCTCTGAAAACGCGCCGAGTAGCGACGCACGGAAACTGGAGTCGATGACACGGCGGATACTCGCGTCGTACCGCTTTGTGTTGACCAGACCGCCGGTCTTGCGCAGCCAGAACCACCAGTCGAGCGTGGGCGCAATGCGGTCGGCGGCGTTGCGATACAGCGACGTGAGCGTGTCGATGGCCGGCGCCGAACCGATGAGCACGAACGGTGCCTGAATGGCGCCGGTGCTGATCGCGGTGATCAGATCGAACTGCGGCATCGGCAAGTCGGTGCGTGTGCGCCAGCCCCGGATGAATCCGACGCCGTAGGCACCGTTCTGGCCTCCGCCGGAGAGCAGGAGGATGTCCACCGTGTGGTCCGGCCGTGCGATGGCGCGCCGCGCCAGCCGCGCCACCACCGTGTCACGCAGCCGTTGCTCCGCCTCCCGTGCAGTATCCGCCTCGACCAGCAGCGCAGGGACGGAAGTGGTCGGGCGGTTGATCGCCGCGCACGCCTGAAGTACGAATACCGCGAGCGCCAGCCCGCAGCCACGCGTGCACGAGGAAAGGCAAATCCGAAGGAGGGAAATGGCGCGGCTGACTGTCATGTCGGGAGATGTGGGCGAATGGTCGGGCCGTGCGCCGTTCCGGGCACTGGCGTGACGAAACCTATATTGCAACGTGACGTACTCGTGCTCGAACCGGGACGGTTGCCCGGGCGGGCTGGCGCGCCAATCAGCAGAATGGATTCCGGCATGAGCATCGGAGTGGCAGCGAACGGACCGGCAATCCGATGGGGAGCCGCATGGCGCGTCCGCGCTGGCTTGCTGGTCAGGACACTCGCCTTCTGGATGGTCTGGTTTGCGGCCGCGCGCGCATTGTTCTTCGCATGGCACTGGAAACTGGTGCCTGTCGGAGATCGAGGGCTGGTGGCCCAGAGCTTCTGGTATGGCGCCCGGATGGATCTCTCGGCCGCGGCGTACTTCACCGCGTTGCAGTGGCTCATCATCACCGCCACCGTTGCACTCGCGCCGCGCATCGTTCGCGCAGTGCTCTTCGGTTCGGCGCTGATCACGATTTTTTTCATTCCGGTGATTACCCTGACCGACATCGGAACGTTCGGTCCCTGGCGCAGGCGACTCGACGCCTCGATCTGGACGTATCTCGCATCCCCCCGCGAGGCGTATGCCTCGGCGGAGTCCATCGCACTCGGTCCGCTGCTCGGCCTCCTCGGCGTCGTGCTGGTGACGACGTGGTGGGCATACGGCCGAACGGTGCGACGATACGAGCGCGAGCTTCAACGACCACCGCCGGCCCAGGCGGCGTTCACGGCCCTCGCCCTGCTCTGCACGGGGTTCCTGCTGGGGATTCCCATTCGCGGCGGCGTGCAGTGGACACCGATCAACGAGAGTACGGTCTTCTTTTCGCGCTCCGAGATGGCCAATCTGGGCGCGCTGAATGCGCCGTGGTATCTATTGTCCTCAACGCTGGCGCAATCGGAGGCACCAACCTCAAATCCCTACGTTCGGATGACGCCGGCCGACGCCGCCGCAGTGGTGGACAGCCTCTACCCTCAGGTGGTCATCGCCCCGCAGACGGTGCTGCGGCTCGCGCAACCGAACGTGATCCTGATCATCTGGGAAAGTCTCACGGCCAAGGTCATCGAACGACTTGGCGGCCGGGCCGGCGTCACCCCGCAATTCGATCGATGGACGCATCACGGGGTGTTCTTCGACTCGGTCTTCGCCTCGGGTGAACGCAGCGCCCAGGGACTGGTGTCGATCCTCAGCGGCTTCCCATCGATTCCGAATGAAGCGATCATGACGCGGCCACGGAAGGCCGCCAGTCTGCCGCAACTCGGGGCGGCGATGCGCGGCGACGGCTACCGGACCTCGTACTACTACGGCGGCGAACTGGCGTTTGCCAACATGAAGGCGTACGTGCTGCACGGTGGGTTCGACCGCGTGACGGGCGTCGAGGCATTCGCGCCCGACGAGCGCAATTCCAAGTGGGGAGCCCATGATCATGTGGTCTTCGGTCGTGCGCTGCGGGAGCTGGCACACGAACAGCGCCCGTTCTTTTCGACGATCTTCACACTCAGCAGTCATGAGCCATTCGAAGTGCCAGTGGCTCCCGCGTTCCCAGGCTCTGACGAATCCACGAAGTTCATGAATGCGCATCATTACACCGATGCCAGCCTGGGCCAGTTCCTCGACTCTGCCTCTCGGCAGCCGTGGTGGGACAGCACGCTGATCGTGATCATCGCGGACCACGGCAGCCCGCTGCCAGCGCTCCGCTCCGGGGCGGACGAGTCGGTCCCCGACCGGCACCATGTGCCGATGCTCTGGGTGGGCGGGGCACTTCGTGTGCGCGATACGGTCGTGCATCGCCTCGGAGCCTCCGTCGATCTGGCGCCGACGCTGCTCGGCCAGCTCGGAATTCGTCCCGATCGCTTTCGCTGGGGGCAGAACATCCTGCGGCCGAACGCGGGTGGGTTTGCGTACTTCGCGCACAACGACGGCTTTGCGTTCATCGATCGCAGTGGCTGGCTGGTCTTCGATGAGCGTTCCGGGCGTACCGTTGCCCGATCCAGCGCCTCGACGGCCGCGCATGTCCGGCGCGGCGGCGCCCTGCTGCAGGCGTCCTTTGCGGATTACCTGACGCGCTGAGGCGTGTGTTCGTCGGCCACCCGGGCCGCGGGGAGGATCTGCATTCACCGGCCGGGGGTCGCCGGCGCCGGTCACGCGGCTTTATTTCGCCGCAGGGCGCGCACCGCGCCCGACGTCCCGACTCCCACCACCCGTCCCGATGTCTGCGATGCATCGTCGTTTCATCTCCCTCCTCGTGCTGTCTGGCGTACTGGCCGTCGCCGCCGGTCTCCCGGCCGGCGCGCAACGCAAGGCCACGGCGCCTCCAGCGGCCCCGGTGCTCGACACGTCCGCCTTTCGCGCCCTGCAGTGGCGCAATGTCGGACCATTCCGCGGTGGGCGCGCGAATACCGCCGCTGGCATTCCGACGCAGCCGCTGACCTATTTCGGCGGCTACACCGGCGGCGGCGTGTGGCGCACCGATGATGCCGGCATCAACTGGCGCAATATCTCCGACGGCTGGTTCCGCACCGGGTCCATCGGCGCCATCGCGATCGCGCCAGCTGACGCGAATGTGATCTACGTCGGCACCGGCGAGGAAGCGATTCGGGGACAGTCGTCGAGCTACGGCGACGGCGTGTATCGCAGCATGGACCAGGGCCGGACGTGGGTGAACGTCGGCTTGCGCGACACGCGACAGATCTCCGCCGTGCGTGTGCATCCCACCGATCCGAACGTCGTGTACGTCGCGGCGCAGGGGGATCGCTGGAAGGGCAGCGCGGAGCGCGGCATCTACCGCACCAGGGATGCGGGCGCCAGCTGGCAACTCGTGCTCAAGGGTGTCAATGCCACCAGCGGTGCCAGCGACCTGTCGATGGATGCGACGAATCCGCGAATCCTCTACGCCAGCTTCTGGGACCACCAGCGCACGCCATGGATGGTACGGAGCGGCGGTGACGGGAGCGGCATCTGGAAGTCGATCGATGGCGGCGACACCTGGACGCGACTTGGCGGAGGACTACCGGCGCTGATGGGAAAGATCGGTGTCGCAGTCTCACCGGCCAATCCGGAGCGCGTCTTCGCCATCGTCGAGGCGGAGCGCGGTGGGCTCTACCGCTCCGACGATGCCGGCAAGACCTGGGCCCGCCTGTCCGAGGATCGCCTGATCCAGACGCGCAGCTGGTACTACATGAAGGTGACGGCCGATCCGAAGAACGCCGACGTCGTCTGGATCGTCAACGCTCCGGTGCTCAAGTCGATCGATGGCGGGCGCACCTTCCGCGTGGTCAACGCAACGCATGGCGACAACCATCACCTGTGGATCAACCCGCTGGACGGTCGCTCGATGATCAATTCGAACGATGGTGGCGTGTCGATTTCGCTTGACGGTGGCGACAGCTGGAGTTCGCAGGACAACCAGCCCACCGCACAGTTCTATCACGTCACCACCGACCACGACTTCCCCTACAAGCTCTACAGCGGGCAGCAGGACAACAGTGCGGTCATCATCCGCAGCCGCAGCGATGACTTCGTGATCGGCGTGCGTGATTGGTGGAATGGACCAGGATGCGAGAGCGCCAACGTCGGCGTGGGTCCGAAGGATTCACGATTCGTGTACGGCGGCTGCTATCAGGGCCTGATCAATGAGCTCGATCAGCAGACCGGTCTGACGCGCGACATCATGCCGTGGCCATCGATGAACCTGACGGAACCCACCGACAAGACGCGATACCGCTTCAACTGGACGGCGCCGATCCGGGTATCGCAGCACGACGGTTCTGTGCTCTATCATGGCGGCAACGTGTTGTTCAAGTCGGCCGATCGTGGGCAGTCCTGGACGCCCGTGAGCCCTGACCTGACGAAGAACGACACGGCGCGGCAGGGCAAGGGCGGCGGGCCGATCACGAACGAAGGTGCCGGCGGCGAAGTCTATGGCACCATCGTCGTCATCCACGAGTCGCCGCACGATGCCCGCACACTGTACGTCGGCACCGACGATGGCCTGGTGCAGCGGACTCGCGATGGTGGCGCGACCTGGACCAACGTCACGCCGAAGGGATTGACGGACGGTCTCACCAACGAGATCGAAGTGTCGCCACACGATCCGGCCACGGTGTATCTCGCGTATCGCACCGATCGACTCGGCGACAACACGCCGCACGTGTTCAAGTCGACCGACTATGGCACGACGTGGACCCGTATGGTAGCCGGTCTGCGCGCCGGTGAACCCGTGCGCGTGGTGCGCGAGGATCCCACTCGACGCAACCTGCTTTACGCCGGCACCGAAACCGGCGTGTATCTCTCGTACGATGGTGGCGCGAACTGGATGCCGTTCCCGACCACCTTCCCGGTGGTGCCGGTCACCGATCTCGAAGTGCACGATGGTGACCTGGTGGCGGCGACGGAAGGTCGGGCGTTCTGGATCATGGACGACCTGTCGACATTGCGGCAGCACGCCGACTCGCTGATGACGGCCGCCGCGCATCTCTATGCGCCACGGCCGGCGGTGCTGGCCGGCGGCCCTGCCGTTCCCGCGCGAAATGCCGGCCGAAATCCGGTGCCGGGTGCGAACGTCTACTATCGCGTCACGACTGCCGACAGCACGGCGATGCTGACCTTCGAGTTCCTCGATGCGCGAGGTGGCGTGCTGCGAACGTACTCCAGCAAGGACTCTGTCGTCGCCGCGCGGCTCAAGCCGAAGGCTGGCCTGAACGTGGTGAACTGGGATCTGCGCCGAACAGCGCCCACGCGATTGGCTGGGGTCGTATTGTTCGGAGCGCCGGGCAGCGGCGGTGCACTGGTGTCCCCCGGGACGTATGCCGTCCGGATGACGATGGGTACTGTGGTCCGCACACAGCCGTTGACCGTGCTGCAGGATCCGCGGATCGATGTGCCGGCCGTGGCAATCGCCGAGCGCGATTCGGTCACCGCGCTGATTGCCGAGCGGATCCGCGAGATTCACGATGCGGTCCTTCGCCTCCGTGATACGCGCGGGCAGGTGCAGGGCGCGCTCGTTCGCGGGCGCGACGCCACCAATGCCACTGCGATCACTGCCGCGGGCAAGGGCCTGGTCACGAAACTCGAGACGATGGATCCACGCCTCACG
This sequence comes from uncultured Gemmatimonadaceae bacterium, assembly GCA_964392395.1. Classification (GTDB taxonomy): domain Bacteria; phylum Gemmatimonadota; class Gemmatimonadetes; order Gemmatimonadales; family Gemmatimonadaceae; genus JACMLX01. Next base: position 18,749 of record CAYMQV010000008.1, read on the forward strand.
ACCAAGGCTGGGAATGGACAGGACATCATCAACTTCGCCAATGGAATCAACGGACAGTTCGGATTCCTGATGGGGCAGGTGGAAGGGAATCCGGTGCTGACCAAGGCTGCCCGCCAGCGGCTGGCCGAGCTCGAGCAGCAGTGGGCCGCAGTGCGCAGTGAAGTGGATACGATCGAGCAGGTTGATGTACCGGCATTCAACAAGCTGCTGCTCGACGGACAGGTCCCAGGCGTGTCAGTGCGGAAAATCGTGAAGACACCGCCGCCAATCAGTTGACCCTCGGGGCTGCCGAGACCTTCCGGCGGCCCGACGTGCATCATTTCCGCTGGTTGCGTCGACGTGCCGATCGCCGTCGGTTCGTGAACAGAATTCTCCAACTTCAGGTCGATGTCGCTCTGGCTCCGTTCTTCTGTCACGTTGGCTCTGCTCGGCGCCATCCTCAGCGGCTGCGCCGGCTCGGGCGGTGCACCGTCGTCGGCGATCATGCCGGTCAGCAGCCAGCGCGTCGTTGCCAGCGCGACCGGCCAGACGATCCCGTTCGCTGCGTTGGCCGATGCGGCGGCGAAGAGTGACGTCGTCTTCTTCGGCGAACAGCACGATGATGATGAGACCCATCGTGCGGAGTTCGCACTTCTCTCGGCCATCGGCGAACGACGTGGAAAGGTCGTGCTGTCGCTGGAGATGTTCGAGCGCGACGTGCAGCCGGTGCTCGATGCGTATCTGGCCGGTCGGCTTGGTGAGGCCGAGTTCCGTGCGCAGTCGCGGCCCTGGCCAAACTACGAGACGGACTATCGCCCCCTGGTCGAACTGGCCAGGGCGAAGGGGTGGCCGGTCATTGCCGCCAATGTTCCGCGGCGGCTGGCGAGCAGCGTCAGCCGACGCGGTCTCTCAGCGGTCGACTCGATGTCGGCAGTGGATCGGCCGTTCGTTGCGCGTGACCTGCAGTGTCCGAAGGACAAGTACTACGAAAACTTCGTGGCGGTGATGGGCGGTGGTCACGGTGGCGCTGGCGGCGCGCCGGCCGCGCCACCGTCCGGCGCCCGTCCGATGACGGATCTGTTCTATGAGGCGCAGTGCGTGAAGGACGAAACGATGGCCGAGTCGATCGTGTCGGCGCGCGAGCGGGTGGGTAACGCGGCCATTGTCGTACACTTCAACGGCGCGTTTCACAGTGACTTCGGGCTGGGTACGGCCTCGCGTGTCGGTCGGCGCAGCCCAGGCGCGAAGCTGGTGGTGGTGAGTGCCGTCCCGACGCCCGACCCCGCCAAGGCCAAAGCAGCAGCGTTTCTCGATCGTGGTCAGTACATCATTCTGGTGCGGCGAACGAAGCCCTGATCGCTACGGAACGATTCGCCGCGCGAGCACGAGGTCCTGCTGCGGTTCCTTGCCGACTTGGAAAATCTTGCGTCCAACTTCCGTGAATTGCTGCGCCGCGTAGAATCTGAGTGCGCGCGGGTTCCGTTCCCAGACACCCAGGAACAGCGTCATCGCTCCCGCGAGGCGGGCCGTTTCCACGCAGGACGCCATCAGCGCCTGCGCGACGCCGGTGCCGTGGCACGACTGGTCGACGTAGAACCGTTGGAGTTCGATCGCGGACCGATCCTCGATGAACGGGGACACGCTGTTCGCACGAAGCAGCGCGAACCCGATCGGTGTGCCCGACCGCTCGATGAGCAGGTAGGTGAGCACCGGGTCCGCCAGCTCGGCGCCTTGCAGCGCGACCGTGTACGTCGAGTCGAGAAACGTCGCCAGATCGTCCGCGGTGCTATCGGCGCCGAACGCGTCGGCGAAGGTGCGTCGTCCGAGGGCGGCGAGCGCTGGCGCATCGTCGGCGGACGCCAGCCTCATCGTCAGCTCATGTGGGAGCATCATGCGCCGCAATTTAGTGCCGCGCTGCCTGGTGCCTTCCGTCATCGTCCTGGATGGGGACTGGCAGCAGGCGCGAATCCATCGCATTGTCTCGTTGTCCAGCCGCCTCGACGCCAACGAACTGCCCTCAACGGGGGTGCTATGTGCGACAACTGATCTGCCTGATCGCTCTGGTGCTGGGAACTCAACAACCCGCGCTGGTCACCGTCACAGTGCGTCTGCTCGATGTCCGCCCCTCGAAGGGGGGTGTGCTCCATGTGGGCATACATCCGGCGCCAGGGACCGCATTCCCGGGACCGTCACCCCTCGCCAATCGCGACATCAGGCCGGCGGCGGTGGAGACGATACTCACCCTCGACGTCGTGCCGGGCGTGTATGCGGTGGCGGTGCATCACGACGCCAACTCGAACGGAAAGGTGGACGCCAACTTCCTCGGGATTCCCAAGGAGGGGTATGGCGTCAGCAATGATCCGCGACCCAGGTTCCGGGCGCCCCGATTCGATGAGGCGAGGGTCCTGATCATGCGCGACACCACGGTGACCGTTCGAATGACGTACTGAGACCTACCGCCGAGCGAGCTCGGGCGTGTAGCTTCAGCGGACTCTTTCAGCGGATACCGATGTCCATTAAAACGTTCGACTTCGTGCTCGCAGCACGCCGGAATGCGACGCTCTCCGCTGTCATGGTCGAGCTTGGTCCATTTGTCGATTTGTGCCGGCACGCGGCTGTTCGGCAAGCATTTCCGTCCGAGACGTTGGCATGGTCGGCCTCGCGCGTGCCCGTGGCCCTCAGCGTGCTCTTCCAGAGCAATGTGATCTGGTCCGCCATGCTCGTCGACACGCCGTCATCGTGGCTGGTGTCGCTCGATGGCGAGGCGACGCAGATGACGAAGACCGAAGCGCTGCACAGTCTGGCCCGAGCGCTGGCCGCCGCCTCGACGATGTCGGATGGCGTTCGGTTCGAATGGCGGAAGGATGGGACGATCGGCGGGACGTTCTGACGGTGCACGGGACGAGTGTCGTGCACCCTCTGGACGGCGGTCGGATTCCTCCTGGATCAGGGTAGCAGCGCGGCGGGACACGTGCGAAGGCTGAGCCTGTTACCATCGAATTCTTGTTACTTGGATTCCGTCGCCGCTTTCACCCGGTTGTGACAACTTCGATGCATCCCGATCGGGCATTCTCCCGGCCGGGTGTCTCGACTTCTCACGGGTGGACTCCCCTCCATGTCACTCTTTGGTTCTACAGTGCGGCGCCGTCTCGTCGCGCTCTGTGCTGCTGTGGCGTCGTTCGGCATTGCGACGCACCTCGGCGCGCAGGCGCAGGCGACCACAGGCGTCATTCGCGGCCTCGTCACCGACGAAGCCAACGCGGCGGTCAGTGGCGCGCAAGTGACGTTGCGCAATCAGGAAACGAACGTCACGCGCACGGTGCGCACCAGCGATCGCGGCATCTACGCCGCACCGCTGCTGCCGCTGGGTCGGTACGAAGTCAGTGTCCGCGCCATCGGCTATGCGGCGGTGTCACGTCGTGACCTCGTGTTGCGCGTGGGCCAGGCGCTCGACATTCCCTTCAAGGTCTCACGTCAGGCGGTCGAGCTGGCGGCGGTGAAGGTCTCGGATCGCGCCGGGACGCCGGTCAATACGACCCGCTCGGACGCGACCACCACGCTCTCGGAAGAGGTGGTGAAGGGATTACCGAACAACGGGCGCAACTTTCTCGCGCTCACGCTGCTCACGCCAAACGTCGCCACCACGCAGGGACCGGACGGCGATGTGATCTCGGTGGCCGGCCAGCGCGGCACGTACAACAACGTGAGCGTGGACGGCGCCGACTTCAACAACCCGTTCTTCGGGGAGCAGCGCGGTGGACAGCGGCCCGCCTTCACGTTCAACCTCGATGCCGTGCAGGAACTGGTGGTGACGAACTCCGGCGCCAGTGCCGAGTTCGGGCGATCGGCCGGCGGCTTCGTGAACGTGATCACCAAGAGCGGGACGAACACCTTCAAGGGCACGGCCCACTATTTCGGCAAGAATGGGGCGTTGTCCGGGAATCTGAAGGGCAACGGGGTCACGCTCGACCCCGACTTCGCGCAGAATCAGTTCGGCTTCACGATGGGTGGCCCGATCATCAAGGACCGGCTCTTCTTCTTCACCGCCTACGACCAGCAGGTCTACAGCGAGACGAAGCAGACCAACCGACCGCGTAGCCCGGCGTCCGACTCACTGAGGACCTTTCTCGGTTCGGCATTCGGCGGCGCTCTGGCGAACGACTTCGCGCCAATTGCCCGCACCAACGACGGGCAGGTCTTCCTGCTCAAGCTCGACTACCGCGTGAACGAGACGAGCAACTTCTCGCTCAAGTACAATTTCACGAACAGCAAGCAGGTCAACGGGACGTTCGACGTCGACCAGTGGGCTGCCAGCTCGAATGCCATCGAGCGCAACTTTTCCAACGCCATCAGCGGGCAGCTCACCTCACAGCTGTCCAACAGTGTCGCGAACGAATTCCGATTCCAGTTCGCGCGCGAAGATCGTCCACGCGACTACGACGCACCAACGCTGCCCGGTGGGCGTGACTTCCCCGATACCGGAATGGACTTCGCCAACGGTTTCCGGATCGGTCGTCCCTTCTTCATTCCGGTCGTCTACAATGACACGCGCATCCAGGTTCTCAATAACGTGACCTGGGCGACCGGCAACCATCTGTTCAAGGTGGGCGCGGAAGTGAATGCGGTGAAGTCGAATCAGACGTTCATCGGTTTCGCCAACGGGCGATTCATCTTCAGCAGTGTGACGGGCTTCATCAACTACGTGAACCGTGGCAACCAGTACGTGGAGTGCTCCAACGGCAGCACCAACGCCACCGGCGCCTGCCCGACGGGAACGACGATCACGGGACCGGTCCAGCTGTACCTGCAGCAGGCAGGCGTGGGTGGGCGCACCGTCGAGCAGAGCGGGACGCAGTCGCTGGCGCAGAATGATCTCGGGGCCTTCATCCAGGACACCTGGAAGCCCACGCCGCGGCTGACGCTCAACTACGGCGTCCGCTGGGAAGCACAGCAGCAGCCCGACCCGCTCACGGACCCCGCGACCGTGTTTTACGCGCCGCTGATCGGCCGGACGGTGAACACACCAGCCGGCGCGATCCGCTTTCCGTCGAACGGTAAGATTCCCAGTGGCTTTGGCATGTTCCAGCCGCGGTTCGGTCTGGCGTGGGACGTCAACGGCGACGGCAAGTCGGTCGTCCGGTTCAGCGCCGGCCAGTACTTCGCGCGTGTCGCCGCGCTCAATCTTGCCAGCGTGCGGAACAACAACGGATCGGTCGGCCAGACGATCTTCCGCAACAGTTCGCTGACGGGCATCCTCGGCGCACCACCCGCCTATGACCAGCTGCTTCCGGCGCCGACCGGCACGCCGTTCCGCCCCGATATCTTCATCATCGACGAGAACTTCCGGAATCCGCGCACGACGAGTGTCACGGCGGCCTACGAACGCGAGATCATGCCGGGCATTTCGGCGTCGCTCAACTATGTCTATGCCAAGGCAGATCGCCTGACGCGGTTCGTCAACCGCAACGATGCAATCTTCGGGAATGGCACTGATGGCCCGTTCACCACGGCACTCGGCGGCGGCAACGGCATCGGTACACTGACCACCGTGGAAAGCACCGCGCGCAGCGAGTACAACGGTGTGACGATCGGCATCGCGCGCCGGAATGCATCCGACTACAACTTCGAGTTCAATTACACGCTCGCCGTCGACAAGTCCGATGATGACAACGAGCGCGATCCGTTCACGTTCCGCTATGCCCGCGCCAACCGGCTGGATCGTGAGTGGGGCTACAGCGACCGCGATCAGCGGCATCGCCTGAATGCCTTCCTGCTCAACAAGCTGCCGGGCAAGTTCCTGCTCAACAACCGCTTCACCTACACGTCTGCGCAACCGGTATCAGAGAAATGTGGCGCAGGCAACGTTGGTACTGGTGCCCGCGGCGGCTCCGGCGACCGGGTCTGTCCGAATGGCTCGATCCTCGACCGCAACACCCTGCGTCGCGACAATGCCTTCGCCAGCTGGGACCTGCGGCTCGCACGCCCGTTTGCGGTGCGCAGCGGTCAGAGCATCGAAGCGATTTTTGAGGTCTTCAATGTGCTCGGGCGCAACAACTTCAAGGACCCGGCGTTCAACGGACTGCTCTTCAACTTCGACGGCACCGTCCGCAGCGGGCTCGGCGATCCTCGTCAGGTGCAGGCTGGGCTCCGCTACCAGTTCTAACGATCAACCAACGGTGTGTCGTCCCAAGGCGGATCCTCCCGCCTGGCGATCCCAATGGTGTCACTGGCCGGTACGTCGGCCTGTCAACGCCCGGCACCCGGAAGTATCCGGGTGCCGGGCGTCACTGCCTGCCTGACACACAATCAGACGCGCGATCGGTCAGGCACACACGATTGCGATTCGGACCGGCCGGACGTCGCCACATCCGAGAGTTTCTTGAAGTGTGACAAACGTTTAGGGCTCACTCCTTGTGGAACCGCCATTCCCGGTCCATTCATTAGTCACCAGATGCGAGTCTTTCTCGGCGAGGTCACAGCGGCTGGTGCAGTCTCTGGCGGCGCATCGCGAATCGACGCCCGAGCCGTGTCGAACGTCGGCCGTGTACAGCACGTGCATTCCCTGCAACCCTTCTGACTCAACTCAGTGCTATTCAGCAAGACGCAGGAGTATGCGCTTCAAGCTCTGATTCATCTCGCGGTCACGCCCGAGGACTTCCATCTGAATCGGGATCTGGCGGCACACCTGAATCTCCCAGGCCCCTATCTCGCCAAGGTGCTGAAGCGATTCACCCAGCTCGGGTATCTCGACAGCGCCAAGGGACGAGGTGGCGGCTACCGCATTCACCAGCGCGCGCTTCAGGCATCCGTCGGCGAGATCGTCGCCGCCGCTGATGGCACGCCGCGCGAAGGGTGTATCCTTGGCTTGCTCAAGTGTACAGATCAGGTCGCATGTCCTCTGCACGATCGATGGCTGGTGGTGCGAGCAAAGCTCTTCCAGGCGCTCGATCGGCAATCGTTGGCGCAGTTGGCTACCAAGGCCAAAGGCGGCCGTTCACGTCTCGCGCCGTCGAGCAGAGCGGCTGAAATGGTACGAAAGCTCAGTTCGCCACCGACGAAACTCGCTCGGCGTTGATGCGTGTCGCGCTCTGCGTGTCCCTCGCGGAGCGAGCGACGGGTCTGAGGAGATGGTCCGGTGGAGTATCACGTGGACGCTCGAGGCCGAGTGCGTCGGCGAGCCAGAGTCGGACGTCCGCTACTGCCAACGGTCTCGCGTAGAGATACCCCTGGCCGTATTCGCAGCCGAGCTCTCGCAGAATCGCACGTTGTGCGTCCACCTCGATCCCTTCCGCGATCGTGCGGAGCTGCAGCGACGAGCCGAGCGCGATGATCGTTCGTGCGAGGGCGGCGTCCGTTCCGTTCGCTCGCCCGAGCCCCTCCACGAAGCTTTGGTCGATCTTCAGCACATCCACCGGAAACTGCTGGATGTAGCTCAGCGAACTGTATCCGGTGCCGAAGTCATCGATGGCCAGCGTCACGCCCAGTTCCTTCAGCTGATACAATCGCTCGCGCATACCGTCGGAGTTCGAGACGAGCGCCGTCTCGGTGATCTCGAGCGTCAGGCGCTCGGAATCCAGCCCAGTGGTCACCAGTGCGTCGCGCACCGCATCGACGATGGAGGCGTCCTCCAGCTGGCGCCCGGACAGGTTCACGTTCAGTCCGATCGGACTCTGCAGCCCAGGCATCGTGTTCCACAGTACGGCCTGCTCACAGGCCTGCCGGAGAAGTGTCGCGCCGAGCGGCACGATCATCCCACTCTCTTCGGCCAGCGGGATGAATGTGCTCGGCGGTACCGCTCCAAACTCCGGGTGCATCCATCGCGCCAGCGCCTCGAAACCGCAGGGGCGAGAGTCAGCCAGTGTCACGATCGGCTGGTAGGCGAGCGTGATCTCGTTGTTCTCGATTGCCGACTGGAGTTCGGTCATCAGCCGTAGCCGTTCGACGGCCTTGTCGTGCATCCCCGGTTCGTAGAATGAGAAGCGTCCCCGGCCGCGCTGCTTCGCGTTGTACATCGCGACGTCTGCATTGCGCAGAATGTCATCGGCCGTTTCCGTTCCAGCGTCTCGCGCGATGCCGATGCTGGCACTGACCGACACGTCGCCACCATCCAGCGGTACCGACTGCTGCATCGAGTGCAGCACGCGCTCCGCCACCCGAATGCAATCCTCCGCCGCGCGGACGTTGTCGATCAGAATGGCGAATTCGTCGCCGCCGAGGCGAGCTACCGTATCGCACCCGCGTGTGGCGTTCAGCAGGCGTCGCCCCACTTCGAACAGCAGATGATCGCCGGCCGCATGGCCCATCGAGTCGTTGACCGTCTTGAAGTTGTCGAGGTCGAGGAAGAGCACGGCGACGCTGCCCGCGATCGTGCCGCGTTGACTGAGCGCGCGCTCGACACGATCGCGGAACAGTGCCCGGTTGGCCAGGTTGGTGAGCGGATCGTGGAAGGCCTGCCAGGTCAGCTGCGCCTCCAGCGCGCGTCGCTCGCTGATGTCCTGCAACATCGCAATCAGGCCTGCCGACCCGGTGGGATTGTCGACGCGTGACAGCGTCATCAGCGTCCACAGGACCCGACCGTCAGTGCGCACGAATCGCTGCTCGATCGTCACGCTCTCTCGCTCGTGAGCGCGAAGCTCATCGATCATCAGCGCCGTCTGCTGCAGGTCTTCTGGCGGCGAGAACGCATTCCACGGACGACCGATCAGACTGGCGCTGTCAAAGCCCAGCAGCCGCTGCACCGACGGATTCACCTCGAGGAAGCAGCCGTCCAGATCGAGCATCGCGATTGCGATCGCGGCCTGATTGAACACGGCGCGCAGTCTGGCCTCACTGTGCCGTACGGTGTCGGTTGCCAATCGGTCATCGGTGACATCACGCAGAATGGCGAGCAGGTCGCTGGTGGGGTGGCCGGGCGACATCGGCGCCAGTGTACACGACAGCCACCGGACGCCATGGAATGCCTGCGCCCGCAGCATCATCCTCTGCTGCTCGCCCAGCAGGGCACGAGGGATCCGACTGCGGAAGAAGGCCACATCTTCCGCAACCAGCAAGCGCCCCAGTCCATCGCGCAGCATCTCGGCGCGCTCGCATCGCGCCACGGCCAGCGTTGCCTGATTGACATGCGTCATCTGCCCGTCAGACCCAAGAACGATCAGCAGGTCCGATGCCGTATCCATCAGCGCCCGGTACCGAATTGCGCGTTGCCGCAGCATCGAGGTCAGGTGGTATTGCGCCCAGGCCAGCGCGAACATCTCGATCGAGACCAGCAGCAACCCAGCGACGGCCGGCGCCCACGCTCCGCGCATGCCTGGCGCGCCAAGGAACGTGCTGCTCGGCAGCACACCCAGCACCAGCAGCACGAGGACGCAACCAAACGAGACGACGCCGAGCGCTCCGACCACGACGACGCGTGGTGGCGACAGCATCGAGGCGGCTGACACGGCAATGACGGCGAAGAGGACTGGCCCCGACCACCAGATGCCGCCAGTGAAGCCGACCAGGCCGGCCACGATGACGGTATCGATGCAGAGCGAGCTGAAAACGATGCGCTCGCGCGCGACCTGCCGAATGGCGTGCGTATAGAGCCGATCCTGCACCAGGGAAACGGCCAGCCAGAGCGCCGTCAGCAGCATCGCATAGGCAGAGAGACCGAGTGCCGCCACGCGGGCCAGCGCGCCGAGCAGTAGCAGGAGCGCAATACAGCTCAGCCGCACGCGACTCAGCGTGAGTACGGAGCTGCGATCGAGACGCGGAGAGTGTTGGGGCGGCAGCATCGTCCCACTGGGTATCGACCACTCTCAGGAGCGGATCAAGCCAACGCCGCGAAGTCTGTGCCGCGATTCGGCGACCGGGACCTTGGCCCGGTCAGCCGATCAGAACTCCCGCCGCTTCATCTCCTTGAAGATTTCGTCCGCGTCCGCGCCGGGACCATCTTCACCGCCAGGTTTCTTGGTGGCTTCTAACGTGGCATCGAAGGAGGGCCTGGGCTTTGCCGCCTTCGCCGCCGCGTTGGCCTGAGTCTTCTTGAGCAGCTTCTGGAGCTGGTTGTCCTTCACTGGTCCTGCCTCCGCATTGGGTTCGTGCACTAATCTGCACGCTCGTCCCGCCTTCCTGTCAATACTGCCGTCACGTGCGTTCCCACTCCGCCAATCTCATGCCATTCGCCCCCATCCCAGCTACGCCCCGGTGCATCGTCGCGTTGTTACTGGCAGCGCCACTTTTCTTGGCTGCGGGCTGCGCTCCGGCGCGCGAGGCGGAGCCGTCAGCCGCGGCGCCGGACAGTGCAACGGTCGCGCGTCCGGCGCCGGTGAACGTCTTGCCGGTCCAGCTCGACTCGCTCGATGGACGCCCCGGTGCCGTCGTCGTGCGCATCGCGGTCCGCCGGGATACCTCGACGTTCGGCATCGGTCCGGCGGTCGTGACCCTTGCCTCGGGCGACACCCTCATCGTCAGCGACAGCGCGTACCGAGTCTGGAAGCTCGGGAGAGGGAGTCTGGTGGCGGTCTCGGGGCTCGACGGGGCCGGTGGCTACGAGAATGAGGGGCAGGCGCTGACGGTGATCGATGTCGCCACGGGATCGCGCCGACGGGTGCTGGCGGACTACTTCACCATCGTCAAGGTCGAACTGCTCGAGTCGGGCGGCCGGCGCGCGCTCCTCGTCCACATGCGTGACGGTGGACAGGGAGGGCTGCACGTCTCCGTCGTCGATCCGAACCGTGGCCAGGTGTTTCGCGCACTGCACGCGCTCGGCCGGATCGCAGGTGATCGGATCCTGGTCTCTGGTTTTGGTGATGGCGAAGTACCGGTGGACTTCGGCGACACGCGGACGCCGCTCCGGGTCGATTCACTGTCGCTGGCAGCGATCGATACGCTGTCGCTGCTGGTCGTTCCGCGGTCGCCGCGATGAGTGCCATGATGCAAATGACTCGTGTCTACCGGTGCCTGTACCTGCTCGGCCTGGCGTGCGCGGCGCAATCGGTCCCTGGCACGCTGCAGGCGCAGTCAGTCCAGAGGGCGTGGCCGGTGGTGAAGACTGACGTCGCGCTCGAGCGGGCGCTTCAGGAATTGGTTCGTCGGGTACGCGGAGACGTGGGAATCTACGTCCGGCATTTGCGTACCGGCCGTGGTGTCGCGATCAGAGCCGACGAGACATTCCCGACCGCGTCGATGATCAAGGTCCCGATCATGATCGGCGTTCACGATGCGGTGGCGCGCGGGCGATTGCAGTACACGGATACGCTGATGTGGCGCGACAGCCTGCGCTACAGTGGTGAGGATGATCTCTTCAACCACCTCCGCGATTCGACACGTCTGGCGCTGCCGATGATCCAGCTGCTGTCGATCACGACCAGTGACAATGCCGCCAGTCTGTGGCTGCAGGGGCTGGTCGGCGGCACCGCGATCAACGAGTGGCTGGCGAACAACCGGTTCGACAGCACCCGCGTCAACTCGCGCACACCGGGCCGCGAAGAGGCGCGTCGCCGCCATCAGTGGGGCCAGACCACGCCGCGTGAGATGGCCGAGCTGCTGGTGCGCATCAGGGAAGGGAAGGCGGTCAATGCCGCGGCCAGTGAGGCGATGTATCGGCTGCTGACGCGCATCTACTGGAATGGCGAAAGCCTGAGCCGCATTCCTCCCTGGGTGCAGGCTGCAGCCAAGCAGGGGTCGGTAGACCGGTCGCGCTCCGAAGTGATGCTCGTGAATGCACCAGGTGGTGACTATGTGGTCTGCATCATCACCAGAAATCAGCTCGATGAGCGATACACGGCGGACAACGAAGGGTGGGTGCTGCACCGCGCCGTCAGTGCCCTGCTCTGGAAGCACTTCGAGCCACGGCATCCCTACGCGCCGCCGGACAGCGCGGAGCGCTACGTGCCGTGAGTGCCCGTCATCGTGACAGCCAGCGGTCGATGTACTCAGGCGTCCCTTCGAGAAATGCAGGCCCCCAGCGTTCGTGCGCGAGATGGGGCCAGCTGAGGACCCAACCCGCATAGTCGAACCGGCGGAAGGCGAGCATGACCCGAAGATCACGCAGCGCATGGCCGGCAAGCGGCCGCACCCGATCGTACCCGTCGAGGATTGCGTCGAGCAGTCGTTGCCCGTCGCGTCGCGCTTCCATCTTGCTCCACAGGCAGGCGACGTCGATCATGAAACGCCCGGTGGCCATGTCCTCGAAATCCACCAGCCCGAGCGCGTTCCGGCTCCAGCGCAGATTCTGCCAGTGCGAATCGGTATGGATCAGGCCCACATCGTCGGCGCCGGACGGCAGCGTGCGCCACGCGTTTGCCAGCTGCGCATGAGATGCGCGCAGGGCGTTCGCGATCGTCGATGACACACCAGCCGGCGGTGCAGCGGCCCCAGCGACCAGATCCCGCAGGGAGGTGGCGAGTGCAAAGAGCCGTGGAATGCCCCATTCCGCGCGTGCGGCCGCAATACCAGATGGTGCGTCACGATTGGCGAGGTGCATGCGGCCTATCAGTTCCCCAGCCCGGCGCATCTCATCGGCGCGCAACCCGAGAGTGAGATGGCGACCGGGAACCCAGCTGCACGCAATCGCGAACCACGCGGTCTCGTCGTCAAGGCCCAGGGGAGGCGAAACGAATGTACCGCCGCGCCACGGCCGTGGGATCGGCACGCGGAGATCATGCCGCGTTGCGAGATGGGTAAGCCACGCCATCTCCGCCTCCAGTCTGACGTGTGCCTCATCGCCCGCTGGCACCAACCGTACCTGCGTGCGAATACCGTCGCGCGTGGTATGAGCGAGGCACACTTTCCCGAAACGGGTGCTGAGCACGCGTGCCTGTCCTCGCGGCAGCCCGAAGCCGGCGATGGCCTGACGCAGGGCCTTCGTTGGGATCATGAATTCAACGGAGCACGGGGCGTTCGACCGGCAGTCGGCGGAGGCGGTGGTTCAGCACGCTCGGTGTGCTTTCGCGATCGGCCGTGAACGAGGGCCATGAAACAAGCGGTGGTTCGGTCCAATGTCCATCGCTGCGTCTCGCGGTGCAAGTAGTGCTTGGATGGGGCGTGTCGACACCGGCTGCCGGGTGCCACAATCGCGTGGTTGAGGGTGTACGAGTCGCCAGCGGGCACCAACGGCATGTGCGTGATCAGGCGCCCCCGGGCAGGCTGGCCGTGCGGATGGTCGCCTGCGTGTGTCGTGCCCCTTACACTTCCGCTGCGGAGATGACCTCCGCCGTCATTCTCCGCCGATGCTGAATCCATTCCGAACCGCTGCCAACTCATCCCGACTCGGCTCCACTGCGCCGGATCGGGTCACGTCGTTCGATCTCTCCGTCGTGGTACCCGTGCTCGACGAGCGCGACAACGTGGCACCACTGGTCGGCGAGATCGTTGCGGCGCTGACCGGCGTGGTGGCGTTCGAGATCGTCTACGTCGATGATGGCAGCACCGATGGCACGACGGAGGCGCTGGCGGCGATGCAGCAGCAGGTGCAGGTGCTGCGCGTGATCCGTCACGAGCATCCGGTGGGGCAGAGTACCGCGATCCGGAGCGGTGTGCTTGCGGCGCGGGGCCGATGGATCGCCACGCTCGACGGCGACGGACAGAACGATCCCGCCGACATTCCAGCCCTCCTGATGCAGGCCTGTCTGGTATCGGCCGAGCGTGGGGATGATCGCCTGTTGATTGCCGGGTGGCGCACCAATCGCAAGGATTCCAGGTATACGCGATGGCAGTCGCGGATCGCGAATGCGCTCCGTGCGCGACTGCTCGGCGATGGCACGCCCGATACCGGGTGCGGACTGAAGGTGTTTCCCCGCGCGGCGTTTCTGGCCCTGCCGTACTTCGATCATATGCATCGATTCATGCCGGCGCTCGTGCGGCGAGATGGTGGCGACGTGCAATCAATCCCGGTGAATCATCGACCGCGGACCCGTGGGCGGTCGCACTATGGATTGATGAATCGGCTGTGGACGGGCATCGTGGATCTGGTCGGTGTCATGTGGCTGAGCCGACGGTCGCGTATTCCGGCAGGCAGGGAGTCGTTCGCGGCCGCCCGTGTCGGGGAGTGCTGATGGACACATCGAGTCTCTGGCTCGGGATCGGGTTCCTGGGGCAGGCATTGTTCTCGGCGCGTTTCATCCTGCAATGGATCGTCAGCGAACGACGCCGCCAGAGTGTCACGCCGGTCGCCTTCTGGTACTTCAGTCTTGCCGGTGGCGTGATCCTGCTCGCGTACGCCATACATCGGCGTGACACGGTGTTCATCGTTGGACAGGCAATGGGACTGGTCGTCTACGTTCGCAACCTCATGCTGATCACGAAGCCGGGCGCAGGGGTGCGCTCCGACGCGGCAGAACAACCCCCCGCAGCCGACGCGACCGAACGTTGAGTACGCGATGACCGTGTACGAGTCGTCGGTTCCACGCGGTGGCGGCGTGACGGTCGCTGCCGCGCTCATGGCGGCCGTGACGCTCGTCGGTCTGCTGACTCGGCCACTGCTGGCCATTGATGAGACGCGATACGCCGCGGTTGCACTCGAGATGATGCAACGCGGCGACTGGCTCGTTCCGCAGCTGAACGGTGAGGCGTACAGCCACAAGCCGCCGCTGCTCTTCTGGCTTGTGCTCATCGGCTGGAAGCTGTTCGGCGTCAGCGCCGTCTGGGCGCGGCTGGTGGCACCACTGGCTGGAGTGGTCGCACTGGCGCTCATGGCGTCACTGGCGCGGCTGCTCTGGCCGCAGGACGCCCGGGCCCGCGGATGGGCGCCAGTCCTCGTTGTCGGCGCGGTGCTCTGGGCCTCGTTCGGCACGCTCTTCATGTTCGATACCCTGCTCGCCTGCAGCGCCTTGCTGGGGCTGATCGGGATCGTGTCCGTCGTCGAGCACGACCGGCGTCGCGGTGTGCTCTATCTCGCGGCGGGCATCGCGCTCGGTATCCTGTCCAAGGGACCGGTGATCCTGATCCACGTACTGCCGGTTGCGCTGGCCGCGCCGTGGTGGGCCACACCACGCGCCGGTCGCCGCTGGATCACCTGGTATGCCGCGCTGCCTGGCGCGGTGTTGCTCGGGGCGGCGGGTGCACTGGCATGGGCGATTCCCGCGGGGATCGCGGGTGGGGCCGAGTATCAGCGCGCCATCTTTCTTGGTCAGACGACGGGTCGCGTCGCCAACAGCTTCGCGCACCAACGCCCGTTCTGGTGGTACCTGCCGCTGCTGCCAGCCGTGCTCTTCCCCTGGTTCGTCTGGCCCGAGTCGTGGCGGGCCCTCGGCACACTTCGCACCAGCCCACGTGATGCCGGGGTTCGGCTCTGCGTCGTCTGGGCCATGGCCGGACTCGCGACCTTCTCACTCGTCAGCGGCAAGCAGGTGCACTATCTGCTGCCGCTGATTCCCGCCCTCGCCTTGTTGCTGGCGCGAGGGCTGAGCCTGCGTGAGGCCGCGCCGCTCCACCGTCCCTGGCTGGTGGCGCTTGGAATCTGCCTGATCAGCGGTGCGGTCATTGCGGCCGCAAGCACGCGTCTGTTCGCGCGCGTGCTCTGGTGGCCTCACGACGCCATCCACTGGTGGTGGGCACTGCTCCCGATTGCCGCCGCCGCGCTCCTGCTCGTCTGGCAGCGCGGTCGCAGCACACGGAATGCTGCGGTACACGCGGTGTCAGCCGCAATGACGGTGCTGTTGTGCGCAATTCAGCTCGCCGCGGCGCGGGCTGGAACAGTCCCCTATGATACGGCGCCGATGGCGACCGCGATCCGGTCGGCGCTGGCGGCCGGTCACCCCATTGCCATGATCGGCCGATATAACGGCGAGTATCACTTCGAGGGCCGACTGCGCGATGTGCACATCGACATGATCTCGGCGCAGAGTGCACCCGCTTGGTTGCGCGCGCACCGTTCGGGGCTGCTGCTGCGCTACGATCGTGATCGAAAGGCGCCCGTCATCGCTGGCACCGTGGCACAACATCCGTTCCGCAATGGATGGGCGACGCTGGCCGCATCACTTCCCGGTGCCACGACGGTAAACCAGGCACGCTCACCCACCGAGTGACGCGGCCGTCTGTGCGGTGACCGCGCGCGCGAACGCTACCTCGATCACCGCGCGCATCTGATCACGTTCGAGCAGAAATGCATCGTGGCCGTGGATGGACGCCATGGCGGCGTATCCGGCGCCCACGGCTCGAGCCCATTGCGCGACGATGTCGGCCGAGTAGAGCGTGTCGCCCTGAATTCCCACCGCAGTCAGTCGGTCGGCGTGTGGGCGGAGTGCGGCGCGCCAGCCGCCGCGGCCCCGACCCACATCCTGCGTGTCCATCGCGCGAACCCGTCGCTCGTACTCCAGCGCATCGAAGCGTTCGACCAGGCGGCGCCCGTGATGGTCCAGATAACCGATCATCGATGGACCGTCATCGGCGCGCACGTCGTGACCGAATCGCGTTTCGAACTCGGCTTCACTGCGATACGTCATCATGCCGACCGCGCGCGCGAGTGCAAGGCCGGCGACCGCACCGCCCATTTCAATGGCCTGCAGCTGAATGCGATTCCAACCGGCGCTCCACGCCGTCTGGACTGCGGGCGCGGCAATCACCAACGCGTGCGTCGGAGAGCCACTTTCGAGTCCGACCTCGAGTGCCAGCATTCCCCCCAGTGACCCTCCCGTCACCAGCGTCGCCGGTGGCAGTGCGAGCGCGCGCACCAGCGCCACGATGCCCCGGGCCAGATCGCGGATACTCGGCGCTGCCGTCCGTGCACGCGAACCGACCGACGACGGCGAGAATGCGTGCGGGTAGAGGGTGGTATAGTGCTGCTGCGCTGCAGCAGGGCCGACATCACTCCACCACTGCTGCAACGTGGCCGGCGTGCCGGTCAGTGAGGGACAGACGATGACGAGGCCGTCGCTCGACGAGGCGGGGGACGTCAGTGCGAACGTGAAGGCCGCATCGTCGACGATGACGCCATCTTCGAACTCGAAGCGGCCAATCGACTGCGTGCTCGGTTCCTGTATCGGTGATGCGGACATATACACGTCGCGCCTGAGCGAACAGCAGCCGCCAGGCGCGTCCAGTTTAGCGAGTTGTTTAGCGTGGCTGCAATCAGGCGGCAAATCACCACGTGGACGGTTGTCTTCAGAGGCTACGAGCTCCGAGGGGGCGTGTCAAGACGTCATTTGCGCGGTCCGCGCACACTCGGGCGACGTGACCTCGTCTTGGCCGGTTTCCGTGCGGGTTTTGGCGGGAGATCGCGCACGAAGAGAAATTTCTTGCCGATCGAGAGTTCGGAACGGGAAATGGCGCGGTACCGCCAGATTTTCTCCGGATACTGATCGATTGACGACTGCAGGAAGCCGGCGCCGAGGAAGAGGGTGTCGGCGAGCGACACAGCGAAGAGCTGCGGATACGCCCGGCGATTGGCGAGATCGACCGCGGCCGCAATCAGGTGCCGGCCGAGTCCCTTGCCCTGTGCCGCTGGGGCGACGGCGAGCGACACCAGCTCACAGAGCGATGGCGAATACTCATCCAGCGCTACCTGCCCCCAGATCGATCCATCGGGGCCGCGCACGATGCGGTAGTCGCCGATATGCTGGGCAACGAACTGCTCCGTGCGCGGCAGTGTCAGGCCATCGGCAGCGAACTGGTTGTTCAGCGCGACGATCGCCTTCACGTCCTGCTCGGTCGCGCTGGTCGCCTTGGGCAAGGGCAGCCGTTCCGTCACGGGTTTGGCAGGCGTGGTCATTCGTCGCAGGTGGCAAGGGCGGTCATCGCGTCGCCGGTCAGGCGAAAGGTGGTCCACTCGGTCATCCCGCGCGCGCCGAGCGACTCGTAGAAGCCAATCGACGAGGTATTCCAATCGAGGACGGCCCACTCCACCCGCCCGCAGTCACGCTCCATGGCGATCCGGGCGAGCCGCGCCAGCAGAGCCTGCCCGATGCCATGGCCCCGATACTCTGGTCGTACGAAGAGATCTTCGAGCCACAGCCCAGGCTGGGCGAGAAAGGTCGAGTAGTTGCTGCAGAAGAGGGCAAAACCGGCGACCTCTCCCTGGGCGGACTCTGCCAGCAGCACTTCCGCCCTGGGCGCCGGACCGAACAGGGTGGCGCGGAGCCGTTCCTCCGTCGCGACGCAGGCCCCCCGCATTCGCTCATAGTCGGCGAGCGCCTGAATCAAGGCAAGGATGGTCGGAACATCCGTTTGTGTGGCGGTCCGGATAACCACGGCGGCTTTGGGCATCCCGAAAGATGTGGGGTCGCCGTCGTGAATTTGAAGCGCTGCGGGCGGTCGGCTCGAATTCCGACCAGTCCAGTGCGACCGCCGGGCTCAAGTAATCACCTGTTCCGTCGACATTGGCCTGCATGGCCGCCACTCTTCGACCGGAGCTCCACGTTGCCGAACGGGGGCTCGCGCACGCTGCACCCCGCGATACCGGCGCCAGACTGTCGCAGGCGCTGCTCAGCTACATCGTCGTACTGATCGCGGCGCTCAGCCTTCTGCCGTTCGAGTTCGTGCTGCCCGAGAGAGTCGATTTCACGCTCTCGGTTGCCCCGCTGAGTGTGCTGGCAACGACGGCGATGTTCCTGCCGTACGGGTTTCTGACCCGCCGTGCGCGAACCAGCCGCAGGGGGCAGCACGTGCTGTCGATCATGCTCTCGGCAGCGCTGCTGTCGCTCGCGCTGGAGATGGCTCGATTCTTCATACCCGCGGCGGCACCGTCGCCGTGGCACCTGTTTGCCGCGATCGCGGGTGCCGCGATCGGCGCCACACTGTGCGAGCGTCTCCATGACAACGCGCGGAGCTCGACGACCGCGCTGAATGCGCTGCTGTTACAGCTGCCATTGATGGGCCTCATCTATCTGCTGCTTCCGCTGCTCTGGGCGAGTGGTGCAGCGGCACGTGGCGATCCGGCCCGGCTCGCCCTCACGCTGTGCATCGGTCTGACGGGTGCGTCCATCATCGGCTCGATCGCTCGAGCGATTCGCGGGCACACTCCCGATCGCAGCTGGTGGCTGGTGCCGGCCGTTGCCGGGTCCTGGATGACGATTGGCGTATTGCCATCAGCACTGGTGGACTGGCGCCTCACCGTGGTCGGCATTTTGATCGTGACAGTGTTCGCCGCCTGGCGCGGCCGTTGGTCCGCGCCGCCGTTCGTCGAACGGCGCTATGAGGGCCCGTCGCTGCTCGCCGCGTCGCCCTTCACGGCGCTGTACCTGATTGGCGCAGGTATCTGGCCCGGTCACAGCTTCCGTACCATTCCGCTCGTGCACCTCGGGATGCCGACGACGGATGCCGGTCTCGCTCTGGTGCTGCCGCTGCTCGAGATGGGGATCGCGGCCACAGTGCTGGGCTATGTGATTGCCGAATTCCACGGACGCACGGAATCGACGTATCGCGAAGTCGGATCGCGGGTGCTGTTCTGGGTCTGTCTGATCATGACCGCGACCGAAGGCCTGCGCAGTTACTTCGGCTTCGAAGGTGCTTCACTGCTGCGTGCAGCGCTTTCGACGGGTACCGCCATGTACGGGGCCGCGCTCTATCACCTGCAGCGGGCGCATGTGAAGGTGGTCGCGCGACGGTTCAACGCGACGCGCTGAACACTCCGCGCGTCCTCATCCGAGGCGGCGCGAGACAAGCAGCATTGCCGCGGCGCCGCCGAGCATCAGCGCCGGAAGTCGCAACGGCGGAACGATGGCAATGACCATGATACTGGTGACGAGCGTGACGGTATCCCAGGCCACCGGTGCGGTGGATCGAACCGGCACCGACGACCGGCCGGTGAGTATCGCGGCGTAGTCGTCGCCTGTATTCCGCGTGGCATCCGACGGCGACGCGGCAAGTGTTGCCGACGCGAGTGTTGCAGTACGAGCGCTTTGCATAGGCGAGTCGAGCAGCGTCAATCCATAGCGCAGCGCCAATTCCAGCACACCGGTACCAAATGGCGGCGTGCCTTCGCGCCCAGGCGCCGCGGGTTCCGCCAGTCCTCTGTTCGACTCCGGCGTCAGCACTTCGACAGCACTCGAGAAAATTGGTGTCGCGGCGCGCGTACGGATCGAACCAAGCTGCGACAGTGTGGCGAGCCATCGCGCCACCGGATATCCCGGCTCCATCGCCTCGACCTGTTCCAGAATAGCGGTAGCCGAATCCGGCGCTGCACTCGTGGCCGTCAGCGCAGCACGCTGCAGCCAGAGCAGCGGCTCGAGCGGATGCAGCGACAGCGCGTGATCATTGGCCAGTCGGGCGGCGTCCGGCTGGCCGCGCCGCATGGTGTGCACACCGAGCAGGTAGAGCATCGCAGCCGAGCGGGGCAGACGCGCGATTGCGTCGCGCAGCACCTGCTCCGCGTCGCTGGTTCGGCCCAGCAATTCCAGCGCGGCCGTGCGGAGGTACCAAGGCGAGTCAGTGACCAGCTGATCGGACCAGACCGCATCGAGCGCTCTCAGCACCTGGTCGGGACGGCCATGTTGCAGCGCATGCGTGGCCGATTCGAGGGCAACCGCCAGTTGCGTCGTCTCGGGTAGCACATCACCGAGCTCCAGCCTCCCCGCCAGCCAGATCGGCGCGTCTTCACGACGACTGGCCGCGCCGCTCGACGGTCCGGCTGCACCCTGCGGCAGCGCCAGCCCGTCATCCGCAATCACCGGCGGAATGCCGGTAGTCACCAGGGCGGTCAGCACGGGCGGCCGAAGTGATGGAATACCTGAAGCACCACCGTCGAGCGGCGGGATCGTCATCGGTTCGGCACGGCGGTCTGCGGGCAATCCATCAGAGGAAGGATCGACCGTCTGCAGCCGAAGGTTCACTCCCACCCGCGAGGCCTACCAGCGTCGCTCGGCGCCACGCCAGTCGCGAAAGCGTGGCTCGTCGGCCAGCTGGCAGCTATCCAGCACACTGATGAGTCCACGGGCGACCTGGTCCACATCGGCGTGGAAGTCCGGACCTGCCATATCGAGCTTGTAGCGTCCGGCATTGCCAACCACGGTGGCGATGCCCGCCCGCTGCAGGTCGAGTGCTGCAGTGCGGGCCAGCATCAGGTGCGCCGAATACGCCGTGCCCAACATGTATCCCCCACCGCGGATCTTCTCCTCGATCGACCCGAGCCAGCTGGCCTGTATCAGCACCCGCTGCGGCTTGATGATGGTCACCAGCTGAATGGCGGCCAGCGTTGGAGCAAGCAGCGCACGTACGTCCACCGCCAGCTGCTCTGCATTCAGCGCGCGCAGATCCGCCAGGGGATCGTCCGCCTCATCACTCTGCGCGGGCGGAATCGGCAGCTCGGCAATGATCACGCGCTCGACGTAGGGAAGCGTCGGCCAGTCACCCGGTGTCCAGGCGGTCGACGTCAGCTGCGCGGGATGCTCCTCGCGCAAGTCCTGCAGCGCGGGCGGAATGCGATGGGGTGCCTGGACTCCAGCCACGACTGACGCGCCAGCGGCGAGTATCTGACGGACGCAGGCCAACCCGAGCGGCCGGTGCGCACCGAGGACGAGTGTGTTCACGCGCTTCCCTCACGCACCGCGACGTGCAGCGCGATACCACCGAACAACATTCGTCGCGCTGTGACGACACGGAAGCCGTTCTGCTCCAGCACAGTCGTGAACCGTTCGGCAGTGACGAACGCTGCGATGGACCGTGCGATGTAGCCGTAGATCGCGGGCGTGCGGTGCCACCACCAGCCGACCACATTGCCGGAGAGCCGCAGGTACCAGAGAAAGAGTGCGCGCCAGACGCCATTGCGCGGCACGAAAAAATCGAGCGATCCGAGTGTTCCGCCGGGTCGCAGCACCCGTGCGCATTCGCGCACTGCGGCTTCCAGGTCGGGGACGTTGCGGAAACCGTATCCTGCCGTGATCACGTCGATGCTCGATGTCTCCGCGGGCAGTGCGGCCATCTCGCCGAGATGAAACGTGACACGGTGTATCCCGCGCGCCGTGGCTCGTGTCTCAGCGATCGCGAGCATTCGGGCCGACGGATCGACACCGATGACGTTCAGCGCCGGGAAAATCGCCGCCAACGAGAATCCGAGGTCGCCGGTGCCACAGGCGACGTCCAGCGCCCGGCGCGCACCCGCACAGTGCGCCATTACCGCGGTGATCAGGTCCCCCTTCCAGGTCGAATCCATGCCGAACGAAAACAACTTCGTGAACGCGTCGTAGCGCGGGGCGATGACATCGAACATCGGCGTGACGACGCCCTGCCGGCGGGACGCATCGGCCATCGCTGCGTCGAGGTCCTGCGCGCGAAAGCGCGCGAGGGGATCGTTTGCGTGTTCTCTCACCATGCGGCGATGCTACCCCGCCGGCCCCGCTGCGGCAACCGCTGTGCGTGATTCGGTCAGAATCCGATTGACAGACGGCGCCGGGCGAGCGCAATGGCGGGCGTCAGCGATGGTGCGCGCTGTTGCGCACGATGCAGCGCACGATCGAGATCGCGGTGCTTCACTCCGACGTAGCCGAGCGCATCGATCAGGGCCCGCGTCCGCGCCGTATCAGCCGCGGGATCAATGCTTCTCAGCGAGTCGAGCACGGCGGGCAGTGCGCGGCGACGCGCACGCTCGACCAGCAGACCGGTCAGCGCGGCCTCGCGGACACGGGCGTCTCCGGCCGCGAGGGCCAGAGAGAGCGCCTTGTCGCCGGCGCCGGGGATCTTGCCCAGAACCTGCGCGGCACTGGCACGCAGTGGCGCCGGCCCGTCCCACAGAATCAGCTGCAGCGGCTGCTGCGCGCCCTTGGCGCCCTTGCCGGCCCTCGCAAGCAGCGTGAGTGCGGCCTGTGCCCTCAGAATGGCGGCGGCACCATCGAGCAGTGGCGAGTCGCTCAGCTCACGGGCCAGGCTGCGCCCGACCAGCGTGGCGGTGCGGCTGCCCGGCGTTTCATCGAGTGCAATCAGGGCCGCCAGTGTCGCCCCGCGGATCCGCGCATCCTCGTCCCCGACGTGTGAGCGGAGCGCGTGGATGGCGGGGCGCGCTGCGACACCGGCGTTGGCCAGCGCGGCGGCGGCGCGGGCCCGGTCGCGCGCTTCGCCAACGCCCAGCCGATCGCGAAAGGCGCGGATGTTCTCGTCGCCCGTCTGTACCAGCGCGATCCCCGCATCCGCCGAGACCAGAGGGTCGTCGTCTCGCCAGGCACGCCAGAGCGCCGGGGCGGCCCGCTTCGCCGCCTTCCCGCCATGGCCAATCGCGCGGATCGCGGTGCGCCTGACGGCGACATCGGGGTCGCCGATCAGTGGTGTCAGGTACAGAATCGTCGTGCTGGTCACATCGGCGAACTGGACCAATGCCTCGAGCGCGGCCTGCCGGACGACTGGTTGCGGATTGCGCAGGTCGTCACGCCAGTCGGCCTCGGGGCGGCCGGCGACGAGCGGGACTCGGTCCTGCGCCGTCGCTTCGGTCTGTGCGGCGAGCGCGAGCATGAGACAAACGAATGGCGCGATGTGGCGCATGAAGAGGAGTGTCGGCTGCTCGATGCCGAAGGCACATTCCTCGCCATGATCGACTTTGCCGAGCCTCCGCGCCTCGTGAACCCGTGGTTTGCCGAAGAACCAATCCCGGTTCGCGTTGTCGCCCGGCGAGCGCGGGGCCGTCGATGGGTCGCGCCAGCGGGCGTGGCCGGTGTCCTATTGACCGCAATAGCGGTGCTGGCACAGCTGCCTGCTACGAGACCGCGTGGGACCTCCCAGTTCGCGACCACGCGGAGCCAGCACGAAGCGGAGAAGTACGTGCGGCAGGCCATCGGACCGACACCGACGCTCCGCGAAGTTCGGACTGCGATGGCGACCGCGCAGGTCTTCTGCCGCGACGCCGAGGGTCGCGGGCAGGACAGTTTGCTGGTCTGCCTTGGCGACGCGGTGCGATTCGCCGAGGCCTACACCCGGATGACGTTCCGGTTCGTCAGCCGCGGTGACAGCATGGTGCGCATTGTGGTGTGTCCTGCGCTCATCGTGTCGAACCGGTCGACGCCGCCGACGCTCCTGCGCGCCGCGGCGCGCCCATCACTTCGCGACGCCTCGTGCTGGCGCAACCCCGAAAATCGCACGCACACAGACTTTACCTATGCCCCACTCAGCGAGGTGGGAAAGTTCACGACGGTGCCCGAGCCCGATGCGCCGCGAATGCGCCTCGAGTCAGCGCCAACGCGTGACACCGTTCACGTGATCTGGTAGACGGTGCGAGCAGTCGTCAGCGACTGTTGTGACGGGCACTTCGGCGCGCGAACCAGGCGGCCAACCCCTGCGCGCGTGATTCGCCCGGCCTCGCGCGGTAAAAGTCCGCGGCCGCAGTCCGTACCGCCGACTGCGTTTCGGGGCGATGCACTGCTGTCGGGCCACCGTGGGTGCACGTGGAGCCACCGGAAGGCGCCCCGGTGTGCACTTCGACGGCCGGAGCAATCGAACGCCGGATCAGCGTGATGCGAATCCGGTCGGCGATGTCGGCCTTGGTGCCCTTCGTCGGAATGTCGAGCGTCCTCGCCAGGGCGATGAGCTCGTCCTTTCGCCAGGGTCGGGCGTCGAACTCACCGAGCGAGAGCTCTGCGGGAGGCGGCGTTTCTGCGGCAGTCGGACACATACCGGAAGGACGATCGGGGAGGCCGACGCGTGACAGGCGTCGGACGCACTATTCGTCGTCCCGGACCACCCGAAGCCCGGGAGTCTCGAGATCGTCCATCTGCCCGCTGCGTACTGCCCACAGGTAACCGGCCAGGGCCACCGCAACGATCACGAGGGCCAGCGGCACGACAATGAAGAGCACACTCATCGGGTCTCCGGGGTGAATGTCCGCCCAAACCAGCTCGCAAGGACCACCGTCAGCGAACTCACCGGCATCAGGATTGCCGCCACCAGCGGCGTGATGTGTCCGGTCATCGCCAGGCCCACACCGACGGCGTTGTACCCGAACGCCCAGATGATGTTGCGACGGATGACCGACATCGATCGGCGTGCGCCTTCGTCCAGCGCCACCAGTGCCCCGAGCCCCTCGCGCGTCATCGCGACGTCGGCGGTGGCAAGCGATGCTTCCGCACCGCCGTGCACACCAATGCCAACCGTCGCAGCGGCGATGGCGGCTGCGTCATTCACGCCATCACCAACCATCGCAACACACGGCGGTGCCTTTCCACCACCCGCTCGTGCCACCAGAGCCGCAACACGTGCTGCCTTCTCCTCCGGACTGGCCTCGGCAAAGATCTCGTCTGGTGTAAAGCCGAGCGACGCTCCAATGCGGCGTGAGACGGCATCGGCATCACCGGAGAGGAGGATCGTCTTCCAGCCACGGGCGCGCAGAATGGCGAGCGATGAGGCCGCATCGGGTCGGACGGCGTCACCGAACGACGCGCGTCCCACGATCTGGCCATCGATTGCGATGACCACGGGAGTGAATTCGTCCTGCGTCGTATGCTCGCCAAGCGGTGCCTGCGGCAGCTTCGATGCGATGAAGCGGGGCGAACCAAGCATGAGCTGGTGACCATTGACCACCCCGGCCACACCACCGCCGATCGTATGTTCGACCATCGTCGCAGTGGCGACGGAAACACCACTCCAGGCGCGGCGGAAACCGGCGGCAATCGGATGTGTGGACGTTGCTTCCAGGGCCAGAATCATCGGCCGGAGCGCGTCGTCCCCGTGCCAGGTCACCAGCGTGGTCTCGCCGAGGGTGAGGGTCCCGGTCTTGTCGAGGACGAGCCATCCGGGCCGGCTCAGCGACTCGAGTGCATCGCCGCCCTTGACGAAGATGCCGGCACGAGCCGCTCGGCCCACTGCCGCACTCATCGCGAGCGGAGTCGCCAGCGCCAGCGCGCAGGGGCAGGTGGAGATCAGGAGCGCGATCGTATTGTCCCATGCGGCGGTCGCGTCGCGACGCAGCCAGAGGAAAAAGGTCGCCGCCGCCAGCGACAGCACGACCAGCACCAGTCGGGACGCGAGGCGATCGGCCAGCAGTACCACCGGAGCGCGCCGGCCTGCGCCTTCGTCGACCTGGGCAAGGATGCGCGCCAGCCGGCTGTCGTCGCCCGAGGCCGTCACGCGAACCTGCAATGCAGCGGATCGATTGAGTGTCCCGGCGTAAACGGTATCGCCGATTTCGACGCGAACGTCATTCGACTCGCCGGTGAGTATCGCCCGATTGATCCGACTTGCGCCGGCGATCACCTCGCCGTCCACCGGGATGGTCTCACCGGCATGGACGGCGATCGTGGCACCAACCGACACCGCATCGGCCGGCACGTCGAGCGTGGCGCCATCAACCGCGATCAGTCGTGCGGTGGCGGGGGTCAGTGCAAAGAGTTGCTCCGTGGCGTCGGTGGCAGCCCGCTGCCCACGTGCCTGCAGAAAGCGGCCGACGAGGAGCAGGAACACCAATACGCAGACGCCGTCGAAGTAGATCGGCCCGGATCCCGAGATCGTGTTGATGACGCCGCGCGTCGTTGCTGCGGCCAGCGCCAGGGCGATCGGCACATCCATGTGGACGGTGCGCGCGCGCAACGCGGCCCAGGCGCTGGTGAAGAACAGCCGGCCGGGCCAGACCAGCGTCGGGATCGTCAGGCCAAGACTGATCCACCGGAAGAGCGCGAGCGAGCTGGCATCCATGGTGTTCAGCTCGCCGGCGTAGATCGCCAGTGCCGCCAGCATGGCGTTGGTGGCGATGGCACCAGCGACCCCGATGCGGATCAGCATCGCGCGATCATCGCGCCGCCGCATCGCTGCCCGCTCGCCGCCGCGATACGGGTGCGGCGTATAGCCGAGGGCATCCAGCGTCCGCGCAATCGCAGACAAGGCCGCCGCTGATGGATCCCATGTCACCGACGCCCGATTGTGTCGCATATCGAGTTCAGCGCGCACCACCCCGGTGACGAGCAGCGGAACGCGCTCGATCAACCAGACACACGACGCGCAATGCACCCCTTCCAGAGCCAGCTCGACGTGTGCCTGCCCATCGCCATCGATCGTGACGTAGCGCTGCTGGAACGCCTCGTGATCGAAATCGCTGAAGCCGCGGCCGGACGGTCGCACCGCCGCGCCTCGCCGTTCGGTGAAGCGATGATACGCGCCCAGCCCGTGTGCATTGATGAGCGCATAGGCGGTCGCACAGGCACTGCAGCAGAACGCAGGTCCGTCGCCGCAGTCTCCACTGAGGGTGGGCAGGCCACAGTGCGTGCATGGTGCAGCCGTCGCGCTCGCGACGGTGGCGGGACCCACCATCGTCGCCATCAGCGTGTTGCCTCGTGAGTATGTGTCGCGCTGGCGTCCACTCGCATCGGTGGCATCAGCAGATGCGACGCCAGTTGGCCGAGGCCGAGCACCAGTACCAGTGACGCGCTGGCCAATGGCCAGCGGACGGAGGCGAGGGGGCCGAAGCGTCGCACACCTGCCGTCACCGCGGTGAGCATTGGCACAGTGCCGGCCCAGAAGACCGCCATCACTGCCGCCCCGCGCAGTGGCGCGCCAGTTCCCATCGCGGTGGCGACGAAGGCCCACAGCCAGCCGCAGGGCAGGAGTCCGGTGGTCAGGCCGATGGCGGTGGCCCGAGCGCGCGGATCCCACTGCGCGGTGCGAGCCAGTTGCCGTCCGAGAACACCACCCCACCGGGTTGCACCAGCAAACCGCCGTGCGCGCAACGCGGAACGCAGTTGTACCGCGCCCCATACGATCAGCGCCGCACTGGTCGCAAGCGCCGCGCCGCTCTGCACATTGGCGAGCAGCCCAGCCGTGTCGAGGCCAGCACCGAATGCGCCCCCGGCCGCGCCCAGTGTCACATACGCCAGCAACCGGCCACCGTGGTACCACGCACCTCGTCGACCAGCGCCATTGGCCAGACATGCGAAGGCGCTGCACATCGCACCGCAATGAATCGAGCCAAGCAGGCTCGCCACCAAAATGCCGGCCAGCAACGTCACTGCAACTCTGTCCGCAGCATCGCGGTGAACACATCCGCCCCGCGGACGGCACGGACGCGGACCTCCCAGAGTCCGGCACCGGCGTCGGCGATCGTTGCGCCGTAGGCCAGACCGCTGCGCGTGAGTGTCAACCGGTCGATGGTGCCCGCGTGTGCAACCGCGAGTGCCTCCACCTGGACCGTATCGACCTGGAGCGCGGCACCGAGCGAGTCGACCAGTGCGATCTGCAGTGATGCGCTGCGGCCGCGGCTACGCGTGAGTGTGGTGGCGGCGTCCCACCCCAGCGCACGATCGCGTCGCGACTGCGCCATGGTCGAGTCCCAGTTCACCGCTCGCGCGTAGTAGTCCGGCTCCACCGCATGGTGCGGATCGCTGCCTGCCAGGCGCACCATCCAGACGCCGAATCCCATCTGCGCGACGAGCACGGCAACGATGATGATCGGCCAGCGGCGTGCCTCGGGGATTACGAGGTTCATGGGGTTCCCGTCGATGTTCGTGATGGGCCGAGCAGGACAAAGGGGAGATCGCTCGAAAAGATTTTGCCGTCGCTGACGCGCAGCGTGATCGCGTGCCGACCGTCGCGGAAGACCGACAATGGCGCAATCAGAAACAGGCTCGTCGTGCGTTGCGCGCCCGCTGCAACGGTGAGCGGCAGTTCAGGTGCAATGACAGCTCCGCCATCGAGCCCGGTCACGGTGGCCGTGTACCGCTGCGTCGCGTTCGACCGATTCACGATCTTGACACGCAACTGATTCGCGATCCGCCCGTCATCCTCGATCCGATACGGCTCCGAACTCGAACGGAGCAGGATGACCTCGGCGGCCTTTCGGGTCGAGAGCGTGATCACGAGCACAGTGAGCGTGGTCAGCAGCGCCAGCGAATAGATCACCACCCGTGGCCGCAGGAGCCCGCTCTTGCGGCCTGCCAGCCCTTCCTGCGAGGCGTAGCGAATCAGGCCCTTCGGCTTGTGCAACGCCTCCATCACGTGGTCGCACGCGTCCATGCACTGGGTACAGTGCACGCACTCCATCTGCAGCCCATTCCGGATGTCGATCCCGGTCGGGCAGGTGAAGACGCAGGCATTGCACGAGACGCAGTCACCCGC
Source organism: uncultured Gemmatimonadaceae bacterium (assembly GCA_964392395.1). GTDB lineage: Bacteria > Gemmatimonadota > Gemmatimonadetes > Gemmatimonadales > Gemmatimonadaceae > JACMLX01. The sequence goes on from CAYMQV010000008.1 coordinate 47,663, forward strand.
ATCCGGCCCGCGTTCCTTGCCAGCGCGACGCGGCTCGCCGCGCGTGGCGTCGTAGGCCACGATCAGCGAGCGCTGGTCGATCAATGCCGACTGCCAGCGCCCGTAGGGGCAGGCGATCAGGCACGTCTGTTCACGGAACCAGCCGAAGTCGATGAAGATCAACGCAGTCGTCACCGCCATCACCAGAAATGGCGTCGGGTGTTGGTACGGCGACAAGCGTACCCACTCGGCCAGCGTATCGGTCCCGACGAAGTACGCGAGAAAGGTGTGCGCGAGGCCGAGACAGATCGGGATGTAGATCAGGTATTTCAGCACTCGGCGTGGTGACATCACTCCACCTGCCTTGTCGAGCGCCAGCGATCCGCTTCGCCCACCCTCGAGCAGGCGTTCGATGGGGCGGAAGACGAACTCCATGTACACCGTCTGTGGGCACCCCCATCCACACCAGACGCGACCGAAGAGCGCCGAGAACAGGAACACCGCGATGACCGCGCTGCCGAGCAGCAGCATCAGGATCAGCGTGTCCGTCGGCAGAAAGGTGGTGCCGAGCAGCGTGAATTCACGCCGCGGCACGTTGAGCAGGATCAGTGGCTTGCCCAGCCATCGCAGATGCGGGAGCGTGACGAAGAAAGCGATCAGCGCGTAGCCCACCATCATCCGCCGTTTCCACCACGTGCCCTCGGACACCCGGGGGCGGATCCAGAAGCGGGACCCGTCCTCGTTCAATGTGGGAAGGACACGCCCAGCCGCGCGCGGAGCACTCACCGTGGCACGACCTGCCCTTCCGGGGCTTTCGGTTTGGCGGGTGTCGTGCCGTGCAGCGTCCAGACGTAGGCGACTACTTCCTCGACCTCATCCGACGTGAGGAGCTTGCCCCACGCCGGCATGCCCTTGGCCAGCACGCCGTTGACGACGGTGCCGTAAATGGAGTCGATGGTGCCGCCGTGCAGCCAGGCGTCGTCAGTCAGGTTTGGGCCGATCACGCCGCCGCCATCCGCGGCATGGCACACGGCGCATCGTGCGGCATACACGATCTTGCCTTGCGCCACCTCGTCCGGTCGCCTCGTGGCCGCGAGCAGCGTCGGCACGTCTCCGCCGGCGGTGTGCTCGGGATGCGCCGCGCGGAACGCGGCCATGTCCTCGGCGTACTCGGCCTCGCGGCCCTTGCCAACGCCGGTATCGGCAGGATTGATGTAGTAGTAAATCGAAAAGACGATCGTGATCCAGAAGGTGAACACCCACCAGGCAGGCATCGGATTGTCGTATTCCTGGATGCCGTCGTACGAGTGCTCGATCAGCCGATCGCGCTCATTCGGATTGCTCACCTGGGCTCCGTGGTGGTGGTCGATGCATCATCGAGTGGGATCTGCGCCGCTTCGTTCCACCACGCCTGGTGGCTGGGCCACCAGACCCAGCCCACCAGAGCGAGGAAGGCGCCGAAAAACAGGATCAGCGCGACGATGGCGTAGCCAGCCAGGCCAGCGCCACTCATCAGGTCTGTGAGGCTCATGGGGTCCGCCGTGCAACCGCCGCCGCCGGCGCCGTGGGCTTCGCGGTGGCGAGTTTGATGTCCTGCCCGAGGCGCTGGATGTATGCGACGATCGCGACGATGTCCTGTTCCGCCAGATTCGCGGGACCACCGTTCTTCTCGATGTCCGCGGCAACGATCGCTGCCTGCGCACGCGCCATCGATTCGGCCCTGGTCACGGCATCGCCATACGGCACGCCGAGCATCGCCATCGCATTCACCCGTCGCTGGATCACCGACCAGCTGATCCTGTCGGTCAGGAAGTGCGGGTACGACGGCATCAGTGAACCGGTCACGATGTCACGCGGGTTGTTGAAGTGCGTGACGTGCCAGAGGTTGGGATATTTTCCCCCTTCGCGGGCCAGATCCGGGCCGTTGCGTTTGGAGCCCCAGAGAAACGGGTGTTCGTACACGCTCTCGCCGGGTTTGGAGTATTCGCCGTAGCGTTCCGTCTCGTAGCGGAGCGGTCGGATCATCTGCGAGTGACAGTTGAAGCACCCTTCCTTGATGTACATGTCACGCCCGTAGAGCTCGAGCGGCGTGTACGGCTTCACACTTGCGATCGTGGGCACATTGGCCTTGATCAGGAAGGTAGGGATGATCTCGAGGAGCGAGGCGACAGCGACGGCCACCGTGACCAGCACGCTGAACGTCACCGGCATCGCTTCCCATTTCCGGTGGTAGCGCATGGCACGCACCCAACCGATCAGGCCTTCACCGACCGGAGCCGCGACGACCGGTTCCTTCCAACGCTTCGTCAGCGGTGCCGCATGGATGACTGGCACCTCATATACTGCCGGTCGTGCACGCCAGGTCATGAAGATGTTCCACGCCAGCATGAACACGCCGACCACATACAGTGAGCCTCCGACCACGCGCACCCAGTACATCGGCAACAGTCGCACCACGGTCTCGATGAAGTCGGGATACATGAGGCGCCCGGTCTCATCGAAGGCGCGCCACATCAACCCCTGCGTGACACCAGCCGAGTAGATCGAGACGACGTAGAGAATGATGCCGAACGTTCCGATCCAGAAATGCAGCTCTGCCAGTCGCTTGCTGTAGAGCGGCGCCTGAAAGAGTCGTGGCAGCAGCCAGTAGATCATGCCGAAGGTGATGAAGCCGTTCCAGCCCAGCGCCCCGGTGTGTACATGCGCGATGATCCAGTCGCTGTAGTGCGCCAGCGCATTCACGCTCTTGACCGACAGCATCGGCCCCTCGAACGTCGACATGCCATAAGCGGTGATGCCGATCACGAAGAACTTGAGGATCGGATCGTTCACCACCTTGTGCCATCT
>CAYMQV010000009.1:0-14918 GCA_964392395.1 uncultured Gemmatimonadaceae bacterium
GTGTGCAGGTCGAGAATGTCGCCCTGCAGGGACTGCGGCGGCACGGCCTCCAGCTTGTATTTGCGCAGCCCGTTCATTGTGTCAGTTTCCGGAATCACTTCCCATCCGCCGCGATTCAACACCAGGGTGCCGTTGTTGCCGATGAAGGCAATGCCCTCCGCCTTGTTGTAGGGGCCACCGTCGATACCGGTGGCGTGCTCCCACAACATGTTGAAACCATCGTACTCGAAGACGGCCTGCAGCGTGTCGGGCGTCTCTGAGGCGTCATCCGGATACGCGAACTTGCCACCGCTGGCCATGACGGACTTCGGCGCGCTGGCGTTCATGGCGAACAGCGCGATGTCGATCTCGTGTACGCCCCAGTCGGTCATCAGGCCGCCGGCGTAGTCCCAGAACCAGCGAAAGTTGAAGTGAAAGCGATTCGGGTTGAATGGGCGCTTCGGTGCCGGGCCAAGCCACATGTCGTAGTTCACGCCCGCCGGCGCCGCGGCATCCGGCTGCTTCGCGACCGGCTTCATCCAGCCCTGATAGGCCCACACCTTCACCACACGAATCCGGCCCAGCTTTCCCGAGCGGACATACTCGATCGCGCTGGCGTAGTGCGGCCCGCTGCGCTGCCATTGCCCCACCTGCACGATCTTGCCCGATTGCTTGGTGGCCGCCTGCATGATCTGGCATTCCTGAATGGTGTTGGCAATCGGCTTCTCGACATAGACATGCTTGCCCGCGCTGACCGCATCGGTCATGGCAAGGCAATGCCAGTGATCCGGCGTGCCGATGATCACCGCATCGACGTCCTTGCTCTCGAGCAGGCGACGGTAGTCGTCGTAGCCACGGGGAGCGGTGCCCCGAATCGTCTTCGCATCTTCGGTGCGTTGTGCGATCACACTGCGGTCCACATCGGCCAGTGCAACGCAGTTCACGCCAGCAATCTTCAGGTGCGAGCGCATGTCCGACCAGCCCATGCCCTTGGCCCCGATCACGCCGAAGTTCACCTGATCCGATGGGGCGACGCGTTTCCGGTCGGTTGCCGCCGCGGCGGCGGCCACGGGGATGGCACTCGCGAAGGTGGCGCCCACGGCGGCGGCAGCCGACTGCGCGATGAAGGTGCGGCGGGACGTGGACATGGTGCACGGAGGAATGAGGAAACCGGCGACAGGCATCGGTGCGACGACCGTAGAATCCGGTCCGGGCACAGGTCTGTCAATCCGCGAGTGTCCCGACAGCCCATGCCCTGACAGCGCCGAGTAAGTTGCGCCTGACTTCAGCCTGAGAGCCATGCGTCGTTTTCTTTGTGGTATGCTCGCCGGTCTTGCCCTTGTGTTTCCGGTGCAGGCGCAGCGAACGGTCGCAATAACCAGTGGTGAAACGCGGGCGGCCCTCGACAGTTTCGTGGTGACGGTGCGCGACATGGCCGCCTGGGCCATCGTGACTCCAGCGGCGCACATTCCGGTGGGCGGTCTGCTGGACGCCACCGGCAACGTCGAATCGGTGGTGGGCTCGGGCAAGGAAGCGGTCATCACCCCTGACACCGTGTTGCGCGCATTTCGTCAGGCCCTCGGCGCCGCCGGACGACGTCAGCGGTCGCAGGCCATCGGCCTCGCGTACTTCATCCGTCAGCCATCGCGGGCATCGGCATCGGTCGTCGAAGCGATCATCGTCGAGGTGGAACATCGCAGCGGCATGAGGACGAACGTGATGTATCGCTACACGCGGAACGAAGCTGGTGAACCGGTCTTCGCGAATGCCATCCGTTCACCTGGCACACTGCGCGAACTGGCGGGCCGGCGACGCGGTGCGGACGATGGCGCTGGCGCTGCACGGGGACCCCCGCGGGATACCGTGGTGCGACCGTCGCTCGAGGAGTTCGCGCGCCGAATCGTACGCGCCGTGCCGTATCCGACCTTCATCACCACCGACGCCAGCGGCCGGCCGCAGGCGCGCACCGTCCAGGCACTGGCGCCGGACAGCGGCTGGACCGTCTGGTTCGCGACCAATCCACGCACGCGGAAGGTTGGCGAGGTGGAGCGCGACGCGCGCGTGGTGCTTCACTACTTCGACCAGTCGACGCGCAGTTACGTGTCGCTGATCGGACGTGCGCGTGTGGTCCGCGATCGGGCGACGAAGGCGGAGCACTGGGACCCGGCGTGGAACGCGTTCTACCCGGATCGGGACAGGAGTGTCGTGTTGATCGCGGTCGAGGCGGAGCGGCTCGAGATCGTCAGTTCGACGCTCGGCATCAGCGGAGACGCGGCAACGTGGACCCCGCCGACAGTCCGACTGCGCCCCTGAGCAGCTGGAACGCCAGCGAGATCCGGTACGCGGTCGCATTATTCGTTGATGCGTAGCCAGCTTCTTCGACAACTCGCGGGCGTCGCGAGCCTGCTCTGTTGTTTCGCGACCACCGCCACCGCGCAGGATCGATCGTGGATGTTCGGCCCGTTCGAGAAGCCGCGCGCCGTCAACCCGATCATCGCCCCGAGTACCACCGCCACGGTGCGCTCGGCGCTCACTGATAGCATGGTGGCGTGGGAGGCGTACGCGACCTTCAATCCGGCCGCGCTGGTGCGCAATGGTAGGGTCCACCTGCTGTATCGCGCTGAGGATGCCACCGGCGCCACGATGATCGGCGGACATACGTCGCGCATCGGCCTGGCCGAGAGCAGTGATGGCTTGCACTTCACGCGACGCACGGCACCCGTGATGCAGCCCGAACGCGACGCGCAGGCGCGCTACGAGTGGCCCGGCGGCACCGAGGACCCGCGGCTGGTCGAGACCGAGGACGGTCGCTACATCATGACGTATACACAGTGGAATGGCGACGTCCCCAGGCTGGCGGTCGCCAGTTCGCCTGATCTGCTCACGTGGACGAAACATGGTCCGGCGTTTGCGAGGGTGCGTGACGGAAAGTTCCTCCGCACCGAGTCGAAGTCGGGAGCGATTCTCGTCCGTGTGGTCGGTGATCGCCTCGTGGCGGCGAAGGTGAATGGGAAATTCTGGATGTACTACAACGTGCCGCATGTGCAGATCGCCACGTCCGATGACCTGATCAACTGGACGCCGCTGGAGGATGCCGACGGCACTGCGCTGAAGGTGCTGTCGCCGCGCGCCGGCTACTTCGATTCATGGCTGGTCGAGGCGGGGCCACCGGCCATCCTCACCGATCGCGGCATCGTATTGCTCTACAACGCAGGCAATCTTGGCGTCAACGGTGATCCGTCGATGCCGGCGCGCATCTACACTGGCGGACAGGCATTGTACGACGCGCGCAATCCGATCAAGCTGCTCGATCGGACCGACGTGCCATTCATCCGTCCGACGGAGGACTATGAGAAAACGGGGCAGTACATCGAAGGGACGACCTTCGTCGAGGCGATGATCCCGTTTCGCGGTCGGTGGTTCCTGTACTACGGCACGGCCGATTCGCGGGTTGGTGTGGCGGTCTGGACGCCCGCCGCGAAGAGATGATCGCGGATGGTCGCCGCGCCGGAGCTCACGATCCCGGGCAGAGCGCGTCGTACCCGACCGACGTCATCGATCCGCCCATCACCGTGCCGAACGCCGGCTGCCCGCTCACCTTGTGGCTCTGCACGCGGGTCCACGTGGTGTCGCCATAGTACCAGTTCTCGATCACCTTGACCTGTCGCTTGCTGCAGTCGAAGGTCAGCTTCGTGCGCGAACTCCACCAGTCGCCGCCAGGGGCGCGCACGGCCTTCGCAAACCTGACGCGAATGATGGCGTCCAGCATCGGCGGCGTGCGCCGGATGGAGCGTTGTTCCACCAGCACCGGATTTCCAGCCGCGGTCCGGCCGATTTCGCGCAGCGCCGGCGTGCGCGCCTGCGCCCTCGGTTCACCGACGATCAGGAGGGCCGCGATCAGCATCGGCAGTGTGTATCGCATGAGACCTTGCACGGGTGAGCGCGTGAGACTGCAGGAACTCGGATACGCTCTGGCGCGCCTCCGTGCCGGAACTTGCGGCTGTGTCGTCGTGCGGATCGAGAGCACGTGGTGCGTCTACCCCGCGAGTGGCAGCGCAGTGATCCCCCGCCCACGGGTGAACGTCGACCCCACCGCACTGACCACGGCCGTCTTTCGTGTCAGCCCGGCCAGTGCGCGAATTCGGTAGACCGCTTCGATTCCCGTGCAGTGCCCGCCGAGCAGGTATGCCAGGCCCGATTCCTTCAGCTTGCCTGATGTCCACGCAAGCTGCGCATCGGTGGCGGCGAAGAGGTGGAATCCACCCACCGCCGCGACGACGGGTGCGTTCCGGACCACCGCGCGTGCGTACTCAATCGTGTTGACGATCCCCGCATGGCCGCAGCCCGAGACGACGATCAACCCTTCCGGTGTGTCGATCACCACCGACGCGTCCTCCGGCACGTTGTCCTCGACATCGCCGCCCGGTGACCGCACCCGTCGCGAGCCTGACCAATTTCGCTCGGCATGTACGCGCGGCACCGGACCGGTGAACCAGACGCCCGGCACCAATTCCACAGCACCGGTGTGCTCGACAAAGCTGCCGCCGAGACGTTCGAACTCTGCGCGAAGCGCCTTCAGACTGCCGTCGGGGATCGCCACCCCCGCTGCGTTCAGGCGTTCCCAGAAGATTCCCCGGGCAACGTGCACTCGGCTCATCGCTGCGGGATTCTTCTTCGACAGTTCGCGGCGAAGGGTGACCAATCCACCGGTGTGATCATCGTGGCCGTGTGTCAGCACCACATCGGTCACGGTCGACAGGTCGATGCCAAGCTCGCTCGCGTTCCGCAACACCGTCTCCGGGCGGGCGCCGGTATCGAGCAGCAGCCGCTTGCCATCCACCTCGATCAGCGCGGAGTAGCCCCACTCACCGGTGCCGCGGCCCGGATCGCCCGCAAGCATTGTCGAGAGTACGGTGATCCTGACATCCGACGCGCGATGTGATGATGCCGGAATGAGGGGCGCAGAGGCGGGCGTGGACGTCGTGAGGCTGGTCGTGATCGCAAGCGTGACGAGTATCGGAAGCATATAGAACTCTGCGAAGCGGGTGGTCTGGTAGATACGTGACCGGATCGCACATCTATCACACGGCGCGACGTCGCGGTTCAAGCGCTCACTCCGGCGATGAACGTGTCGCATGGCGTCGCGCGGCGCCATATCCTGACGTCGCGGCGGCTGACAAAGGGCCCGCGTGAGATATCGCTCAGCTCACGGCCTGCCGCGCGATCCTGGCGTAGTGGTGGACAGCGCATCCCGCGTAATCCGCCCACCGACGATCGTCAGCAGACTGGTGGTACCGGGCATCGCCGGTGGTGGTACAGTGAAGATGTCCTGCGACAGCACCGCCAGGTCCGCCAGTTTTCCCGCCACCAGCGACCCCTTCTCGCGCTCGGCGTGTTCCGCATACGCCGACATCAGCGTGTATGCGATCACTGCCTGTTCACGCGTGAGCGCGTGTGCCGGATTGGCGGGATTGATCGATGCCAGCATCACGTTCAGCCCGGTGTTGGCCGGACCATCACTGCCGATCGCCAGCGGAATGCCCGCCGCCACGATACCGCGCAATGCCTCTGAGCGACTCGCGCGCTCGGGGCCCCAGCGATCACCGAGCAACGACAACGCCAGGTGTGTCGGATTCTGGACGACCACGATGCCGAGCTTCCGGGCATCGTCGAACTGATCCTCCATCAGCTGATCGCCATGCTCGAGCCGCGGCCGGATTGCGCGCCAGACCGAATCCGGCGCGACCGCACGCATGGCGGTGAAGACCAGTGCGATCGTGCTGTCGCCCACGGCGTGCAGCATTGGCTGCTGCCGCCGCCGCAGTGCGTCGCGCAGCAAGGCCTTGATGCTGTCGAGTGAGAAGTTGCCGCGCCCGTACCACCCGGCGCGGTCCGCGTACGGTGCGCGCATCAGCGCCAGCCGCTCGATCGGCGTGCCGTCGAGGACCCACTTCACACCAGAAACGCGCGTCAGTGCATCGGTCGCGCGCACGCCATTCCAGGTGGCCGCACGCCCGCCGACACGCGTCATCTCGAATGGAATGACATGATGCCGGATCTTCAGCACGCCCGCCCGCGACACCGCGTGCAGCATCGACGGAGTGAACCCGGTGGACATGTCCTGCACCGACGTGATGCCGAACGCGGCCGATTCCCCATTCTGCGCCGCGAATGCCGCCACTGTGGCGGGCACACCGTTGGCGATGGTCAGTCGTTGCAGCAGCGCGAAGTGCAGGTACTCGTCGATGCGCCCGGTGATGACTCCGGTGGGGGTCCGTTCGAACCATCCGCCGACCGGATCGTGCAGCGTATCGATCTGCGATGCCTTGATCGCAGCCGAATTCAGGATCGCGCCGTGGCCGGACCAGCCGAGCAGGTAGACGTTGTGGCGCGGCGCCGCACGATCGAGTGCAGCGCGGCGTGCCATCGGATCACCCAGCACGGACTCGGCGACGCTGGTGGTGATCCAGGTGCCCGCCGGAGTGCGCCGTGCGATGGCCGTGACGGAGTCCAGCACGACGCTCAGTGCAGGGTCGGGTGTCGGGCTGTCGCTGGTGGCAAAGTTGGTCGCCTTGATCCCGCCGCCCAGGTGCGCATGGGCATCGTTGAATCCAGGAACGACGACCTTGCCCTCCAGCGCGATGTGACGTGACCGCCGGGACCGCAGGCGTTCGATCTCGGCGTCGGTACCGACGGCCAGAAGCCGATCGCCGCGAATGGCGATCGCGGTTGCCCAGGGGTGCGCCGAGTCGGCGGTGAAGATCCGGCCGCCGGTCAGGATCAGGTCGGCGACTGCGGCTTGAGCGTGGGCCGCCGATGGCGGCACGACGCCGGTGCCGATCAGCGCGACCAGACACAGGGCACGACGGGATGCTGCCAGCATGAACACGACCTTGCGGGAGGAGTGGCCGACGGAAACGCGAACACACGATAGTTACGTCAGACGTTACGAGCCGGACATCCGCCGCGCAACGCAGTCAGCCACGCAGCACCCGGTGTACATGGACCAGCTGTGACCAAGGCCTCGCATTCGCAGCGTATCTGCCGCCTCGTTCCCGGGGAACGTCTCCCGCGCCGAATCTCAGGTCATCGACCGATTGCGAGTCGTGCAGACCGAACGCCGTCTGCTGGCGACCGCGGATCGACCGACCCGTCGGGAGGCGCCCATGGATTGGGCATGCATCACAGCAGCAAGGAATGCCGTCCTCCGCAAGGTCAGCGCGATGCGCGGTTGGTAGGCGGTGCAAAGTTGCCGCAGGCGACGATCCGGTCCGTGTTGTCCGCCGCTGCGACTACGAGGATCTGGTATGCTCCCGTCGTCTGAAATGGCGAGTCCATGGTAAAGTCGGCGCGTGCTTTTCCGTCGTCACCGATCTTGAGGATGTTCCCGTCTATCACGCGCAGCATCTCATTGCCACTCTGACCGCACTGGCCTGTCCTGATGATCCAGGGATGCTGGCCACCGGGGACCATGTTGGCGAGCTCGACATCGACGCGTACTCGTCGGCCCTCGTCCACCGACGTGGCCCACGCGCGGCCTTGTCCCTGAATGATGCCGCGCATCGCGTCCGGCGTGGACAGTATCGCATTCCATCGGGTCGCCGCCGCATCCAGCTGAGGCGTGATCTCCGCCACGGGCTTACGTCCACATGCTGCCGCAAGAGTCAGCAGCACGACTGCACGGAGAATTCCCAGACTTGATTTCATGAGGCCTCCCGGACCTGTATAACAGAAAAGGCGGCCCGTACTCCATCAGGAGTCGGAAGCCGCCTTCGTCTTGCGAACCGGAGCGCTCGCGCGACAAGGTGGGACCTGTGATGCGTCCCTATGCAACGCTGTTGCACGAAAAACATAAATCCACGCAGGTGCTGTAGCGTACTCGGCTGACGTTCGCGCAGTTGTCACGACGACGTGACTCGACTGCGTCGCGACGTCCGAGATTGGTCGCTCGTCGTGGGCCAGCTACCGAGCGCGAGCTGCGAATGCTTGGAGCAAGTGACCCTCGGCAGGAAACTGCGAAGCCATTCGGGCAGCGACGTGACCATGTGCGTCAGGTGACTGCACACGCAGCCTCATGGAAGCCCACTGCCGGCGGCAACGCCGGCGCGCCGCAACAGCCCGCGCACGTCGTAGCGCGACAGGCGAGGCGCGCGACTGCGCATCGCATTTGCCGCCACGTCCCCCGGGAACTCCTCCCGCGCCGCATCCCACGTCACCGGCCGATCGAGCTTCATGCTGATCCACGCTGCCGCACACGTCTGCAGGCTCTTCTCCGCCTGATCCACCGGCGCGATGGGATCGTTGCGGCTGACGATCGCCTCCAGCCAGTTGCGATAATGATTGTCGCTTGGCGCCCAGCGGACATCGGTCGCACTGAACGGAGCAGACAGGATGCTCGGATCACTGGCGTCGAGTGCCCTTGGCTCACTTGCCGATACGGTCGGGTCGCTGCCGGTCACCTGCGCCGCACCGCGTGCGCAGAAGACCCAGCCATCGCTGCCTTCAAACCGCAACCCGTTCGGATAGCTGTCGTCGAGAATGACCTGTACGTCATTGGCGTATTGCATCTCGACTACGGCAACTCTCGCAGCTTGATCGAACGGAACGAGACCGCGTTGCCATGGTCCTGCAGCAGGATATGGCCGCGTGCAGCCTCACCGAAGTTCGGCCAGACTGCGTACTTGCTGTGGCTCACCAGTGCCCGCCATTGCGGCGTGTCGCGCTCGTAGTCGACCGTCCTGAGTCCATTCAGCCAGTGCTCGACGTGGCGACCGCGAACCACGATCCGGGCCCGGTTCCACTCGCCGATTCCGTTGAAGCGGACGTTCTGCGGTGCGATCAGATCGTACAGTCCGGCATTGGTCCGGTTGCCGCCCACGCCAAGCTTCGCATCCGGATGCACAGCGTTGTCGAGCAACTGGAACTCGTTGCCGATCGCGCTGCCGGCGTCACTGTTCAATGCGGTGTTGACGAGATACTTGATGCCGCTGTTGGCGCCGCGGGCGAGCCGGAACTCGAGCGTGAGCTCGAAATTGGCGTACTCCTGCACCGTCACGATATCGCCGCCGGCCGCCGCTTCGCGTCCTTCGGTTTCGAGCACCGACAGCGCACCATTCCTGATCTCCCAGCCCTTCGGCGGGAACGTCGCGAGTCGTGCGCCGCGCCAGCCGGCTGTGCTACGCCCGTCCCAGAGGAGTGTCCACCCCACCTGTGACTCGCGGGCTGTGAGGGTGTTCGCGAGATGATTGAACTGCGGCGAATCTCCGCGATCCCGCGTGCGGGCGGCCGCGAGGCTCGTGGTGCGAATCCTGATGTTCCGGAAGCGCACCGCCTGGCCGGCCTTGGATGAATCATTCCCGATATCGTGCACCTGCAGCGCGATGATGCCGCTCGATGAACGATCGTCGAGAATGTTCGCGGCCGGAACACCGTTCACCCAGGTGCGGATCGACGTACCGATGGCTTCGACGCGAAAATGATTCCACGTGCCGAGCCGGAATGCGCGCTGCGCGGCTGGCTGGCCATCGAGCGTGTGCAGCCAGCCGCTGCGCGCCTCGTCGTAGATGCCGCCGGTCCAGCGACGCGACGAAGGATCGATCTCGACCTGATAGCCGTGGACCCGACCACCCATGATGGTCGAATCGGCGGTGCTGCGAATCTGGACGCCGCTGTTGAGCGGCGAATCGAGCCACACGTCATACTCGAGAATGACGTCGGCGAAACGCTCGCGTGTGCAGAGGAAGCTGTTCGGCGATCCGACGACTGAGCGACCGGTGATGGTGCCGTTCTCCACCATGTAGGGCGCTGAGCCGTTGCACTGGTACCAGCCGTCGAGGGTGGTGCCGTTGAAGAGCGACCGCCAGGCACTGCCCTGACGTGCCGGCTGCGCGAGCGCTGTCAGCGGTGGCAGCGCCAACGCGAGCACCAGTGGCCACCTTGCGCGACACGGCTGGCGCATCAGAGCACTCCTGGACGGCGTGAGGGGTCAGTGGACGTTCAGCGGACGTTCAGTGAACTTGAACCGTAGCTCCGGGCACGCTCGATGTCGACCGGCTGCGCTCCATGCCGCACAAGACCAATGGGTTGCTGGTGGGACACAATCACGATGTCACACCAAGCTTGATGCGGTACGGCCGACGGATGCGAGCACTGCTCACGTCACGCCGGCCGCACTGTTGGCAGCGCCGCGGGTCAGGTCGCTTCGAGTAGCAACCCTGCAGCCGCATCATGGCCGTGCAGCATCAAGACGCTCTCAGGGTCGATGACACTGAAGAGCGCAGCAGCCAGCGGCGCATTCTGCAATTGTTCCAGTGCCTGCATTGCGTTGGATCGACTGTCCCATTCGACGTTGTCAATCCAATACAGCTGTTCCGGGTCGTACATCGTGGCGCGACTGACGAACCCCGGCTGCGCCCGGATGAGCGCGTCGACGCTCGTGAGCGCATCGGCGAGCTGCCGGGACGACACACCTGATGCTGCGCGGAAGACAACGATTTCATGGCACGAGAGACTCATGGTGGCTCCGGTCGAGTTTAGGTGAGCGAGCCGATCTCGCTCACCTTGCCAACCTATCCAGAACCCTGACAGATTCTGTCAGTATGTCACGCCTTGATCGACTGGAAGCACTCACCACCCTCCTGCGGGCCGCCGAGGTCACGACGGTCGGGGACCTGGCAGCGGCGCTGCAGGTGACGTCGCGCACCGTGCACCGGGATCTGGCGACGCTGCGCGATCGTGGCGCCGCGATTGCGGGCGAGCCTGGTCGCGGAGGCGGTGTGCGCTTGCTCGGCGACCGCGGTGTCACGGGAGTCCATCTCTCCATCGCCGAAGTCGCGTCGCTCTGGTTGGGCGCACGCCTCTCTGCGTCCGCCAGTCAATTGCCATGGAGTTCGGCATCGCGCTCGGCATTGAACAAGCTCTTGGCGAGCCTGACACGCAGTCGTGCGATCGAACTTCGGCGCGTGCTTGATCGCGTCTTCGTGGGTCCGCCACCTTCGCATGCCACCCTCACCTCGCTGGGCCCCACGATCAGTAGCCTGCTGATGGTGATCGAGCAGGCCTTTACCCGTCGTTGTGCGATCCAGTTCAGCTACACGGACCGGGTTGGTCAGCGGAGTCGGCGTCGCATCGAGCCCCACGCGCTGCTTGTGCAGGCGCCCCTCTGGTACATACTGGCGTTCGACCTCGACAAGCAGGCACCTCGCACGATGCGAATGGACCGCATCACGGAGGCGCGGCTGATCACGACAGCGACGTTTTCACCTGACCTCGGCCTGATCCATGGTCAGCTCAGCGAATTGCCCGGCCGTTGTCGTTCCCTGTCGGCTGACGTGTTCCCGTGAACGTTCACCCCGCGCCGTCAGAGCGACGAAATGAGATCCTGACCATCACGACATCCCCTTCACCCTTGTCGCCGCGCACGTGCTTCGGTACCGCGAGGAGCGTGCGACCATCTTTCCCGCGCCACACGCTCGTCGTCCATGTGAGACCGTCAACCGTCGCCTCGACGGGCGTGCGCCCCCAGCCGTGCGTCACGGGTGGGGCGTAACGCTCAGGAATCGGGGCGAAGGTCCAGCCGCCTTTCCCTGGATAACGAAACAGGGTCGCACGAAACCGGCCTGCGATCGGCATCGAATTCATCCAGATGAGTATGGATACCGGCCGCCCGCGTGCAGAGACACGGTGCGGCCAAGCGCTGGGTGCCTCGCATCTGCGATCAGCCCGCCACCGCTACGCCTTCACCCGCCTGATCTCGATGTTGCTCATGAACGAGTGGCCGGTGAACCGGACGATGGAGCGTTCCTGAGCCCGATACATCGGTGCCGCCCCCCTGAAGCTCTTGTCCTTCAGGCTGAAGCTGCAGAAAGTGAGATCGCCTGTCTGTTCCACTTCCACATGGGCCGGCAACTTGATCTCGATGTTGCCGAGGTTGGCATGGATGCTGATCTCGGTCACGCCCGGCTGGAATTCGGTGTCGCGAAAGTCGAGTTCCACGCTGCCAAAGAGTGCGCGGATGTCGAACAGCGTCGGCATCACCGCGATCCGGACTCCGTCCACGGAACTGAAGGTGGCACTCACGCCCTGACGCGCGCCGCGAACCAGTCCGCTCGAGGCGTATGGTACCGGGACGCCATCACGCGGCAGATCGTCGGTGAGCCGGGCCAGTTCGGCATGGTCAGCGGCGCGATACACCGATTCCATGCGCAACTCCAGCTCGCCCATGGTCAACGCACCGCGGGCAAACGCATCGGACAGGCGGGCGACGGTTCGGTCCCGATCGGCATCGTCGATCCGGCGAAGCGATCTGCTTTCCACGGGGGTGCTGGGCATGCTGAAAGGTCGTGGCAGCGTTGCCCTTACGCTACCGTACCAAACAAGCGCCCCACCAGTGCCGTCGCCGCCATCGCCACCGCGCCCCAGAACGTCACCCGCAGTGCGCCGCGCAGCAGGGGAGCACCGCCGAGGCGTGCTGCCAGGGTGCCGAGCCCGACCAGAAGCACGATCGTCACACCCGTCACCGACCAGGCCACATTCGCCAGCGGCAGCAACAGGACGAGCAGCAGCGGTGGGGCGGCCCCTGCGGCAAAGGCCGCAGCTGAGGAAAGTGCAGCCTGAATCGGGCGCGCTCGCGTCAGGTCGGACAAACCGAGCTCGTCGCGGGCGTGTGCGCCGAGTGCGTCCTTGGCCATGAGCTGACTGGCCACCTGCCTCGCCAGGTCCGGCGTGAGGCCTCGCGCCTCGTAGACGCCTGCAAGCTCGGCGCGTTCGAAATCCGGATCGTCCTGCAGTTCGCAGCGTTCTCGTTCCAGATCGGCCCGCTCCGTGTCCGCTTGTGAGCTGACCGAGACGTACTCACCAGCCGCCATCGAGAGTGCGCCCGCCACGAGGCCGGCGAGAGCGGCCAGCAGCACCGGTGCGCGCTCGCTCTGTGCCGCTGCGACGCCGACGACCAGGCTGCTGGTGGAGATCAGACCGTCATTCGCGCCCAGCACTGCGGCGCGGAGCCAGCCAATGTGCTCGGTTCGATGCAGCTCAGGATGGAGTGCCATGTGGCGTTGGTACTGGAGGTTGATACTGGAGATGGTGGAGTCGCGGCGCCGAACAAGCTCGAAACGTCGGCCGATATCTCGTTCCATAAGACCGGTACGCATGCCAATATTGTGGCTGCGTCTGCTGGACTGCGGGCGGCAGCCAGAATCTGGAACAGAGGCAGGCGAGTGTCTGTCAGGCAATCACAGGGAGCACACCGATGGCCACTGTCAGTATCAACGGGCAGCCCCGAGAAGTGACCGCTGATCCGTCCACCCCGCTGCTGTGGGTGTTGCGCGACATCGTCGGACTCACCGGCACCAAGTTCGGCTGCGGCATCGGACAGTGCGGTGCCTGTACCGTGCACCTCGACGGCACGCCGGTCCGTTCCTGCTCGACGCCGCTCTCCGCCGTCGGCACCAGGGCCGTGACGACGATCGAAGGCCTCTCACCGGACAGCTCGCACCCCGTGCAACGGGCGTGGGTCGAGGCGCAGGTGCCGCAGTGCGGCTACTGCCAGAGCGGACAGATCATGTCCGCCGTGGCGTTGCTGAATGCGAAGGCGTCACCGACCGACGCCGAGATCGACGTGGCGATGCAGGGCAACATCTGCCGCTGTGGCACTTATCAGAGGATTCGTGCTGCGATTCATAACGCGGCAACCATGAAGAGGGCCACCACATGAAGCGCTTCCTCATGCATACCGAGTCGACGGTCAGCCGCCGCGACTTCGTGCGGGTGAGCCTGGTGGTTGGCGGCGGATTGCTGGTGTCGGTGTACGGATGTGGGCCGAAGGGCGAGGCGCCGGGTGACGCGCCGGCCGATGGTTCGCTGGCGCCGAACGCGTTCGTCTCGATCGATGTCGACGGCAACGTTCGCATCACGTCGAAACATCTGGAAATGGGGCAGGGCGCCTACACCGGACTGGCGACGATCATCGCCGACGAGCTGGATGCCGAGTGGAGCAAGGTGACGGTGGAAGGCGCGGGCGCCGATGACGAGAAGTACGGCAACTCCACCATCGGCGGGTTGCAGGGCACGGGTGGTTCGAGCGCGATTGCGAACTCCTGGATGCAGCACCGCAAGGCCGGCGCCACGGCGCGTGCGATGTTGATCGCGGCGGCGGCCAAGCAGTGGAACGTCGCCGCAGCGCAGCTGACCACGGAGCCGGGCGAAGTGGTGCATGCGGCCAGCAAGCGCCGCGCGTCGTACGGTGCGCTGGTGACGGCCGCCGCGGCACTCTCGGTGCCGAAGGACGTATCGCTCAAGGATCCGACAGCCTTCCGCTACATCGGCAAGGAGAACGTGACACCGCGTGTGGATGCGAAGGCGAAGAGCAACGGCACGGCTGTATTCACGCAGGATGTGAAGCTGCCCGGCATGCTGACCGCGCTGGTCGCCCATCCGCCGCTGTACGGTGCCACCGTCAAGTCGTTCGACGCGACACAGGCGAAGGCCGTGGCCGGCGTGGTGGATGTGGTGCAGATCCCCACTGGCGTCGCAGTCGTTGCGCAGCATTTCTGGGCGGCCAAACTGGGTCGCGATGCACTCGTGGTGGAGTGGGATGAGACGAAGGCCAGCACGCTCGGCACCGCCGAGATCATGCAGACGTTCCGCGACGCCGCAGCGAAGCCCGGTATCGGCATCCGGAACGATGGCGATGCGGAGAAGGCAATCGCATCAGCCGCGACCACGGTCGAAGCGACGTACGAGTTTCCGTACCTTGCGCACGCATCGATGGAACCGCTCAACTGCGTCGTCGAGCTGAAGAAGGACAGCGCCAGCATCTGGAACGGGAATCAGTTTCCGACCACCGATCGCACCGCCGTCGCGAAGGTTTTCGGCCTGAAGCCGGAACAGGTCACGATGCACACGGTGTTCGCCGGCGGCAGTTTTGGGCGTCGCGCCAA
>CAYMQV010000009.1:15018-25549 GCA_964392395.1 uncultured Gemmatimonadaceae bacterium
GTGCTGAATCTGGCGGCGGAGAAAGCCGGCTGGGGCACGCCACTGCCGGCGGGGCACGCGCGTGGCATCGCGGTCCATCAGTCGTTCGGTACGTACGTGGCGGAAGTGGCGGAAGTCTCGCTCGTCAACGGCGCGCCGCGTGTGCACCGCGTGACCTGTGCGGTCGATTGTGGCATCGTGGTCAATCCGGATGTGGTCCGTTCGCAGATGGAGGGGGCAATCGCGTACGGATTGGGCGCCGCGCTCTATGGAAAGATCGACATCGACAAGGGCCGCGTGGTCTCTGACAACTTCGACCGCTATCGCGTGCTGCGTGTGGGTGAGATGCCGCAGGTGGATGTGCACATCGTGCCATCCGGTGAAGTACCAATGGGTGTTGGCGAGCCGGGTACACCCCCGATCGGGCCCGCGGTGGCGAATGCGTTGCTGGCGCTGACGGGCAAGCCGACGCGTACGCTGCCGTTCGTGGTGTAGGCATAGACACTCAATCAGGTGACCCGGTCGCATGACCCTGCTCCTCAACTCCACCGACTTCGAAGCAGCCGCGCGTGAGCGCCTGCCGCAATCGGTCTACGACTACTACGCCGGTGGCGCAGGCGATGAAATCACGATTCGCGAGAACGTCGCCGCCTGGTCTCGCATACGGCTGCTGCCGCGCATGCTGGTCGATGTCGGGAGCATCGATCTCCGGACGACCGTGCTGGGACAGGCGTTGTCGATGCCGATCATCACCGCGCCCTGTGCGTTGAACGCGCTCGCGCACCCTGACGGAGAACTGGCGGTCGGTCGCGCGGTGTCGGCCGAAGGGACGATGCAGGTGCTGAGCACGCTCAGTTCATTTGCACTCGAGGACGTCGCCGCCTCGGCACCAGCGCCGCGGTGGTTTCAGCTCTATGTGTATCGCGACCGCGAGATCACGCGGGCGCTGGTGCAACGTGTCGAACGCGCCGGATACACGGCAATCTGCCTGACGGTGGACGTGCAACGTCCAGGCAACCGTGAACGCGATCTTCGCAACGGCTTCAAGGTGCCGCCACACATACGGGCGGCGAATTTCGGCGATGCGATCGAGGATACGGTCGATGGTTCGGCGCTGCTCAGGTACATCAACGATCAGTTCGATCCCACACTCACCTGGGAAGCGGTGGACTGGCTGCGCAGCATCACCCCGCTACCGATCATCGTGAAGGGTATTCTTTCGCCGGCCGATGCCCGACTGGCCGTGACGCATGGCGTCGCCGGCATCGGTGTGTCCAATCATGGCGGCCGTCAGCTCGACACGGTGGTCACTCCCTGCGATGCGTTGTCGGCGATCGTCGACGCCGTCGGCGAGAGTGCCGAAGTGTTCGTCGATGGCGGAATCCGGCGGGGCAGCGATGTGCTCAAGGCGCTCGCGATGGGTGCCCGTGCGGTGTTGATCGGTCGCCCGTATCTGTGGGGGCTGTCGGTGGATGGCGAACGCGGCGTGCGACGTGTGCTGACGCTGCTGCGCGAGGATCTGGCGTTGTCGATGGCGCTGGCCGGAACGTGTGCCGTGGGTGATCTCGCCCCGGGATTGATCGTGTAACGGTGACCGTGGGGCGACCGGCGGTTTTGCTCGCCTGCGCGTGCCCGCCGGAGAGTGCGCGCTCGGATCGCGGACCACCGGGCGCCTGATGAGCTCGACCATGGTGACGCGACGTCGATCAGCGCGGTATGCGGCGCAGCGATCGCGCACTGCATGACGTTTCGTGGCCACTGGAGGCGAATCGGAACGGTCGGGCGGTCACACGCCAGACACACCTTCCACCACACGATCATGCACCTCACTCGTCCGATTTTTCTCGCGGCACTTGCAGTCGTGGGGCTCGGTGCCTGTACTGGCCCAACCGATGCATCACAATCCGCACAACCGATCATCAGGGCATTGCCGCGCGCGCTGAACGGTGATGAGCAGGTCGCGGCAACCGCGACGACCGACTTCGGGCTGGCCCTTTTCCGTGCGGTGAACGCCCGCACGGCGCGCGACAGTAATCTCGCGCTGTCCCCGATCTCGGCATCGCTGGCACTTGGCATGCTGTTGAATGGCGCCGAGGGTGAAACGCTGACGCAGGTGCGGGGAACGCTGGGGTTTGGCGATCGGACGGTGGCGGCGGTGAATGCGGCCTACAAGGCGCTCATCCCTCTGCTGTCATCGCTTGATCCATCGGTGAAGATGACCTTCGCCAACGCCGCCTGGTTTGATGTCAGCGCGCCGGCGTCAGCGGCGTTCACGCAGTCGATTTCGGATGTCTTCGCTGGTCGGGTAGCGTCTCTGAAACTCACCGATCGGTCGACCATCACTACGATCAACTCGTGGGTCTCGGGCGCCACGAATGCGAAGATCACGACGATCGTCGACAGGTTCAGCGACGATGATGTCGCCTTTCTGGTCAACGCGACGTACTTCAAGGGGCGGTGGCGGTCGCAGTTTGACCCGCGCGACACGCGAACGCTCCCCTTCTCGGTGTCGGCAGCCGTCACAGCGCAGGTGCCGACGATGTCGAACGACGCCGGCCTGGTGCGCCTGGGCTGGCTACCAGACGGGACGCAGATCGGCGAACTGCCATATGGTGGCGACGCCTTCGTGATGGATGTGATCATGCCGCCGCAGGGAAGGCTCGAATCAATGATCGACTCACTGACACCTGCGCGATGGCGCGCCATGCTGGCACGACTGCCCGACTCTTCAGGCAAGCTCAGAATTCAGCTGCCGAAGTTCAGGCTGGAAGTGTCGCGCACGTTGAACGATGATCTGGCGCGACTCGGCATGCCGCGGCCGTTTGCCCGAGGAGGAGCGCAGCTTGCACCGATGTTTTCGGTGCCAACCGGACCGCTCCACATCAGTTCCGTCGTGCAGAAGATCTTTGTCGATGTCAATGAGGAGGGGACGGAGGCGGCAGCGGTCACCTCGATCGGCATCAGGGCGGTTTCGTTGCCGCCGAGCTTCATCGTCGATCGCCCTTTCCTCTTCATCATCCGTGACCGTCTCACCGGCACCCTGCTGTTCATGGGGAAGGTCGTCCGGCCCGTCACGGCGTAGGCTGGCTCGTCCCCACGGGAACAACCGGTTGGGCGAGAGGATAGACTGTGCAGCAGGCGACTCCAGTCCGGTGTCGCCGCTGCCGACCTCCACGCCGATCCTGATGCTTCGATTGCTTCTTCGTTCAGCGCTTGTAACGCCCATCGCGTTCACGATCGCCTGTACCGGCAGCGCGGCTGCCGCCACCGCCGATGCCACCGTTCCCCAACCGCCTGCCGATGCCCCGGCACTGCTGGCCGCAACCCAGACCGCCGTCTTCGCCGGCGGGTGCTTCTGGGGCGTGGACGCCGTCTTCAAGCACGTGAAGGGCGTGACCCGGGTGGTCTCGGGCTACGCTGGCGGCGCGAAGGAGACGGCGATCTACGAGGAAGTCGGCAGCGGCAGCACCGGGCACGCCGAGGCGGTCGAGGTGACGTATGATCCAGCGGTGGTGTCGTATGGTGCCCTGCTCAAGGTGTTCTTCACCGTCGCGCACGATCCGACGGAGCTCAATCGCCAGGGCCCCGATACCGGCACGCAGTACCGCTCGACGATCTTCATCGCCAACGAGACGCAGCGGACCGCCGCGGCCGCGTACATGGCGGAGCTGACCAAGGCTGGCGTGTATCGTCGCCCGATCGTGACCACGTTGGAGCCGCTCACGGCGTTCTACGCGGCTGAGGCGTATCACCAGAACTACCTCGCCTCGCATCTGACGCAGCCGTACATCGTCTACAACGACCTGCCCAAGCTCGACCTGCTGAAGCGGCGGTTGCCGGAGCTGTACGTCAGCCAGTGAGGTGACCTTGGAGGACGGATGAAGCGAGGCCGCATCTGACGGGAGCCGGCGCGAAGAGAACGTTCTTCGTGCCGGCTCTTTCGCGTGCGTCAATCGTTACCGTTCACTGTCCCGTCCCGTCCCGTCCCGTCCCGCTCGGGCGCCGGGTGCGCCGGTGCACTGGCCGGTCCCCGTGCTGCATGCAATCGTACTGCTGGCGGCGGCGCTGTTCCTGATATGCGTTCCTGTCGGCCGCCTGTTCTGAACCGCAACGACTCACGTTCTCAATCCTCCTCCGATGAAACTCGCACACATCGCTCCGACGCTGCTCGTTCTGGCTGGCACCCTCGGCGGGCCACCGGGGCTGTTGCTGGCGCAGGACAGTCAACCCCTGACACCCCAGGCCGACAGCAACCGCACCGCCTCTCGTCTCGACACGCAGGGGGCGCACGCCGCCGCTCGCGTCATCTTTCAGGCGCTGATCGACGGCGCAGCCACACCGGCCGCGAAGGCCGCTGCGCAGCGCCGCATGGCCGTGTCGTACGCATTCGAGGGCGATTGTGCGGCGGCGGTGCGCTACGAGGAGATGGTGATCGACTATTGGAGAACGCGCGAGCAGGCGGAACCGCAGAACGCGTTTTACCAGCAGGGTGAAATGGCCAACGAAGCGGCCCGCCTGTGCATCGACGCCGGCGCCATCGACGTGGCCGAGCGGATGTACCGTCGTGGCAGTGAACTCGGGTTGAAGGAACCGGAGCCGAAGACGCATCCGAAGGCGCTCTGGGACTTCCGTCTGGCCCACGCGCTGGGCCGGATCGCGGCACGACGCGGCAATGCGAAGGAAGCGCGCAAGCAGGTGGCGGAAGCACGGCGGCTGCTGGACGCCGATTCGGCCATGGCGTCGGGTCAGGCTCGGTTCCTTCCCTATCTGGCTGGCTACGTCGCGCTCTACACGAATGATCTCGCGACCGCCGAAACAGAATTGACGAAGGCCCTGGCGATGCAAGGCAACGCGACCGATCCATTTCTGCACGTATTGCTCGGCATGACATTCGAGAAGAAGGGTGACGCGTCGCGCGCGACGCCGATGTTCCAGAAGGCGTACGATCTCTCGACCGGCCACAATCCACCGTCGGCCTTCTCGCGCCCGTTCGCGCGGGGAAAGCTGGGCCTGAAGTGAGCTGTGTCAGGGGCACCACGGGTGATGGAACGCGCTGCGCCTTCGCTGTTGGCGCGAGTCGCCGCGCCGCCGTGCCGCATCGAATCGCACTGGCGAAACAGGGGGTAGCACGCAGCGTGGACCTGCGATGAGCGACCGCGTGATCACAGCACCCTCGGCCCCTGTGAACTGGCGCGGCGGAGTGCTGACCATCACGCTGCGGATCAGCCTGTACCTTGGCATCGCGGTGTGCATCCCGAGCGCGTACTTCGCACTCAATACGGGGCTGGCTGCCATTGCGATCCTCGATGTCGCGATCCTCTCGGTGGTTCTGGTGCTGCACCTGAACGATCGAATGCCTTTTGTCTGGCGTGCCGCGCTGCTTGCCGCCTGCGGCTACGCCCTGGCAGTCGGGCTTCTGGTCGGGATCGGGACGTTCAGTCTGCTCTTCTTCGTGGCCAGCTCGGTCGGCGCGACGCTGCTGCTCGGCGTCCGTGCGGGGCTGATCGCCACGGCAGTCAGTGCGGTGACGATTGGCGCGTTGGGTGTGCTTGGACTGGCTGGGCCTGAGGTGGTGATCATTCCGGCGGAGTTTCACGCGACGCGGTGGATCGTCATCGCGCTCAATTTCGCGCTCGTCAGCACCCTGCTGACCATGGGTATCGGGACGGTGTTGACGACACTCGAGCGCGCACTCGGCAACGAAACGACCGCACGGGAATCACTCGATCGCGAACGGACCTTGCTGCGTACGCTGATCGACACGTTGCCCGACATGATCTTCACCAAGGATACATCGGGTCGCTTCACGACCGCCAACCCGGCGGCGCGCGCAGAATGGGCCGAAGGAAGTGAGTCAGAGATGCTCGGCGGGACGGTCTTCGACCGACTTCCCGCGACAGTCGCCGAGGTGATCCATGCGGAAGACATGGCGGTCGTCGGCGGACGGGCAGTGATCAACCGCGAAGTCAGCAACGTTGGAGCGGATGGCACGCTGCGCTGGTCGCTGGTCATCAAGGTGCCGCTGCGAGACGGCACGGGTGCGATCACCGGACTGATCGGCATCAGTCGCAACATCACCGAGCGGCGTCGACTCGAGGACCAGCTGCGCCAGGCCCAGAAAATGGAAGCCGTCGGTCGGTTGGCTGGCGGTATTGCGCATGACTTCAACAATCTGCTGACGATCATCTTCGGATACAGCGAAGTCCTTCGCTCGGAACTGTCGATGCAGGAGGGCGCACTGGAATCGGTTGCCGCGATCAACGATGCTGCCGTACGCGCCGCTGCGCTCACGCGCCAACTTCTGGCGTTCAGCCGGCAATCGATGCTTCAACCCAAGGTGCTCGATCTGAATGCCACGATCTCCGACACGGGTCGCATGCTGAGCCGCCTGATCGGCGAGGACATCGTCGTTTCGCTCGTGCTCGATCCATCGATCGCACGGGTTCGGGTTGATCCGGGGCAACTCGATCAGGTGCTGATGAACCTTGCCGTGAATGCGCGCGACGTGATGCAGTCGGGTGGATCGCTGACCATCAGCACGCACCGGTCAGAGCTGAACGCCTCGATCGCCTTGCGGCTCGAGCTGCTGCCAGGGCCCCACGTGACGATTGAAGTGAAGGACTCCGGCACCGGTATGTCACCTGAGATCGTGGCGCGAATCTTCGAGCCCTTCTTCACGACGAAGAGTCTCGGCAATGGCACCGGCCTTGGCCTCGCGATGGTGTTCGGCATCGTGCGTCAAAGCGGTGGGGCGATTGAAGTCGAAAGCGAGGTGGATGTCGGTTCGACATTTCGCATTTATCTGCCCGCCGTGTCGGAGCGCGTCAGTGCAGAACCTGATCCCGATCACGTCATGTTGCGCGGTACCGAGACGCTGCTGCTGGTGGAAGACGATCATGGGGTCAGTGAGCTGGCTGTCGCCGGGTTGCAGGCGCAGGGCTACACGGTGCTTTCTGCACTCGATGGGCGTGCGGCGCTCGAGATCGCAGAACAGCATCGCGGTCCGATTGCACTGCTGGTGACCGACGTGGTGATGCCGCACATGAGCGGTGCAGAGCTGGCGAATCAAATGCGTCTGCGCACACCGGACGTCAGAGTCCTGTTCGTGAGCGGATACACGGACGATGCTGTCGTGCGACAGGGCGTGTTGCTGTCAGACGCTGCGTTTCTTCAGAAGCCGTACAACCCGGCCGAGCTTGCCGCGAAAGTACGACTTGTGCTCGACGCGGTCCCCCCGCGCGCGGTGTAGGTGTAGCGGATCAGCGATTGTCGGTGTTCGCGTCATCGCCGGTGCCATTCGTGTACCATTCGGAACCATCATGTCATCCTCGGCTGCCAACACCGGATACGATCTCGCCTACGCTGCATCCGTCAGCGACCCGGAGCGCTTCTGGGCCGCCGCCGCCGAATCGCTGGTATGGAACAAGCGCTGGGACCGGGTGCTGGATGACAGTGAGGCGCCCCTCTATCGGTGGTTCACCGGTGGGCAGCTCAATACCTGCTACAACGCCATCGACCGGCATGTGCTCGATGGTCGCGCCGAGCAGGCGGCGGTGATCTACGACAGCCCCGTGACGCAGACGAAGCGGAGGGTCACCTATCGCGAGTTGCGCGACGAAGTGGCGCAGTTCGCCGGACTGCTGCGCGCGCTCGGTGTCGAGCGCGGCGACCGCGTGATCATCTACATGCCGATGACGGTGGAAACACTGGTCGGCATGTATGCCTGCGCGCGCATCGGTGCCGTGCACTCGGTGGTGTTCGGCGGTTTCGCACCGCATGAACTCGCGGTACGCATCGACGACGCGCAACCGAAGGTGATACTGACCGCCAGCTGCGGCATCGAGGTGCAACGCATCGTACCATACCAGCCGCTGCTGGCTGACGCGCTGCGGCTGGCGACGCACGTGCCATCGCACTGCGTCGTGCTGCAGCGCGAGATCCATCGATGCGAACTGACGCCGGATCGTGATCTGGACTGGCACGCGGCGGCGTCGACCGCCACGCCGGTGGACTGCGTACCCGTCAACGCCACCGACCCGCTCTACATCCTTTACACCTCCGGAACCACGGGCGCGCCGAAGGGTGTGGTGCGTGACAATGGTGGTCATGCGGTGGCGTTGCTCTGGTCGATGAAGCATGTCTATGGCGTCGACGCAGGCGAGGTGTTCTGGTCCGCCAGTGATTTCGGCTGGGCGGTGGGTCATTCCTACATCGTGTACGCCCCGCTGCTGGCCGGGTGCACGACGGTGGTGCATGAAGGAAAGCCGGTCGGTACGCCGGATGCCGGTGAATTCTGGCGGGTGATCGACGAACACGACGTGCGTGTGCTCTTCACCGCACCGACTGCGTTTCGCGCCATCAAGCGCGAGGATCCGAACGGCGAGCACTGTGCACGGCACGATCTCTCTCGGTTCCGCACGCTCTTTCTTGCTGGCGAACGCCTTGATCCCGACACCTATCACTGGGCGCGAGCCCTGTTGCAGAAGCCGGTCATCGATCACTGGTGGCAGACCGAAACCGGCTGGCCGGTGGCGGCGAACTGCATGGGATTGGGGGCATTTCCGGTCAAGCCGGGGTCACCCACCAAGCCGGTGCCGGGTTACGTGGTGGAGATTCTCGACGAGGAGGGAAATACCGCTGCGCCGAACAAGGAAGGCGCCGTCGTCATCCGGCTGCCGTTGCCACCAGGGACGTTGCCGACGCTCTGGCGCAACGATGCACGCTACATCGACACCTATCTGACACGATTCCCGGGCTACTACCTCACCGGCGATGGCGGTTACATCGATGAGGATGGCTACCTGTTCATCATGGGGCGCGTCGACGACATCATCATCGTGGCTGGCCACAACCTCTCGACGGGTTCGATGGAACAGGCGCTGGCCAGTCATCCCGATGTTGCCGAATGCGCGGTCATCGGCGTCCGTGATGCGCTCAAGACGCAGCTCCCGCTCGGGTTCGTGGTATTGAAGTCCGGCGTCGATCGTGCGCATGACGCGATCGTCAGTGAGCTGGTGCAGCTGGTGCGAGCACAAGTGGGACCCGTCGCCAACTTTCGAGTCGCGATCGTCGTGCAGCGGCTGCCGAAGACGCGTTCCGGCAAAGTGCTGCGCAAGACCATGCGGTCAATCGCCGATGGTGACGTGTGGGTGATGCCGGCGACGATCGATGATCCGACGGCGCTCGACGAGATTGCCGCGGCACTGCACGCGCACGGGCTGGCGAGTGGATCGATGGCACCGGGCGCCGGGTAGTCCGACCGCGCTGCGAACTTCGGTTGCAGGCCGCTACTCCGGTTGGTTCCGCATGTGATCCGCCAGCGCGTTCAGCCGCTGCGTGAGGTAGGCGCGCAGATCGGTGTCCATCGCTTTCTCGTCGAGCGCACGGGTCATGCACCAGAGCCATTCGTCGCGCTCGACGGCGCCGATCGCGAACGGGAAATGCCGCTGTCGCAGCATGGGATGCCCATGCTGTTCGACGTAGAGCTGCGGACCGCCGGTCCAGCCGGTGAGAAACAACCGCAGCTTCTCTCGCGAGACTTTCAGGCTCCTGGCGTGCAGCGCCCGGACGTGAACGGCCTCCGGCGACGTATCCATCAGATCGTAGAAGCGGTCGACGATCTCGCGGATGCCCGCGTCGCCGCCCAAGGCGTCATAGTGCGTCGGTGAAGTGTCCATGAGCGAAAGATATCGGTCGTGGTGCGATCAGCGGCACGGCGTGTCGGAGTGCGCCGTGCCCGGAACACGATCGGACGGGGTCACCGGTACCTGCGCCGCACGATCCGGCTAAATTGCGTGTAGAATGGGGTGCAACGGGCCAACCTGCGACAGGCATAACTGACGATGGCAGCAAAGAAGAGCAGTGCGACGGTTGCCAAGCCCGGCGCGAAATCCGGCGCGAAATCCGGCGTGAAATCCGGCGCGAAGTCCGGCGTCGAATCCTCGGCCGTTCGTCGCGGTGGCAGTGAGAAGGCGCCGGTGGCGAAGAAGGTTCCGCAATCGATGCCCTACGAGCAGGGAAAATGGGCGCACGTCTTTGCCTCGCGCGCAGCCGGCGAGCGCCGCTACTGGCTCATCAAGTCCGAGCCGGACGTGTTCTCCTTCGCCGATCTCCAGGCCGCGCCGAAACGGACGACGTGCTGGGACAGCGTCAGAAACACTGGTGCCCGCAACTTCCTTCGTGACGGCATGAAGCGCGGCGACCTGGCGTTCTACTACCACTCGAACGCCGAACCGTCCGCGATTGCCGGGATCTGTGAAATCGTCCGCGAAGGGTACCCTGATCCGACGGCACTGGATCCCGCACACGCGTACTACGATCCAGCGTCGGTCGCAGAGACGCCGACCTGGTTCATGGTGGATGTGCAGGCCGTCGAGGCGCTGGCGCGCCCGGTGACACTGCCAGAGATCAAGGCGAGTACGGCGCTGGCGAACATGGCGCTGCTGAAAGTGTCACGGCTGTCGGTGGTGCCGATCACCTCCGTGGAGTGGGAGCTCATCCTTGCCATGAGTCGTCGTTGATCTGCCGCGGCGGTGATCTACCGCGGCGGTGA
>CAYMQV010000009.1:25649-35085 GCA_964392395.1 uncultured Gemmatimonadaceae bacterium
CCGCGGCGGTGATCTACCGCGGCGGTGACGGTCGGCCAGCATCGGGCCCGGCGAGCGTAGATTTCGGCACATGTACACCGCCTGTCTCTATTGCTCGAAATCACTCGGCTCCAACGAGGAGATCGAGCAGTTTCCCGTTGGTCGTCGTCTCGCATTCGACGCCGCTCGGGGCCGGCTGTGGGTCGTCTGTCCATCTTGCCTGCGGTGGTGCCTCACCCCCATCGAGGAGCGGTGGGAAGCCATCGAAGCGTGCGAGCGTGCCTTTCGCGACACGCGTGTTCGAGCATCGACGCCCGAGATCAGTCTCGTACGCCTGCGCGAGGGGCTCGAGCTCGTGCGCGTGGGCGCGCCACTGCTCCCGGAGATGGCGGCGTGGCGCTACGGCCGCGAGTTCTCGGCCCGGCGTCGCCGCGCCATGGCGCTTGGTGCGGGCGCCGTTGGGGTTGGTGCGGTCGGGGCGAGTCTCGCGCTCTCGAGTGGCGTCGCCGCGGCGTATGTGGGTCTGGCCGCTTTCGGTGCACCGATCATCCACATGACGGGCCTGATTGGCTTCGCCGCCTGGTCTGCCATCGACAGCGCACGGGCGATACGACTCATGCATGACGGGAAGCGGTTGCAGGTTTATCGTGCCGATCTTCGTGAT
Source organism: uncultured Gemmatimonadaceae bacterium (assembly GCA_964392395.1). Taxonomy (GTDB): domain Bacteria; phylum Gemmatimonadota; class Gemmatimonadetes; order Gemmatimonadales; family Gemmatimonadaceae; genus JACMLX01. Next base: position 26,293 of record CAYMQV010000009.1, read on the forward strand.
ACGAATCTCGTGACGACGAATACGGCGGAGGGATGGGGACTCCGGCTCAAGCACTCGTATGCGCGCATCGTACTGACAGGCGCAGAGGCGACACGGGTCGCCGCCCGGTTGCTTGCGCGTGCGAATGGCAGCGGCGCGTCAGGTGGCGTGTTGAGCGACGCGACGGCGCGACTCTCGGCTGCCCCCGCGTTCGACACCGTCTTGCGCCAGGTTGCCGCCCATTCGGAATCGCTGACCGCTGCGCGCGCCGACGCCGCGCGCGAATTCCGGGCGTCCTTTGCCGGAGGGCCGCTGACGTCCGGCGGCAAGTTCGACGAGACGCTGAATCCCGGTGGCCTGCCGCTGCTCGCTCCGTCGATGCGGTTGGCCTTCGAAATGGCCCTCCATGAGGATAGCGAACGTCATGCCCTCGAGGGTGAACTGGCCCCGTTGATCACCGCATGGCGCGAAGCTGAAGAGATCGCGGGCATCGCTGACGCGCTGCTGGTTCCGCCCGCAATCGATGCACAGCTGGACGCGTTACGTGCGAAGGAGCCCGATCACACTCAGGACACGCGATAGCCCTGGCTCGGATTCCCGCTCGGATTCCCGCTCGGATTCCCGCTCGGATTCTCGCTCGGATTCTCGCTCGGATTCTCGCTCGGGCCCTGGCCCGACTCCCGCAGCACCTCGCGCAGGAGCCGCGCCGTTTCCACCAACGCCGCATGCGCCGCTGGCACGATCGTCGTCATGTGCAGGTAGCCGTGCACCATGCCGCCGAAACGACGCAGACGCACGGCAACGCCGGCCAGACGCAGCATCTCGGCATACGCTTCACCCTCGTCCCGCAGTGGATCGAACCCGGCCGTCGTGAGCACGGTCGGAGGAAGCCTGGCCGGCTCAGTGCAGAACAGAGGACTCGAGCGCGGATCGTGCGTCGCGATCGGCGGTGCGCCAATGTAGAGACGGCGAAACGCGTCCATGTCGGCACTGGTGAGGATGTACCCGCGGCCAAAGAGTTCTCTCGAAGGTGATCGAGAGTCCATGTCCACCGTGGGATAGATCAGCAGCTGCGCCGATGGCGTGCGGCCCTGCTGCGCCAGTGCTGCCGCCACCACGGTGGCGAGGTTCGCCCCCGCGCTGTCGCCGCCAATGGCCACGCGCGTCGGGTCGGCACCAAGACTTCCTGCTTCCTGTTGCAACCAGCGAAATGCGGCGTGCACATCATCCAGCGCGGCTGGAAACGGATGCTCCGGCGCCAGTCGGTAGGCGATGCTCAGAACGTGAATTCCCGCCTGTTGACAGAGCACCCGGCACGGCTCGTCATGCGTCGTCAGATCACCATTGACGAATCCGCCGCCATGGATGAAGAGGAGGATCGGTTCTGGAGCATCTGTCTCATTCCGGTTGGGCGCGTAGTGTCGCGCGCACATCGGCCCGGCGGCGCCATCGATCATCAAATCGCGCACGGCCTTCACGCGCGTGGGGCGAGCGCCCGATCCCGTCGTCGCGGCGAGAACATCACGCTGATAGCGGCGCCGGCCTGCCGCGGGTGTCGGCTCGCTCATCAACAGCTGGGGCAACCGGTTCCGCACATTCAGCACGAACTGCACGTGGCCATCCAGCGTCAGTCCATCAACCACACGCGGTCGTTCGCCAATCAGTCGCAGCAGCCACGACCCGGGCAATCCCGCCAGCAGTCGCGCGATTCTTCCTTCGATGCGTTGCCGCGCTGACGGCGATTCCATCGGCTGAGTCGACGCGGTCATCTGAGCTCCGGCAGTCACGCTGCGAAGTGGTGTTTGCCGTTACGTTGCGGCGCGAGGAGTGAAGACGTAGTCCGCCAGCTGCGGTTCCAACACCCGGCGTCGGAAGGCGCCGATGCCGTCTGGCCACAGTGTGGAATTTCGCCCGGTCCGATCGAGATACCAACTGCTGCACCCGCCACGATTCCAGACGGTTGTCGCGAGCCGGCGGTCGATCCACGAAATGTACTGTCGTTGTGCCGCCACGCTTGGTTCGACCGCAGCGGCTCCCTGCCGATTCAGTGCGCGCGACAACGCCAGCACGTGCTCGATCTGCGCCTCGGCCAGCAGGACGACCGATGTATGGCCGACACCGGTATTCGGACCGAGAAGCATGAAGAAATTCGGGAATCCCGCCACCGTCGTGCTCATGTACGCCGCTGGGCTTCCACTCCAGCACTCGGCCAGCGACACGTTGTTCCGCCCGAAGATGCGTGGCGCCAGCGGTGGGTCCGTCGGACGAAATCCGGTGCCGAGGATCATGAGGTCGACCGCCCGCTCCTCGCCGGTGGCAGTGGTGATGCCAGTCGCCGTGACGGTCGCGATCGCGTCGGTGACCAACGACACATTTGGCGCCGTCACCGCGGGGTAGTAGTCGTCCGAGACGAGGATGCGTTTGCAGCCGATACGGTAGCTCGGCGTCAGCCGGGCGCGCAGAGATGCATCTGCGACCTGTGACTGCATGTGTCGCCGTGCCGCCGACTCGACGACCACAGCTGCCCCCGGGTGCCGGAACGGAAAGTGGAGCAACTCGCGCACGGCGAAGAGGGCGCCACGCTGGAGCCGTTGCATGACGGGTAAGCGCCGGTACATCGACTTCCGCCAGGCTGGAACCGCGCGATCCCAGCGCGGCAGGATCCAGGCTGGCGTGCGCTGGTAGAGATCCAGGTGCGCGACACGTGGCTGGAGCTTCGGGACGAACTGGATCGCGGATGCGCCCGTTCCCACGACCGCCACGCGCTGCCCCGTGAGGTTCAGCGTGTGATCCCATCGCGCCGAATGAAACACCGGGCCGCGGAACGACTCGAGCCCGGGAATCGACGGTATCGCCGGTTCGCTCAGGGGCCCCGACGCCATGACGAGCATCTGACTCGTCCAGACATCGCTGGCTGTCGCGACGGTCCACCGTTGCGCCGCGTCGCTCCAGGTCGCGGCGGTGACATCCTGCCCGAGTTCGATGTGTCGGCCGATATCGTACTCCGCAACGCACCGCTCCAGGTATGCCCAGATCTCCGGCTGTGTTGCGTATGACTGGCTCCAGTCCGGATTTGGCGCGAACGAGAACGAATAGAGCGATGACTGTACGTCGCAGGCGCAGCCAGGATAACTGTTGTCCCGCCAGGTTCCGCCAGCGGCGCCTGCGCGCTCGAGAATGATGAAGTCATCGATACCGGATTGGCGAAGCCGGATGGCCATTCCGATGCCGGAGAAGCCCGCACCAATGATGATGAAGCGTCGCGATCGTTGGGTCGCGGCGCTCGCGGCGCTCATGGCGCCAGCCCGGATCGCCGGTCAGCGCACCGGGGGTGACGCTCGTGATGCTCCCCGGGTGCACTGGCATCACATGACATCCCGACTACGGTCGACGCGCGGGCCGCGGCGTGGCTGATGCCGCACGGTCGACACGGATGGTATACGGGCCGGTCTTGCCCGCTCCCACCGTGTTGGTGCGGATGAGATACTCGCCCGCGGCATCGAAGGTGTGCGCGAGGCGTGCGTTGTTGCCGCCGCCGCCGTCATCATCGAACGCGATCTGTGACCACTCGCCATCCGTCATCTGACCGAGCACGAGGTAGCTGTCAAACTCGGTCGATCGCATCGTGATCGTGACCGTTTCGCCCGCCCGCACGGCGACCCGGTACAGATTGTAGAGCGATCCGTCATCCGATTCCTGTGCGCCGTCGGTGAGTGTGCCAGAGACGAGGGTGTTCGGGGCGAGATTGAGAATCGTCGGCGGTCGGATCACGCGCTCGGACACCTTGATCGTGTAGCTGCCGGTGCTGTTGGCGTCGAGCGCCTGGGCACGGATGATGTACTCGCCATCTTCCTTGACCGTGTATCGGAGCCTGGAGTTCTTCGCGCCGCCGCCGTCATCATCCGTTTCATCGATCAGCAGCGAGTCAGCGGTCAGGCGGCCGATCCCGACGAACGAGTCGATGTCGCCCGACGCCATCTCGATCAGCAGCTTCTGCCCCTTGCGGGCCGAGAGCTTGTAGAGATCGAAGTAGGCGCCCTTGTCATCCACCGTCGGATCGGTTTCGGTCAGCTCGCCGGTCATCGGCGCACCCATCGTCACCATCTTCGGTGGCGTGATGATCACGGCGGGCAGCGTGTCGAGGCGCACGGTGAAGTTGCCGACACCGTCGTCCTTGAGTGACTGGGCGACGAGGTAGTAGGTGCCAGCCACCCGCGGCGTCCACCTGAGGCGAGCATTCGAGTTGCCGGCCCCGTCGTCATCGGAGGCGAGATAGTCGGTCAGGCCATTCACCTGTCGGGCCACCGACAGGTACGAATCGAAGTCATCGGCGCGCATCACGATCGCATATCGTTGCCCGACCTTCACGTCGAGACGAAAGACCTGGAACCGCCCCTTTTCGTTGAGCGTCGGATCGGGGCGCGAGAGCGTGCCGTCCTGGGTCCGGCCAAGCAGCAGGACCGGCGCCGTGGCGAGCTGGGCGTCAACGGCTGGAGCGGCGACTGCGGCTGCGCAGAACGCGAACGAGGCAACGAGCGGGAGTCGGAACGCGCGAGACGGAGCCATGGTGACCTTGAGAGGGTGGTGCAAAGGGATCGTATCGGATGGTGCGGTGCCGGACAACCGCTGCGTCGGTGTTCGGCGCACGGGAGATGCGTGGCGTCGACGTTCGGACACACCCCGATTGCGCAGGTCTCTTCCGCGGACAGCTTTCTCCGGCATGCGACGACTCCGTGCACTTCTCATGGCACTTCTCATGCTGCTGGTCAGCGGCGCCGCGGCGACGACACCCGCGTTTTCGCAACCCTCGGCCAGCCGTACCGGGGGCAGTCGGCCAGGTGTCGACGTCTTACTGTACGCATTCCGGGTCGATTTTCCCGCGGCGGCCTTCCCCGACACGATTCGATTCGTATCGACGATCACCGCGCACCGGACCGCAAAGGTCTCCACGCTGTCGCTCGATCTCATGGCCGGCATGGTGGTCGACTCCGCACGCGTGAATGCACGGACTGCGCCGGTCAGCCGAGCGGGTGACCGCGTCGGGGTCGCGCTGCCCGAGGGAGGCGGTGATACGATCAGCGTCTCGCTCTTCTACCGCGGGATGCCGACCGATGGGCTGATCTTCCGCCGCGACTCCACCGGTTGGACGGCGTTCGGCGATAATTTTCCCGATCGCGCCCGGCAGTGGCTGGCCGTCGTGGATCATCCCAGCGACAAAGCGCTGGTGGAGTGGAATGTGCGCGCACCAGCGACGCACCGCGTGATTGCGAACGGCACCCTGCTCGAAGAGACGCCGGAGCCTGCCCGCGGACCGGTCCCGATGGTGCGGACGCGATGGCGCTCGCTGCGACCCATCTACACCGCCGTCATGGTCATCGGCGTCGCACCGTTCGCCGTGGTCGAACTGGGCGATACGGCGTGCGGACTCGGCGAGTTGCCTGGGTGCGTCCGCCAGTCGGTCTGGACGACACCGGCGCAGCGTGCCTTTGTCCCGGGCAATTTTGCCCGCGCCGGCGAGATCGTCTCACTGTTTTCGCGACTCGCCGGCCCCTATCCGTACGAGAAGCTCGCCCACGTCGCATCATCGACGCGCTACGGCGGGATGGAGAATGCGGCCGCAATCTTCTACGCCGGGAGCCTGTTCCGGCCGGGAAGCCCGAGCGAAAGCCTGATCGCACACGAGACTGCGCACCAGTGGTTTGGCGATGCGGTCACGGAACGCGAGTGGCCGCATGTCTGGTTGTCCGAGGGGTTCGCCACCTACTTCGCGGCGCTCTGGACGGAACATGCCCACGGCGACAGTGCATTCATGGCCGACCGCGTCGCGATGCGTGCGCAGGTGCTCAAGGCGAAGATCACCTACGAGCTGCCGGTGATCAACGAACAGCTCGACGACGTCAGTCGCGTCCTCAATTCCAATGTGTATCAGAAGGCGGGTTTCGTGCTGCACATGCTGCGGCGCGAAATCGGCGACTCGGCGTTCTTCAGCGGTATTCGCGCCTACTATGCGGCGCACCGGCACGGCAACGCCATGACCAGCGACCTGCAGGCGGAGTTTGAACGGACCGCAGGGCGTTCGCTGGAATGGTTCTTTGATCAGTGGCTGCGCAAGCCGGGCGTGGCGGAGCTGCGAGCAACCTGGAAGTGGGACGCGACCGCAAAGCAGGTGATGGTGACCGTCACGCAAGGCACCCGTTTTCCACCCTATCGTCTCACGCTGTCGGTCGACGTGACCGATGCCAACGGTCGAACGACGCGGGTGCCACTCGCGATTCCGGCGCAGGCGACCGTGACGTTGCCCGCACCAGTCGTGCTGTCATCGGCACCGCAGCGCGTGGTGTTTGACGCCGATGCCGGGGTGCTCGCGACGCTGTCGATTCCCTGATGCTGGCCGCTTGACTGGGCGTGCGCTGCAGGGAAGGTTGGATCGCAACCACCCGCTGTCCCCCCAGGAGATGGAGTTCCTCATGTCGAGTGTTCACTGGAGTCAGCACCATCTCGTTGCACGGCGCGCATTCACGATTGCGTCCCTCGCGATGATCACGGCCTGTGCATCCGAGCAAGCCCCGACGGTGCCGACGACGCCTGAGAGCGCCGTCCTGCCGCAGGTTGCTGCGCTGGTGCAGTCGGGGCCACCGCAATTCGTCGCGGGCGAGATGATCGTCAAGTTCCGGCGCGGCGTGACCGAGGCTGGCCGGACACGGGGACGGCGGGCTGCGCGCGCGACGACGCGCGAGCGGATTTTCACCGCGGCCATGCGGCGTCGCGGCGACGCTGACGGTGTGGAACTGCTCAGCACCACCATGGAGGTCACGGCGGCCGTTGCCGCGCTTCGAGATGACCCTGATGTCGAGTACGCAGAGCCAAACTGGATCTACCAGCACGAAGCCGTGTCGAACGATCCATACGTGACCAGCGGACAACTCTGGGGCATGGGTACTGGCTTCGGCAGTCAGGCCGTCACCGCGTGGGGCAACAACAAGACCGACTGCAGCGGTGTCTACGTCGGCATCATCGACGAAGGCTACATGTACACACACGCCGACCTTGCCGGCAACGTGGGTACGAACCCGTATGAAACGCCGGGCAACAATCGGGACGACGATGGCAACGGGCTGACGGATGACGTCTACGGATGGGACTTCGATGGCAACAACAGCTCGGTCTTCGATGGCCTGAATGATGACCATGGCACGCACGTCGCCGGCACCATCGGTGGCGTTGGTGGCAATGCCACGGGTGTGGCCGGCATGTGCTGGTCCGGCATCAGGCTCCTCGATGCCAAGTTCCTCGGCACCAATGGCGGCACCACCGCCAATGCGGTCAAGGCCATCGACTACTTCACCAACCTGAAGCTGCGCGGCCTGAACATCGTTGCCACCAACAATTCGTGGGGCGGAGGAGGATTCTCGCAGGCGCTGCAGGATGCCATCGAGCGTGCCAACGCCGCTGGGGTGCTGTTCGTGGCGGCGGCTGGCAACAGCACCGTGAATTGTGAAACGTCGTCGTGTTATCCGGCCGAGTATCCGAACGCTAACGTGATCTCGGTCGCGTCGATGAACAGCACGGGGGGGCTCAGCTCGTTCTCGAACTATGGCTCCACCACGATCGACATCGGTGCACCGGGCAGCAGCATCTTCTCTACGGTGCCCGCGGGCAGCCGCCGCAACATCACCTCGGGCTATGCCAGCTACAGCGGCACCTCGATGGCCACGCCGCATGTGACGGGCGCGGCGGCCTTGTACGCTGCCACGCACCCGGGGGCGACGGCGGCGCAGATCAAGGCAGCCATTCTCTCGAGTGTCGTGCCGACAGCGTCGCTCGCCGGCCGGACGGTCACTGGCGGCCGTTTGAACGTCAGCGGGTTCTGATCCAGCCAGCGGATCGCTCGCGAGCCGAGCGGTCCGCTGAAGCGCTCGTGCCTTGGCGATCGGGCGACACGATGATGACGGATCCTCGAGACGTACGGTCCGGAGCGGTGACGGCTTGTCTCGGGCCGCACCATCCGTCGCGTTCAGCGGTCCGATTGTGTAGCCTGATGGCATGAAACTCTGGCTCGATGCCGATGCCGCGCCGCGCGATGTGAAGGAGGTGTGCTATCGCGCCTCGGAGCGGCTCGCGCTCGAGACGGTCCTGGTCGCGAACATGCGGCTGCAGCTGCCGGTGGGGTATCCGCATCTGCGCGCGGTGCGCGTGGATGGTGGCCCGGATGTGGCGGACCTGTACATCGCCGAACATGCCACGTTCGGTGATGTGGCCGTGACCGCAGACATTCCGCTGGCGGCCCTCCTCGTCCCCAAAGGGGTGATCGTGATCGATCCTCGAGGGGAGGAGTACACCACTGAAACCATCGGCGAACGACTGTCGGTGCGCAACTTCATGGAAGGCTTGCGCAGCACCGGGGTCGAAACCGGAGGGCACGCGAGCTACGGCTCGAAGGACAAGCAGGCGTTCTCGAATGCGCTCGATCGTGTGTTGACCCGCGCGCAGCGCCGAAGATGAACCGGCGCTGCGCGGGTGACGACGTCAGAAGTTCGGGCGACCGCGTGCCTGACGATCACCGCCCCGCCCGCCGCCACGGCCGTTGTTGCCTGAATTCCCGTTGTTCCCGCCGCCCTGCGGCGCTTGCGCCTGCTGCTGCGGTTCCGCACGACGCGGATCGATCATCGGCTGTTCGTTCCGTTGCCACGGGCCACGTTCGACTTCCGACGAGCGGCCACGATCGTTCGAACGTGAGTCATCACGGCCACGATCGTTGCCACCCCCGCCACCCCTGCCATTCTGGCCAATCGAGCCACCGCGACCGTCGCCCAC
>CAYMQV010000009.1:35185-48267 GCA_964392395.1 uncultured Gemmatimonadaceae bacterium
CCACCGCGACCGTCGCCCACTTCGCGACCGCGGTTAGGGTTGCCGTCGCGGCGATTGTCATTCCGCCAGTCGCGGCCATCGTCGCGATCGCGATCCGGTACGTCGCGCAGGCCACCATCGTACCGCCGACCATCGTACCGCCGACCATCGTACCGCCCACCATCGTACCGGCCGCCATCGTAGCGGCCGCCATCGTACCGCCGATCATCGTACCGCCCGCCATCGTACCGCCCGCCATCGTACCGCCCGCGATTCCGTGAATCGCTGTAGCCGCCGTCGCGACGACCGAATCGCGTGTCGCGGTGCAGACCTGGGTACCGGTCGATGTTGCTGTACACCACGCGACGGCGGAAGACATCGCGATTGAAGTACACCGACCGATAGCGCGGATGTATGTAGACGTTGGTGATCTGAATGAAGGGGCGCGAGCGCCCGCGCCAGCCGCCGGCGTTGCCGAAGTACCCCACATTCCACCCGTCGTAGTAGACCGAGCGGGCGCGCCAGTTCAAGTCGTACGAGAGCCAGCTGCCAATCGGGAAGCCGACGCCGAACGACCAGAAGCGACTCGAGAAGCCGCTGCCGAAGACCGGCCGGGTGTAGACGACGTACGGGTCGTAGACCGGCACATAGATCAGCCGCGTCTGGGTCGGCGTGATGATGTAGTTGCGATCGTCGCGGATCACGGACTGCTGCGCCGTCGATCGCAGGTTGCCCTGCGCGTCGGCCAGCGCGCGCAAACGCTGCACCGCCGCCATCACATCGCTCGACTGCGCGGCGTAGGCGCGGCCAAGTGCCGTTGTCCAGTCGAGCTTGTCGGCCATCATGTTGATCGCCGGCGCGTAGTGGGCCACCGCCTTCACGCTCACATCCCACGGCTGGTCATCGATGCCGTTGGTGCCGTTGGCCCGCACATGACGCGCCGCCTCCTCGATCTGATCGGGGAAGGTGGCCGCCACCAGCACCTGCGCCAGCAACGCGTCCGGGTACAGCGCGATCGAACCGACGAGGTTGTCGAGCTCTTCGCCCGAAAAGCCGTCCTGCTCGCCTTCGGCGCTGTACCAGGGCCGGCTGTCCTGCGCCATGGCCGGCGTGGTCGACGACACTGCGACCATCGTGATGGCGGCGTACAACGTGAGGGACCGACGGATCATGGTGCCACTCCGGGAAGAGACACAAACGGTGCTGTCGAGCGGGAGAAATGCATAGGCCGTACCCAGACGAACCTCGTTGTGGGACAACGACTTACGGTCATCCAGCCCCCCCGGAGTCCCCGCTTCAGGACACCGCGCTGCCCAGAGTGGACAGTGGCTCCCGCCGCCGTCGGGAAAGGACGCCGGCGCTGATGAGCGACACCAGCAGGCCGATCGGACTCGGCTCGAGCAGGGTCACGGCAAAGTTGTAGAACGGGTTCCTGTACTGAATCACGAACGCCGCCATTTGCCGCCGTGTCTTCTCGACCTCGGCCGGCGACGCTCCGTTCGCCTCCGCCTGTTTCACCGCCGCCGCTGCGTACTTCTCCGCGTAGTCCGGCAGCATCACGGGGTAGACCACCTGCCATGTGGCCGAATAACAGATCGAGGCGATCAGCGAGATCAGCAGTCCGACCCGGAACGCCGGCCAGAAGCGCACACTGCCCCCCATCACCGTGTCACGGTACGACCGGATCCCGAAGTGGACGAAGATGAACGACAGCACCATCGTGGTGTAGCCGATCACCATTCCGATGCCGCCACTCGGTGTCGAACCCATCAGTTTGGCGATACCCATCGTCAGCACCATCAGCACCGACAACATTCCGCCGGCGTACAAGCCGAACCTCACGACAGTGTTCTTCATCCGGACTCCCTGGCTGGGGTTTGTGAGCACCAGGCTGCGTCCGGCGCCCTGCGTCCGCAGTCACCCATTGGTATGATTTTCCACCGTCGCCATGAAAATCATCCCTTGGGATGACGTCAGGGAATCAATCCAGAGAGCTTGGCGGTTCGGCGCCGCATACTCCGGCAGTTCTCAGAAGCTCGCGACCCGTTCGACGGTCACGCCTGCCTGTTGTTTCCACACAGGGCGCGGTCCGATCTGAATGCGTATCTCCATGTCGAGCGCGTTGAGAAACCGCTCGAGTCGCTCCTGGCTGAAGCGCTTGAGTTTTCCTCGCAACAAGTCTGAGACGTCCGATGCCGCAATGCCCAGTGCCTTGGCCGTGCGCTTCTGGTTCCATCCTTTCGCTTGAACGATGAGTGCGATCACGCGCGCCATTTCCGCCTTCGCAAGGCGTTGGTCCGCGTCAGGGAGCCCCATCGCCTCAAAGACGTTGTCGTGCATGGGGCTGAAGGCGATCTCCCCGGCCTCAACCATGTTGCTCTCCACCGCGCGCTTCACAGCAGTCGTCGCGTCGCTTGTCCTGGTCATGGCGGCCTCTCCTTGAGGTGTCCGTCAACTACGGCTTTCTGCCCTGCCTCTTCGCCTTGATCGGTGGTCCCTTCCCTGGCGTCGCCTGTGCCGCTGCGGCTAGCGCGAGATACGTGGCGTTGCTCTCGCTGTAATCCTTCTTCGCCGCTTTGTACCGAGCCGTCACCCGGTCGATGTCTTCCTGGGGCGTCGCTCTGCCTGACTTCGACTTCTTCTGAAAAACGTCGAGCAAGTACACCACCCCTGCGAACGCGACCACACAGGCCGCACGATATGTCTCTCCATCGTCATCCTCTGAAAGCTTCACCACGTCTCGCGGCACTCCCTCGCCAAACGGTCGCGCGCCCGGCACGTGATCGCCGTATTGCGCACGCATCAGCGCCTGCCCAAACACGTCCTGCGCATCGTCCGGCATCGCCTTCATGGCCTTCTCTCAGCCGGCGACAAACTTGAGCGGCTTCCGGTACCGCATTGCTTCGCCAGCCATCGACTCTCACAATGTAGCAGTTTTGCTATGGTTCCGCAACTTTGGGGGTCTCGGCAATGCCACCCAGCCGTGGCTCATCGGTCGGCGTGCGGAAGGGCATCGCCTTGAGCCATCGATCGAGTGCCTTCCGGCTACCAGGCATGTTTCAAACGGTAGCGCGACCGATCCAATGCGCGAGCCAAAGCAACGCAACCATGGCGCAGCGTCATGGTTTTCCGCCGTCGCCCTGAAAATCATCCCTTGGGATGACGTCAGGGAATCAATCCAGAGAGCTTGGCGGTGTTGACGGCTTGCGTCCGGCGCCGCGCCCCCAGCTTGTCGAACAGCCGGCTGGCGTGTGTCTTCACAGTGTTCTCGCTGACGAAAATGCGCTCGGCGATCTCCCTGTTGCTCATGCCGGCCGCCATCAGCTCGAGAATCTCGAACTCACGCTTGGTGATGCCAAGGGCTTCGCGACGCCCCGGATCGGCCACGAAACTCGGCGCGGCGGGGACGGAGACCTCCTTGATCACGACTCGTTCGGGCCGGCCGGTGAGTGTCACACCAAGCCAGATCCCGAGGGCCGCGAACAGCGCCGCAATCAGGCCGCCGTAGATCTCGACCGAATGCGTGAGGATGAGGTACCGGAACTCGACGAACCTGAGCACCGCGATCAGCACGCCGGCCAGCAGCCCGTAGAGCAGAACATGGCGTTTCATGACGACCTTCGGTGGGGCAGGGAGGAGGTGCCGGTACAGACGCGTGACGCGAGGACGAAAGCTGGCATCCGCACTAGCCGAGCGGAAAGTCTTCCGCGAACGTGACTTGCGCACTGGGGGCGCCATCCGATCTCCGGGAGTAGCCACCCTGGGCATCGAGCTCCCATGCCGTGCCGTCGGCCAGGTACCGCGCCAGGATATCGTCGAGGCGGGCCCGGTTGCCCGCGTCCATTACTGGCACCAGCACTTCCACGCGGCGGCGCAGGTTTCGCGGCCGGAGATCCGAAGACCCGATCAGGTACTCCACGTCGCCACCGTTCTCGAACCGATAGATGCGCGAATGTTCGAGAAAACGCCCCACCACCGAGACCACGCGAATTCGGTCCGACACGCCGGCCAGCGCCGGCCGCAGGGTGCAGATGCCGCGCACGACCAGATCGATCTGCACACCGGATTGCGCGGCGCGATACAGCGCCTGGACAATCTCGCGGTCGGCCAGCGCGTTCACCTTGATCGCGATCGTGGCCGCACGACCTGCCTGCGCATGTTGGGCTTCCCGCTCGATACGCTCCAGGAGCGACGGCAGCAGCTGCACGGGCGCCACCAACGCACCGTGTGTCAGGCCATTCACCGGATACGTGGCAGTGGCGAGTGCATCGAGCAGGGTCGCGACGTCGGTCGTGATCTCCTCGCGCGCCGAGAAAAGACTCAGGTCGGTGTACTGCCGTCCCGACCTGGGATTGTAATTCCCCGTGCCGACGTGGGCGTAGCGTGCGAGACGATCGTCTTCGCGTCGTTCCACGAGGGCCACCTTGGCGTGCACCTTCAGCCCGGGAATCCCATACACCACGCGCCCGCCGGCGCGCTCCAGTGCCCGCGCCCATTGCACGTTGTGCTCCTCGTCAAAACGGGCCTGCAGTTCGACCAGCGCGAACACACGCTTGCCCGCGCGCGCCGCCGTCAGCAGCGCTTCCACGATCGGTGACGGATTGCCGACGCGATACAAGGTCGTGGCAATCGCGGTCATCTGCGGGTCGGCGGCCGCTTCCACGAAAAAGCGCACGACCGTCTCGTCGAACGACTCGAATGGATGGTGCACCAGCACGTCACCGGCTCGGATCGCCTCCACCATCGAGCGCTGCGCCGGAACGACCGCGCGCGCGCGCAGCGGGGGATACTCGAGCGACGGGTCGGTCGGCAGCGGCAGTGTCTGGAGGCAGCGCAGATCCAGCAGTCCATCCACCACTTGCACGGTGTTGACGGTGATGGCCATGTCGCGGCCGAGCGCATCGCGATGCAGGTTGTCGAGAATCAGCGCGCTGACCGGTGACGGCATGCTGGCTTCGACTTCGACGCGCACCGCCGGGTTGTGCGGGCGTCGCATGGTGGCATCCGAGACTGCATCGAGCAGATCGTTCGCCCGATCGTGCTGCAGGTGCAGATCGCCACCGCGCGTGACGCGGAAGAGGTATGCGCCTTCGACAACCGCATTCGGATAGAGCAGGTGTGCGTTCGCCCGCAGCACTTCCTCGATCGCGATCACCGCTCCTGCGCGCCCGGGCACGTCCAGCAGGCGCGGAACGTCCCGTGGCAACTCGTGCTCGGCGAGATGGGTGCGTTCGGCGCCGTGGGCGCGGTACACGATCGCCACGAACAGCCCCAGATGCGGCAGATGCGGCAGCGGGACGCCGGGGCTGAGGGTGATCGCAAACGGCGAAAGATCGGGTTGAATCTCGTCGAGGTAGCGCGTGCAGAGCGTGCTGCGTTCAATGTCGGACAATGACGCCCATGTCATCAGGCGTACGCCGTGCGCCTCGGCATCGCGCACACACTCGACCGCACACTGCTCCTGCGCTGCGAGGATGGCCTCGATCTCTCGTTCAACGGCCTGCAGGCGATCGCCGGCCGAGAGCCCGTCGCCATGGTCCGTCTGGCGCGCGATGGTCTTGTCGAGTGCCGCGAGGCGCAGCTCGGCCATCCGAACCATGTACAGCTCGTCGATGTTGCTGCAGACGATGCCCAGGAACCGCAGGCGTTCGAGCAGTGGCGTGGTACGATCTTCGGCCATCGCGAGCACGCGCCGCTGAAAGGCGAGGAGGCTGAGCTCGGGATTGAGGAAGTCGCGCATCGGCACAGTGTAGTCGCGTGGCAAAGGCATCACGCGCCGCTATCGGCCGGTCACCGCCTTGGCGAGCCGCGTATGCATCCGGCGCAATGGGATGCCCTTCTGCCCGGGGAGGATGTTCCAGGAGTTGAAGACGACCACCAGGTCGAGATCGGGAAATGCCAGCGGGAACTGTCCGCCGAATCCGGAGCCGGACCAGACGAACCGTGTGCTGTCGATCGGATCGCGATACAGCCACCATTTGAGCCCGTACATCGGGCCGTTGGTGGAGGTGCCGACCGGAACCAGCGGCGAGACGGAGAGTCTGACCCAGTCGGCACTGACCACGCGTGTGCCGTTCCAGAGACCACCCTGGGTGTACAGGTACCAGATGCGCGCAAGATCGGCAGCGTCGAGATAGAGTCCACCTTCGGTATCGAGTGACCCCGATGGCGTGCGCTTCCAGAACCACTTCGTGAGCCCGATTGGTGCGAACAGATGGCGTGATGCATACTCCTCGAGGTCCATGCCGGTGGCCTGGCTGAAGACGAACGCCAGCACCGAACTTTCGCCACTGCTGTAGTTGAAGACCGTGCCCGGTTCCCGCATCATCGGCCGGTTGATCGTGAACCGCACCCAGTCGGGGCTCGCTTCCAGTCCGCTGGCGGTGTTGTTCGGGTCGATGTAGGGCAGAGTCTCGTTCCAGTCGATGCCACCGGTCATGGTGAGCAGGTGCCGCACGGTCATGCGTCGCTTGCGATCATCGATGTTCTTCACCCTGGTGGTGTCGAAGAACTTCAGCACGGGCGTATCGATCGACGGAAAGTCGCCACGCGTGACGGCGACGCCGATGACGACGGATGCGATGGTCTTCGTCACCGACTGCAGTGTGTGCAGCTCACCGCGCTGGTAGAACGGATGCCACCAGGGGTTGAAGTAGTTGTACGGCCCGGTCATGTCATGGGCATTGAGCGCGTTCGGAACACGCATCGAATCGCGGTACGCCGTGTCATAGTCCTGCGGGTAGCGCCCGTCGAAGGCGATCTTGCCGTGCCGGATCACCAGCATGCGATCAACGTAGCCGTACTGGCCGGCCTTGATCTCGGCGTCGAGGGAATCGAGGACGGCAGCGTTGAGGCCGACCGAGGCCGGCGTTGCCCGGGGCCAGTCGGAGGTCGCGGTCGCGGTCGCAGTGGATCGCCCCTGCGCGGTCGCCATGACGGGCACTATGGCCAGCGCCTGAAAGAGCCGGGTGGTGCGTGACTGGATCCGCATACAGGTTCCTCTTGCACAGAGCGTTGGACAACGTCGGCTGGACCGTGGCGGACAATCTGGCCCTCTGCCGCAATTTTGCCACCTCACTCCGGGACGGGTACCGCACATGGGTAGCATCAGCCGAAAGGATTTTCTCCGACTGAGCGCACTGATGGCTGGCGCAGCGGCGGTGCCGCGGACGATCAGGGCCTCGGCTGGCACACTCGCGCTGCCAGCGATGCCGCAGCGCGGCGCGGGCATCGAGGCCGACCTGATCGTGATCAACGCTCGAGTCCTGACCAGCGATCCGGCGCGACCCCGTGCGCAGGCGTTCGCGGTGCGCGAGGGACGCTTTCTGGCGGTCGGCAGCAACGCGGATATTCGCAATCTCGCGTCGCGGCGGACGCGAGTCATCGATGCGGCACGCATGACCGTCGTGCCCGGCTTCATCGACACGCACAACCATCCGCGCGGCGTGACCGAACTGTTCGACGTCGATGCCAATCTGCGCAGCATCGGTGCCCTGAAGGCGGCGATCGCGAAGAAGGCGGCGACGACGCCACCAGGGTTCTGGGTGGACGCATACATGTTCGACGACACCAAGCTCACCGATGGCCGGCCGTTGCACCGCCGGGATCTGGATGAAGTGGCGCCCAATCATCCGGTGGGTGTGCATCACCGAGGTGGCCATACGGGGTGGTACAACTCGCAGGCGTTCGCCCTGGCGGGCATCACGAAGGATTCTCCGGACCCCACCGGCGGTCGGTTCTTTCGCGATCCTGATGGCACACCGAATGGATGGGTGGCCGAGCTGGCCACCGATGTCTTCGACACCGTGGGCAAGCGCGACGTCTTCACGCCGGAACAGGAACGTGATCGATCACGCCGTGGCATGGCCCACATCTCGGCTCTCTACACGGCGTCGGGGCTCACCACGGTCCACGACCTGAGCGCGGGTGTCGACAACATCCGTGCGTACGAGGATGTTCGTGCGGCAGGCGAACTCCGGCATCGCGCGTACCTGATGATCCGTGGCAAGGCGTTTCCGCTGTTGCGCGACGCGGGGGTCCGCACCGGCTTTGGCGATGAGTGGGTGCGCGTCGGCGGTGTGAAATATGCTGCCGATGGCTCTGCGTCGGAACGCACGATGCGCATGAGCACCCCGTTCGTCGGCACCAGTGACTATGGCATCCTGACCATGACGCAGCAGGAGATTCACGATGCCGTGGACGATGCACACAGCAAAGGGTGGCAGGTCGGCATTCACGCCAACGGCGACGTCACGATCGACATGGTGCTCACGGCCTACGAACGCGCACTGGCGCAATGGCCGCTAGCCGACCGGCGCCATCGCATCGAACACTGTTCGCTGGTCAATCCATCACTGATTGCGCGCATTGCGAAAACCGGCTCGATCCCGACGCCCTTCTGGACTTACGTGTATTACCATGGCGAGAAGTGGGAGCGCTACGGCGACGAGAAGATGCAGTCGATGTTTGCGCACAAGTCATTCCTTGACGCTGGCATCAAGGTGCCCGGTGCGAGTGACTACGGTCCGGGGCCGTTCGAGCCGCTGATGGCGCTGCAGTCGATGGTGACGCGTCGCGACTTCCGCGGGCATGTGTGGGGGGCGAATCAGCGTGTGACGGTCGATCAGGCGCTGATGATCGCCACCCAGCACGGCGCCTACGCCTCGTACGAGGAACAGCTGAAGGGGTCGATCACGGCTGGCAAGCTGGCCGACTTCGTGCTCCTGGAAAAGGACCCGCATGACGTGGATCCGAATACGATCAAGGACATCAGGGTCGTGCGCACGGTGACGGGCGGAAAGACGGTCTTCCCGAAAGGCGAGGCATAACCGTGGACCGGCGGGAATTATTGCAATGGATGGTGGCGGCCAGTGGTCTGACGGCAGTCAACCGACTGTCGGCGCAGGACCTGCTGACGCTTGGTCGCGATGCGCATCGCGCGACCGCCGAGGATATCGGGCGCATGGCAGTGCTCGACGCGCAGGCGGCGAATAGCGTCGCGATCGCCGCCGAACATATCATTCCTGCCAGCGCCACACCCGGCGCAATACAGGCCAACGTGACGGCCTTCATCGACACCATGCTCGGCGGCTGGTATCCACCCGCTGATCGTGACCGATTCCTGCGCGGGATCGCGGAGCTGGACGCCCGCAGCATGGCCCGATTCGGGCAGAAATTCGCGACTGGTACACCCGCACAGCAGATCGCGCTGCTCGAGACTTCCGACGCCGAAGTGACTGCCATGCGCGCGACGTCCGACACCGCCGCCAACGATCACTGGTTCGCCATGCTCAAGTATCTGACCGTGTGGGGGTACTGCACCTCCGAGGTCGGCATGCGCGATACGTTGCACACCTACCCTATGCCAATGCGCTACGACGGCAACGCGCTGGTCGACGCATGACGCGCGACATCGCACCGGTATACGACGCCATCGTCGTCGGCTCTGGCATGACGGGCGGCTGGGCGGCCAAGGAACTGACGCGGCTTGGCCTGCGCACGCTGGTGCTCGAAGCCGGCCGATCATTGACTCCGGAAGCTGATTCGCGCGAGCATGTACAACCCTTCGAGATGCCGTTTCGCGGCCTCGGTGACCGGCGGGCGGTCGACGCGCGTCAATCGGTGCAAAGGAAGTCCGTGAGCTTCGACGAGATCAGCCAGCGGTTCTGGACTGATGATGTCGACAACCCGTACAGCACGCCGGAAAACAAGCGGTTCGACTGGTTCCGTGCGCGACAGATGGGAGGCAAGTCGGTGATCTGGGGGCGGCAGGTGTATCGCATGAGTGACCTCGACTTCGAGGCCAACCTCCGTGATGGCATCGCCGTGGACTGGCCCATCCGGTACGCCGAGCTCGCGCCGTGGTACGATTGCGTCGAACGGTTCATCGGTGTCTCCGGGCAGGCGGAGCAACTCGCGCAGCTTCCCGATGGCGCATTCCTGCCGCCGATGGCGCTGAACTGCGTCGAGCAACAGGTGCGCGACCGGATCGCCGCCCGCTACGGGCGCGAGCGAGTGATGACCATCGGACGGGTGGCGGTGCTCACTGCCTTTCACAATGGCCGCGCACCGTGCCACTACTGCGGCCCCTGTCAGCGGGGCTGCTCCACGCGATCGTACTTCAGCAGCATCAACTCCACCTTGCCCGCAGCGCAGGCCACCGGCCGCATGACACTGCGCCCGCACAGCATCGTGCGTGCACTCGAATTCGACCCGACGCGCAAGCGGATTTCCGGCGTACGCGTGATCGATGCCCAGACCGGAAGCGAACATCGCTACACGGCCCGCATCGTCTTTCTCTGCGCCTCGGCCGTCGAGAGTGCGCGACTGCTGCTCAATTCGACATCGCCCTCCTTTCCGAACGGCCTGGCCAACTCGAGCGATCAGGTCGGCCGCAACCTGATGGACCACATCAAGTGGGGCGGTGCCACCGGCACCATCGACGGGTTCACCGACCGCCGCGTGATTGGTGAGCGTCCGAACGGGATCTACGTGCCGCGCTTTCGGAACGTCGCCTCGAAGCACCCGGATTTCATTCGTGGCTATGGCTTTCAGGGTGGCGCCGGTCGCGGTGGGTGGACGGGCGCGGCGCGTGCTCCCGGCATCGGGCTCGTGTTCAAGGAACGCCTCACGCAGCCTGGGCCCTGGAGCATGACATTCAACGGCTACGGTGAGATGCTTCCGCGCCAGTCGAACCGCGCCACCGTGCACCCCACGCTCAGGGATCGGTGGGGTGTGCCATCACTGCACATCGAGGCGCAGTGGAGCGAGAACGAGCTCGCCATCCACCGTGACATGAACCTGACCGCATCCGAGCTGCTCGATGCCGCTGGTGCTCGGAACATTCGTGCGCATACGCACGGACCCAGCACGCCGGGCAATGCGAATCATGAAATGGGCACCGCACGCATGGGGCGTGACCCGAAGACCTCGGTGCTGAACGGTCACAACCAGGCGTGGGATGCGCCGAACCTGTTCATCACCGATGGTGCCTGCATGACGTCGAGCAGCTGCCAGAATCCATCACTCACCTACATGGCGCTGACGGCGCGAGCCTGTGCCTTTGCGGTGGCGGAACTGACACGACGGAACCTCTGATGCGCCGCGTACGCCGCGTCCTCTGCCTGCTGCTGCCCGTGTGCATCGCGTCGGGGCGCGTGGCGGCACAGGCGACGCCGATCGCTCCAGTGGAAACGCTCGTCGCGCGACGCGCGCATGCGATGGCGATGGTCGGACGCGGCATTCTGCTGGTTCGCGCCACGCCCACGGTCATGCGTGCGAGTGAAGACGGTCTCCGGCAGGACCCGACCTTTCTCTATCTGACTGGCCTGCCGAACGTGATCGCGGCGGTGCTGGCGATCGATGTCGACCGACGTGAGACATGGTTGTTCGTGCCCGATGCCGGTCGCCTGCCCGGATTCGGTGCGTTGATGCGCGAACCATCGGCCTACGTTGCGCCTGGCCCTGAAACGGCCGCTCGGCTCGGACTCGATCACGTGGTGTCGTGGCGCGACCTGGAGTCGTTTCTCGATCGACGTATTGCGCAGGATTCGGCGCTGGTCCTGCGTGGACCGTTCATGAGCAGTGCGGCGGCGTTGCGTCCGGCGGTGCTGGCGGGCAGTGATGACGCGGGCATGTGGGAGCAGACGCTGCGCGCGCGGTGGCCCGGTGTGATGCTGGCAGAGGGGCCCGATTCCGACGAACTCCGGGAAGTGAAGCAGCCTGGCGAGATCGCCGCCCTGCGCGCGGTTGCGACCAGCAGTGCGTCGGCACTGATCGCCGGGCTGCAGTCGCTGCGACCGGGCCGGCGACAACGCGCGGCCGAAATCGATGTCATCGCTGCTTGTGTCAACGGTGGCGCGGACGGCGTGTCGTTCTGGCCCTGGGTGATGACCGGCCCGAATGCTGATATCGTGAGCGCGATCCAGTCGCTGGGTGATGCCGGCTTTCGCGATCGCGTCATGCAGGCGGGGGAATTGGCGCGCGTCGATGTCGGCTGCCGACAGGCGCATTACGAAGGTGATGTCGGTCGCACCGCACCAGTCTCCGGCCGCTTCACTCCCGAGCAGCGCGAGGCCTGGGAGCTGTTCGTGGGGGCGTATCGCGTCGCGGTGCGCGCCATGCAGCCCGGCGTTCCGGCCAGCGACATCTTCGTCGTCTGGCGCGGAGAGATCCAAAGACGTCGCCGCGGACTCAGAACGCGTTTTGCGCGACGGACCGCTGAAGTGGCGCTGTCGCCGGAAGGGGGGCGCTTCTGGGAGATTCACGGCGTTGGGTTGGCCAGCGCCGAGGGTAATGTCGACACGTTGCGTGTGGGGCAGGTGCTGGCGTTCGAGCCGATCCTCACCGTGGATGGCGTGGGGCTCTATCTCGAGGACATGATCCTGATCACGGCCGATGGTGCCGAGGTGCTCACGCGCGGGCTGCCATACACGGCGGAGGAGATTGAGGGGGTGATGCGGGCTCGCGGGGTGAGGCGTCGCGGCAATCGATAGCATGGCGTGCGCGTGCCTAGCCTCAGCGCGCACGCTCAGACCCATTGGGCGCGTCGTGGCGATCGCTGAGATCGAGGAGTTCAGTCGAGGTGAGGCGCGATGTTCGGTCAATCTGAGAAGATCGCCAATTCTCGTATGACTGCGCGAGTCGCTTGTGCGGTGTGTGACATCCTCCTCAGAAGTTGAGCTATCTGCTTCACGGAAAAGCGTGCGGGAATGAAGTTCGCGATTATCTCATTCGCTGGCCGCCGAACGGACGTGTAGCGGTCGCACGCCTCGCTCAGCGTGAAGGTCGCGCAGAAGTGCCGGATTGTCGTGCGTTGTGCCGCAACTGCGGCTTGGGTCATCGCTCGGCACTGCGATGGCCTTATCCCTTTTTGCCAACGCATCACGAAAGAGAACGCTCTGAGCTTGGCCTCGGCGTAGATCTTCTTCAAGCGCCGATTCGGCTCGTCCAGCTCCTTCAGCCGCCCCATCAGCGCCACGTCCATGCCACCGAACTTGGTCCGTCAGTTGTGGAACGTGGCGGTACTATTACTTCGGCTAGTATTTAATTGACAACAGGTAGCGGATAGCGTAGATTACTGCATGACACATCCAGACGCGCGC
>CAYMQV010000010.1:0-44603 GCA_964392395.1 uncultured Gemmatimonadaceae bacterium
TACCCACACCGAACCCGGAACTCGCGGCCAGCGTCGGTAGCACGGTGCTGCTCGATGACGCCGATGTCGTCAACGAGTCCGGTGAACACTGTCAGTCAGATCGTAAATGGCCATGAGGTCGTCGCCCAGACGGCGATGCGACACCAGACGGTGCCGTACCGCCTCCTCGACGGGCACAGGAGCGCCGGCCTGGAGGGGACGCACCGCGTCAGCGCCCAATCGGACCGGAGCGGTAAAGATAACCAGTCGGTCCACCAGCCCTTCGGCGAGAAGCGCATCCGACAGCATCGCCCCGCCCTCGCAGTACAGGGACGTGAGGCCTGAAGCGCGCAGGGCACGCAGTTGTTCGGCAAGGCCGACTGCCAGTCGGATGTCCACGCCTGCGTCGACAAGAGCCGCCTGTGTCTGGGCAGGGATCTCCTCGGCGACCAGCACCACGGGCGTCTGGCGGGCCGTCCGGATCAGCGTGCTGGAAAGCGGAACTCTCCCCGTCCGATCAAAAATCACGCGCACAGGTGCGACGCGCGGCTGCGGAACACCCCGGACGGTCAGCTGCGGGTCGTCGGCGATGACCGTGCCGACCCCGACGGCCACTGCGTCGTGATCGCCGCGCTGCCGGTGTACCTCACGTCGCGCCACCGCTCCAGTCAGCCTTGCGGCCCGACGCTGGCCGTCAGCGATGCCACCATCGAGCGACCGGGCGAGCTTCAGCGTGACGAACGGCCGATCACTGCCAAACCCGCGAAAGAACGCGGGATTCTGGTCCAGGGCCGCTGTCAGCTCCACCCCTCCAACTACGGCGACACCTGCCGCTCGAAGCCGCTCCGCACCACCTGCCATCACCGGATTTGGATCGGCTGCGGCAAAGACCACGCGTGCGACCCTGGCGGCGATGAGTGCATCGACACATGGCGGTGTTCGACCGAACCCGGCACACGGCTCCAGCGTGACGTAGACGGTGGCGCCAGCGGCGAGCGGACCCGCCGCGATCAATGCCACGACCTCGGCATGCGCCCGCCCTGGAGGTTCGGTGAAGCCCTCGCCGACGATCTGACCGCCGTGTACGACAACGGCGCCGACCATGGGGTTCGGCGCCGTCGTCCCACGCCCGCGGAGCGCCAGAGCCAGCGCGCGCCGCATGTAGCGGCGGTCGGTGGTGCGGTCGCTCACCGCGGTGCGGGCCTCATGCGATCAGAAACTCAACCGCAGACCGACGGAACCGAACAGGCGCTGCTCGTTGATCTTGCCATCGG
Organism: uncultured Gemmatimonadaceae bacterium; assembly: GCA_964392395.1. Lineage (GTDB taxonomy): Bacteria > Gemmatimonadota > Gemmatimonadetes > Gemmatimonadales > Gemmatimonadaceae > JACMLX01. Next base: position 1,254 of record CAYMQV010000010.1, read on the forward strand.
TAAAGCTGTTGTACGTCGACAGGCTATCGCCTCCAAACGTACTTCCGGCTTCGGCGCCGATTCGCAGCTTGAAGATGTTGAGCGCAACGGATCCGTACGCCGCATTCCGCTTGATCTGCTGCGTGAGCGCAAATGCGCCCGCCACCGCTGGCCCGCCCGACGGCGATACGCGCGCGCGCAACTGCGTGAAGGTGCGGTATCGGTCCTGGCCCACACCACCGCCGAGCTCGAGGAATCCCAGCTTCTTCGAGATCGACACACGGAGCGCGTCATTCTCCACACTCAGTTCCGACAGCGACAAGCTGTCATTGGTGGTGACGCCTGCGATCGAAGATGAGAAGGACGTACTGAAGCTTGCCGTCGGAAGCGAACGCCGGAAAAAACTCACGGCAACCGCCGGCATGAGCATACGATCCGCCAGTAATCCGAGCCGCGCACCATAGCCGAGCTTCAGCGAGCCTTTGGTGGTCTTGATGCTGAAGTCCTCGATGTCGCGATTCGGGATGTAGGCGACGTTGACAAGCGCATCGAGCGACAGAATGCGCTGTACACCGACGAAGACACCAGGGAAAAGCCCGAGTGCGACGTCGAGCGTGGGCGCCGGCACCGGAACTCGCGTGGTTGGAATCGTGCTCCGCACCAGCGCCGTCGATGACAGGCGGAGGTTGCCGATGTCCGGCACCCGCCCATCGACGGCGTTGACACGCACTCCGATCGACAGACCACGCACCGCCCTCGACGAGCCGAGCACCGGCCCGCCACCCGCCAGCGCGCCTTGCACCTGCGGGGCGAGCATCGTGAAGATGTCCGTGCCCTTTTGACAGGCATCGCGGAGGGCGACGGGCTGCGAAAGGCACTGCGCGGACTGGGCGGACAGCGGCATCGTGATGGCGCCCGCACACAGCGCAGCGGCGGCCAGGGAGCGAACAATCATGGTCACAATTCGTCAGAGTGAAGTTGCACCATCCCCGAACCAGGGCGGATGGCACCAAGGATCCACGACTCAGTCTCGGACGCCGCCGCGGCAGCCTGCACTTCGGTGACAGCGTCCGGGGCGCAGGCGATCACCATACCGACGCCCATGTTGAAGGTACGAAACATCTCCATCGCACCGACCTGCGCCGCCGCCTGCAGCTGGACGTACACGTTGGGCACGGTCCACGAGTGGAGCTGGAGCACCGCGTCGAGATGCGGGGGCAGCATCCGGTTCACATTCCCTGGTAACCCCCCACCGGTGATGTGTGCCATGCCGTGCACCCGATGCAGCACCGACCGAAGCGCCGGCAGGTAGGTGAGGTGCGGTCGGAGCAACACCTGCCCCACGGTCTGCCCCGCTTCGCCCGGGAACGGGTCATGGACACCGAGGCCCATCGCGTCCGCGACGATCTTGCGCGCCAGTGAGTATCCGTTCGTATGGAGCCCTGCGCTGGCGAGGCCGATCAGGATGTCACCATCCCGCACACGGTCCGCGCCGAGGACCGCGTCTTCTTCCATGATGCCGGTGATGAATCCCGCCAGGTCATAGTCCGGCGGCGTGTAGATGCCGGGCATCTCCGCCGTCTCACCGCCGAGCAACGCGCAGCCGTTCTCCCGGCAGCCGTGCGCCACGCCGGCGACGATGCCTTCGACCACCGCCGGTTCGAGCTTCCCGAACGCGACGTAGTCGAGGAAGTACAGTGGCACCGCCCCCATGACGAGGATGTCGTTCACACAGTGGTTCACCAGATCACGACCCACGGTGTCATGCACCCCGGCTTCGATGGCGACGCGCAGCTTCGTCCCGACACCATCGGCGCTCGACACCAGCACCGGGGCTCGATACCCGGTTGGCACACGGAACATTCCACCAAAACCACCGAAGGTGCCACGCGCGCCCGGTGTCAGCGTGGACTCGACGTGGGCCTTGATGCGGTGCCTGGCATCGTCGGCCTTCTCGAGATCGACGCCGGCGCTCCGGTAGTCGAGGGGAGCACTCACGCTGAGAACGGCGCCTCGAACGCGACCAGCCGATGGAACTCCTGCACGCGCGATTCGATTTCCGGCCGGGTCAGCGCGATCGTCCGTTCATTCGAGAACTTCTCGACGGCAAACGAGCCCATGGCCGAGCCGTAGACGACCGCCTTGCGCAGGTTCGCTTCGCTGAGGTCACCGGTCGATGCCAGCCAGCCGATGAACCCGCCGGCGAACGAGTCACCGGCGCCGGTCGGATCGAAGACCGACTCGAGAGGATATGCCGGCGCAAAGAAGATGCTGCTTCCGGAGAACAGGAACGCGCCATGCTCACCCTTCTTGATCACGACATGCTTCGGACCGCGCGCCATGATCCATCGCGCCGCCTTGACGAGGTTGGACTCTTCAGTGAGCTGGCGTGCTTCCGCGTCGTTGATGGTGATCAAGTCGACGTGCGGCAGGAGTTCGAGCAGGTCGGGACGGCGGCTCTCGATCCAGAAATTCATCGTGTCGCACGCGACCAGGCGCGGCTTGACGACCTGACGCAGCACGTCGAGTTGCAGTCGCGGGTCGATGTTGCCAAGAAAGACAAACGGCGAGTCGAGAAAGGCGGCGGGGATCTTCGGCCGGAAATGCGAGAAGACACCAAGGCGCGTTTCCAGCGTCTCGGCGGAGTTGAGATCATGTCGGTACCGGGCGCGCCAGCGAAAACTCTCGCCCTCGGCCACCTCGACACCGCTCATGTCGACGCCCTTCGCCTTCAGCGGCTCGAGCTTGTCCATCGGGTAGTCGGTGCCGATGACGCCGACCATGCGGACCGGCGCGAAGTGACAGGCGGCGGACGCGAACATGTTCGCCGAGCCACCGAGGACTTCTTCGGCCTTGCCAAAGGGCGTCTCGACCGAATCGAGGGCGACCGAACCGACAACGAGGACGGACATGGGCGGGAAAAGATGAGGGAAAATGGAGAGGCGAACGGGGCTACATGCGTTCAGGTGCCGTCAGGCCAAGCACCGCCAGGGCGTTCGCGAGCACGACACAGGTCGCATTCGCCAACACCAACCGCGCCTGCATGATGGCGGGCGGTTCGTTCAATACGTGATGCTTGTGATACCACGTATGCACAAGACCAGCCGTCTTTTCGAGCCAGTTCGCCACGCGGTGTGGTTCCAGTGCCGTCGCCGCACCGGCCAGCAGGGAGGGAAAATCGGCCAGCGCCTTGATCAGTTCGCGTTCTTCGGGCTCGACCAGCACCGACAGATCGACATCGACACCGGACACCGTTCCCCGGTCGATCTCGCCGACACGGAAGATCCCGCAGAGTCGGGCATGCGCCATCTGGATGTAGTAGACGGGATTCTCTTCAGACTGCGCGCGCGCCAGGTCGATATCGAAGATGAGCTGGGAGTCACCCTTCCGCATCACGAAGAAGAACCGGACGGCGTCACGTCCGACTTCCTCGACCAGATCGCGCACCGTGACATAACTCCCGGCGCGCTTGGAAATCTTCATTTCTTCACCGCCGCGCATGACCGTCACCATCTGATGCAGCACATAGTCGGGGTAGCCCTTCGGAATCCCGATCCCGAGCGCCTGCAGCCCCGCCCGCACCCGCGTGACGGTCGAGTGATGGTCGGCTCCCTGCACGTTGATCGCACGCGCAAACCCACGCTCCCACTTGGCGACGTGATACGCGACGTCCGGCACGAAGTACGTGTACTCCCCGCCCTTCTCGGCGGAGCGCTTCATGACACGATCCTGATCGTCACCGAAGTCGGTCGTCCGGAGCCAGAGCGCCCCATCTTTCTCGTACGTGAACCCGCTCGCAACCAGCGCCGCAACGGTCGCGTCGACCTTGCCGTCGGTATAGAGCGAGCTTTCGAGATAATATGTATCGAACACGACACCGAATGCCGTCAGGTCCAGATCCTGCTCGGCCCGCAAGGCAGCCACCGCGAAGCGACGAATCGCATCATCATCGACGACGGAGATGTCAGCTGGGTTTGCGGCGCGATAGGCCGCGGCGATTTCGCGGATGTAGTCGCCGTGGTAGCCATTCTCCGGGAACACCACGTGGTGCCCAGCCTGTTCCTGCGCCCGCAGCTGCACGCTCTTCTGCAGGGTATTGATCTGGCCGCCGCCGTCATTGTAGTAGAACTCGCGACCGACGGCCCATCCGGTCCACTCCAGCAGCGTGCTGATCGCATCACCGAGCGCCGCCTGGCGTCCGTGCCCCACGTGCAGCGGCCCAGTGGGATTGGCGGACACGAACTCCACCACGACCGGGCACGCGGCGCCGGCCTCGCTTCGTCCATAGCGCTCACCCTGACGCAGGATGTCCGGCAGCACGGTCGTCAGTGCACCGGTATCCACCCGGAAATTGATGAAGCCAGGCCCGGCGATCTCTGCCGCGCTGATCCCGACGGAGTCGAGTTCCATATGGGCGATCAGCTTCGCCGCCACGTCGCGCGGTGACTGCCTGAGCGGTTTCGCCAGGAGCATCGCGGCATTCGTCGCCCACTCTCCAAACGCCGGATCGCGCGGGCGCTCGACCAGCGCGACGAAGTCGCGTGCTGCGCCAAGACGTTGCGCCGCGCGACCGATCTCCAGCCGCAACGCGTCGGGAGAACTCACGAGTCGGATGTCCCGCTGCCAGATGATTTGGGTTCCGCCTTCGGCGTCGCAGGAGCCTTCGGCGCAGCGGGAGCCTTCGGCTCGGACGGCGTGCTGGTCGACGCCTCGGTCTTTGCCCCCGATGACGGCTCACCAGCGGCGCCGCTGGCGGCCGGCTTCGGCGCCTCGCCTTGCGTGCGGTGTGCGTTGCGACCGTAGTCCGTCAGATAAAAGCCGGATCCCTTGAAGAGCAGTGCGGCGCCGCCGCTGATGATGCGCACCGCCGCCCCCTCGCCGTTGGGGTTGGGGATTTCATCGGGGACTTCGGAAATCTTGAAAGACCGCTCGATGATGGTACCATCGGGCAGACGAAACTCGTAAGTGGGCATGACTCCGACACTTGGAAGAGACGACAGCCCTGTAAGTTAGCCGCTGGGTCACCGGCATTCAACGGCGACCGCAGCGTCGATCCCGACCCGAGCACGTTTTGAGCGGCGGCGGGTACATCTTGTCTGGTGCCGGCCGAACCATCGTTCTCTCCGCGCCAACGTCGCCTGCAATCCGCAACCTGCCCTGGCCACGATTCAGAGCACGACCACCCGCCGACCCATCCGTCTCGACCCATCCGTCTCGAACAATGCCCGACATGCACAACGCCGCGAGCGCAGCGGTAACGACAGCCATACCGCCAGGAACGGAGCTCGCCACCTTTGGCGCTGGCTGCTTCTGGGGCGTCGAGCAGATTCTCGCCCGCCTCGACGGCGTGACCAGTACCGCCGTCGGGTACATGGGTGGCCCGATCGAGCGCCCGACCTACGAGCAGGTCTGCACGGGCCGCACCGAGCACGCCGAAGTGGTGCAAGTGACGTTTGACGCCTCCAGGATCCGCTACGAGGCACTGATCGACGTCTTCTGGCACCTGCACGATCCGACGCAGGTGGATCGACAGGGCCCGGATGTCGGCCGGCAATACCGGAGCGTCGTTTTTACACACAACGACTCCCAGGCCACCGTCGCGCGTGAAACGCGAGATGCGATCAACGCCAGCGGCGCCCTGCGCCGTCCGGTGGCAACTGAAATCGTCGCGGCGACGACGTTCTGGAAAGGCGAGGCCTACCACCAGCAGTACTTCGATCGTCGCGGGGTGGACGGCTGTCACCTGTATCCCGCCTGGTGACGGAACGGGACATGAGCTCAGGTCGCACGCCTCCGTCCGCGTGCGACCGGCTCTCGCCTCACCGTGGGCGGTACGCGCCCCACACAAGCGCGAAGGTGTCCGAGATTTCCCCGACACTGGCACGCGCACGCACGGCGTCGATGATCAACGGCATGAGCGGCGTGCGGGTCGCAGCAGTCGCGTACGCCTCCGCCGCAGCGGACAGCGCGGCGAGTGACCGCGCCAGCCGGGCTCCGTCGCGCGCGGCACGCACGACCGCGAGGTTCAGGACCTGTCCCCGCTCGAGTGTCGAAAAATCCGGTGCAGGGATCACCGGGGGATCCTGACCGTCGCCGAACTTGTTGACGCCGACGATGACCGTCTCGCCAGCCTCGACCCGCAGTTGGTGTTCGTACGCCGAACGCCCGATTTCATCCTGGAAGAACCCCTGCTCGATGGCGGCGGCGCTGCCGCCAAGCGTTGCGACCTGCTCCATCAGCGCCAGTGCGCGGGTTTCGAGTTCGGTCGTCAATGCCTCGACGTAATAGCTGCCAGCGAGCGGATCGACGGTCTGGGCGACACCGCTCTCGAATGCCACGATCTGCTGTGTCCGCAGTGCCAGCGTCGCCGCGGCGGCGGTCGGCAGTGCCAGTGCCTCATCGTAGCCATTGGTATGCAGTGATTGCGTGCCGCCCAGCGCCGCCGCCAGGGCCTGCACGGTCACCCGCACCACGTTGTTCAACGGCTGCTGTGCCGTCAACGTCACACCGCCGGTCTGCGTGTGAAAGCGCAACCGTGCACTCGCGTCACTGGCCCCGAATCGGTCACGCATCAGTCGCGCGTAGATGCGCCGCGCCGCGCGAAATTTCGCAACTTCTTCGAACAGATCGTTGTGGCAGGCGAAGAAGAACGACAGGCGCGGCGCGAAATCATCGACCGCCAGCCCCGCGGCGATGGCACGTTCGACGTATTCGACCGTGTTCGCAAAGGTGAACGCCAGTTCCTGGATGGCGGTGGCTCCCGCCTCACGGATGTGGTAGCCGGAGATCGAAATCGGATTCCAGTTCGGCACCTCGGCCGCGCAGAACCGGAACGTCTCCGCCACCAGCGCCAAAGACGGCACCGGCGGATACACATATGTGCCGCGCGCGATGTATTCCTTCAGGATGTCGTTCTGAGTGGTCCCACTCAGCGCCGAGCGACTGATCCCTCGCTCTTCCGCCACCACGATGTACATCGCCAGCAGCGTGCTGGCGGTGGCATTGATCGTCATCGACGTCGAGACCTGATCGAGCGGAATGCCGTCCAGCAACGTGTGCATGTCTTCGACGGTGTCAATCGCCACGCCCACGCGCCCGACTTCACCGAGCGCCCGCGGCGCATCGGAATCGATGCCCATCTGTGTTGGCAGATCGAAGGCGACCGACAGCCCCGTCTGGCCGGCGGCGAGCAGCATCTTGTACCGCGTGTTGGACTCGGCCGCGGTGCCGAAACCGGCGTACTGTCGCATTGTCCAGAGGCGGCCGCGGTACATGTCGGGCTGCACGCCTCTGGTGTACGGATACTGCCCAGGCTCTGCGAGCGCTGCCCCCGCTGCGTCTGCTTCGTGATACACCGCCTTGATCTCGAGCCCGGACGGCGACGTCTTCACCACGCCTGCCCGGGGCTGCGAAGCCCCAGCACTCACAACGTGGCTCCGACCGGCAGTGCGAGCAATTCAATCGCCGTGTCGACGTCACCCTTGCTCCCCAGGTAGAGCGGGGTGCGCTGATGCAGTTCCGTCGGCTGCACGTCGAGGATCCGGATGCGGCCGTCCGAACCGGCGCCGCCGGCCTGCTCACAGATGAACGCAAGCGGATTCGCTTCGTACATCAGACGAAGCTTGCCGCGCGGCGACATGGTGTTGGCTGGATAGACGAACACACCACCGGCGAGCAGGTTACGATGGAAGTCCGCCACCAGCGAGCCGACATACCGCACGCTGTGCGCCTGCTGCACACCGTCAAGGCCGCGGTAGCGTCGCATCAGCGCCTTGACCTGTTCGTCCCAGAACTGCTCGTACGAGTCGTTGACGGACAGGAACTTGCCACGGTGCGGCGTCCGGATATTCGGATGCGAGAGCAGGAACTCGCCGATGGACGGGTCAAGCGTGAAGCCATGCACCCCCTGCCCCGTGCTGTACACCATCATCGTGCTCGACCCGTAGATGATGTACCCGGCGGCGACCTGTCGACGGCCCGGCTGCAGGAAGTCCTCGAGTTCGCCCTGACGACCGTTGGTGATCTTTCGGACGACCGAGAAGATGGTGCCGACCGGGACATTCACATCGATGTTCGACGAACCATCGAGCGGATCAAACATCAGGCAGTACTTGCCCGTGCGGAAACGATCCGGAATCGGAATGATGTCGGGTTCTTCCTCGGACGCCATGGCGCAGAGCCGCCCACCGTGGTCCATGGCCTTGATCATGATGTCGTTCGAGAGCACATCGAGCTTCTGCTGTGTCTCCCCCTGAACGTTCTCGTTGTCCGTCGCGCCGAGAATGTCCACCAGGCCCGCCATGCGCACCTTGTTGGAGATCATCTTCGCCGCCAGCGCGATGTCGTACAGGATACCGGAGAGCTCGCCACTCGCCTCCGGATACAGGCGTTCCTGTTCGATGATGAAGCGCTCGATCGTCACTACTGAAACGGGGGTGTGGTTGACCACGGTCACGCGCCCGGAGAAAGGTTGGTAGGCTGAGGCCGATCAAGACGCTTCGCTGCCCAGGCGTTCGCATCCGATTCGAATCGGTTGCGTGCATACCCGCGCGTGAGCGACTCCCAGAGATACAAAACAGGGAAAACAGCCGAACCTGCAAACTGCTCGACGTGTCGATGTTCGTGCAAGAGTAATGTCGGCTCCCAGTCGGCGCCGGGCCCGAGGAACACCGTCCGCCAGAGGGTGATCCCCTGAACGGTCGAGCGGCCGAGACACCAGCCGCCAATCCGGGGTGGGAGGCCGCCGCGGCGCCAGCGAACCGACGTCAGTTCAGGCCAGCGGAGCGCCAGCTCCGCCGGCAGCACGGCTGGCTCCCCGAACAGCGGAACGATCACGGCAGACGAGAGCCAGTCGCGGAATCGCGGAACGGGAGACTCCAGTGATGAGCAGCGGTGATGACGGAAACTGCCTGCCCGTCCGTCCTCACGACAGTCGTGCCAACGACATCGGTCCGCAAGACAGGCACGCCACGGCGCGCGAACTCTCGCATGACGTCGCCCGACGGGTGCCCGTAACGGTTCCCACGACCGACCGACACGAGCGCGAGGCGCGGGCTGACCGCGTCGAGCAGCGCCCCGCCGGAACTGGTTCGACTGCCGTGGTGGCCGACTTTCAGGATATCAGCACGTAACCATTCAAACGGCGTATGCCGGAGCAGCCACTCCTCCTCTTCGACTTCCGCATCGCCGACGAAAAGAAAGCGCGTCTGGCCGTACTCCACGCGAACGATCGTGCTGGCGAGGTTTGCGTCGCGCAAACCCACGGTCCAGTTCGAATCAGGAGCGAGGAACCGGAGGAGTACGCCGTCGACGCGGAGCGTGTCGGCCGGGTGCACGCGTCGCCACTCGACCTGGTGGACGGCCGCACTTTCCAGGGACGCCCGGTACGCATCGCCCCCTCCTGCGAACGCGCCATCCAGGTAGAGGCGCGGACGGGTCGCGCCGATCAGTGCGGGCGCCCCGCCGACGTGATCGAGGTGCGGATGGGACAGGATGAAAACCTCGACTGGTCCTCCAAGGCGCCGAATGTACGGCAGCACCGTGCGTCGGCCCTGATCGATACCGGGCGCCCCTCCGCCGGCATCGATCAGGATCCATAGCCCGCGCGGCGTCCGAATCGCGGTCGCGTCGCCCTGCCCCACATCCAGGAAGTGCACTTCCATTAAACCAGAGCCAGACGGCCCCCAGACGCCCTGCCACGCCAGAACGATGGCGCTCAGCACCGCGACCAGCAGCGCCGGCGCTGCGTCCCGGTGCACCATCGCCGCGAGGAGTGCCGACACCAGGAGCCCGCCCACGAGGGCCTGCAAGAGCGTTGGTGACAGGTCGATCGCAGCCCAGGATGGTGCCGCGCCCGCCGACGCGACGCCGTCGAGCGCCACCAGGAGCGGGTGCGCAGCCCCCGCAACGAATCTCGCGGCCGTGAGGCTGGGCGAGCAGAGGAGTGCGAGAAAGAGGGTTGGCTGCAGCACTGCGACGAGCGGTGCGGCGAAGAGATTCGTCAGGGGGGCGATCAGGCTGATGGTTCCGAAGAACCATGCGATGAGTGGTGTGGAGGCAATGCTTGCGACACTGCTCGTCAGGAGTTCGCGCCGGAGCGAGACAGGCCACCCCGCACCTTTCCAGCCCAGCCGCCGCACGAGCTTCCCGCTGGCGGCGAGCGCAACGACACCGAGCACCGACAGTTGCCAGCCGAGATCGAGCGGCGCCTCGGAATCAACGAGCACTGGCAGCAGCGCCCCCAGCGTGAGCACAGACCATTCGGACGCCGGTCGCTGTCGCAGTTTCGCGATCAGCACGGCGCAGAACATCACCGCGGCCCGTACCGCGGGAGGCGGCAATCCAAGAATGCCGACGTACACGCCGGTGACACCGACGGCGAGCAGCACGGCCATACGGTGCGGGAGGCGCAGCGCACGACCCAGCATCAGCAGGGCCGCTGCGATGATCGCGACGTGGACACCGGACACGGACAGCAGATGCACGAGCCCCGAGCGCGACCAGCGTCGGCGGATCACGGGGTCGATGAGATGCATGTCCGCGAGCAGCAATGCGCGCGCCATCGGCGCATCCGCGAGAAACACCGAGTCCACCCGTCGCACTCCGGCAGCCCGCAGGCGCGCACGGAACGCCGACGTGCCGACGCGGCGGGCCTCCCGTACGGCAAGGGTCACGCTGCGTGCGCCAGGCTCGGCCCGCGTGGATGTGCGGTACCAGACGCCGCCGATCAGCGTGGCTCTGGCGCGCACCATGCCGCTGATGGCACATCCGTCGGTCGCGGAGACGATTCGTGCCGGACCGGCGTCACCACTGGCCAGATCAAAGTCCGTGACGAACGAGAGCGTCGTGCTCTGCACGATCACGCTGCGACAGTGCCCGTCGCGCCACCGCTCGGCAGTCGCTCGACCGGCTGCGGCACCGGCGAAGAGCAGCGCGACGACGGTCGCACCGGTTCCGGCACGGCGCGTGACGAGTGCGCAGACAACGCAGCAGGCGAGCAGACTCGCACTGGTGGCCAGCAGAGACCCGGTGGCCCCCGATGCGGAGCCAAGAATGATGCACAGAAAGATCCACGATGCGGTTGGCACGCCGCCACGGTACGACCATACGGCCCAACTGCGCATGCCTGATCGTCGCGCATCACATCAAATCACCGCACCACTGGCGACGCGCCTCTGCGGTCGGAGGACGACGGGTCAGCCCACCACGGGCAATGCGGCACGCGCCGCGATCGGCGCCCCGGTGAATGTGTGACCGGTCGTCCCCGTGATTTCGACGTGCATGTAGCTGCCGATCAGGGAAGGATCGCCCGGGACCAGAATGGTGCGGAAGTCGCGCGTGCGTCCCTGCAGCAGATCACCACGTTTCGCCTCTTTTTCGATCAGAATCTCGTAGCGCGATCCGAGCAACCCGAGATTCGCGCTCCGGCTCATCGAGCGCACGGTGTCCACCAACCGCTGCAAACGATCACTGGCCACCGCATCGGGCACCGTCTCGCACTCGGGCATCCGCGTCGCGGGTGTTCCTTCGCGCGGTGAGAACTTGAAGGTGAACGCGTCCATGAAGCCGATTTCGCGACAGGCACTGAGCGTCTCGTCAAAATCCGCGTCCGTCTCACCGGGAAACCCGACGATGATGTCGGTGGTGAGGACGAGCGTCGGGATGGCCGCTCGCAGTCTGGCAACGCAGTCCATGAAGCCTTCCCGCGAATACCGGCGCAGCATCCGCTTCAGCGTCCGCGTCGACCCGCTCTGCATGGGGAGATGCACGTGCTCGCACACCGTCGGCGTCTCGGCCATCGCCGCCAGCACCCTGTCGCTGAAGTCGTTCGGATGCGGACTGGTGTACCGGAGTCGGCGCAGCCCCGGGACGCGACCCACCGCACGCAGGAGATCAGCGAAGTCGTGCGTGCCATCGAAGTAGCTGTTGACCGTTTGTCCGAGCAACACCACCTCAGTCATCCCGTCGGCGACAACCTGCTCGGTCTCGCGCACCACGTCGGCGAGCTTCCTGCTCCGCTCACTGCCGCGCGTCGTCGGCACGATGCAATATGTGCACTTGTAGTCACACCCGCGCTGCACCGGGATCCATGCCTTGACTCTGTCAAATCGTCGCGGCGTGAAGTCTTCGTAGTGTTCCTCGAGGTCGAATGTCGTCGCGGCAATGCGCTTCCCCTGGCGCGCACCTTCGACCAGCGAGGGCAGCGCGCGATACCCATCGGGGCCGATCACCAGGGAGACATGTTTCGCCTGTTCGAGCAATCGCGGGCCAAGGCGCTGGGCCATGCACCCGGTCACCCCGACGATGCTGTCCGGCTTCATGTGGCGCCTGAGCTCACCCAGGCGACCGATCACTCGCTGCTCGGCGTGTTCGCGGATGGCACATGTATTGAGAAGGATGACGTCGGCACCATCCGGCACGTCGACCGCATCGTATCCGGCGGCGGCCATCTTGCCGAGCATCAGCTCGGTATCGCTGACGTTCATCTGGCAGCCGTACGTCTCGATGAAGACAGTGGGGCGAGGAGTCATGGACATGCGATCAGGCGAGCGGCAGGGCGACGAGTCGGCGTCGCGCCGGACTGGGCGCGAGCACCGATCTGAACCGCGAACCGCGCGCGGGAGCGGGCGACGCGAGGTCGACTGCAAGGTAATCCTCCGTCAGCCCATCGCGATTGCCGTCTTCGTGCCCGATGACGATCACATCCGCCTCCCCCCCAACGCGACTCGATGCGTGCGCGGCGGCCTTCGTCACACCGAGCGCTCGCAACTCCGCGGCGCGTGCACGCCGCACCTCGTCGGGCACGTCTCCCTGGAGCTTGAGGGCGGCCGTGTCGGGACGTGGGGAGTACGGAAAGACGTGGAGACTGGTGAATGGCAGCTCTTCGATCAGCGCGCAGGTGGCGCGATGGTCCGCCTCGGTCTCTCCGGGGAATCCGGCAATGATGTCTGCGCCAAGACCGAAAATGGAAGCATGGGCGACGAGTGCCCGCACGGCGTCGGCATACTCTCGCGCCAAGTACCAGTGCCGCCCCATCCGCCGCAGCACCGCATCGCTGCCCGACTGCAGGGGCGCGTGCAGATAGGGCGCGACCGAACCCGTCGCCGAGGTCAGGAGTTCGGCCAGCTGTGCATCAACTTCGGTCGCCTCGACGCTCGAGAGGCGAAAACGCACATTCGGCACGCGATGCACCAAGGCAGCGACCAGCGCACCGAGTGTGCCCCCGATATCCGCACCATAGGTTCCGATGTGAATCCCGGTCAGCACAATCTCGGGATGGTGCGTCGCGAGCGCGGCAGCCTCGTCGATGACGGCCTGCAGTGTCCGCGATCGATTCGCGCCGCGAGCAAGTGTCGTCGCGCAAAAGGTGCAGTGCTCGTCACAGCCATCCTGAATCCGGAGCAATCCGCGAGTGCCGCGTTGCTGAGCCCCGGCGGCAATGCCCACCGTGTCGGAGAATCCGAGTGCCGCGCCAATGGCGCGCAGGTCAGCGCCTGGGACCACGTCGCTCACGCTCGGCAGCAGCCGGAGTTCCGCCTCGGATCGCGCCGCTGCGCAGCCCATCACGACGGTGCGCAGCTGTGGCGAGGTGCGCGCCGCGCGACGCACATGCTGGCGCAGGTCCGCTTCGGCTTCACGTGTGACCGTACAGCTGTTGAAGACCGCCACATCCGCCTCGGCGGCGGAGGCCACCAGTGCCCCTCCAGCGGCAACCACCATCGCCGCCACTGCTTCGGTGTCGTACTGATTCGCTCGACAGCCGAACGTATGGAGGAAGACGCGCACGGCCATCTCCGTCAGGTCCGGAGGCGGAATCCGAAGGACATGATCAGGCCACGTTCGCTGACATTGTCGAGGCCAGTCACCCTGCGCGCCGCACGCTCGAGTCCGAGATCGATCTGCGCCCGACCAAAGGCGAGCGGGAATCCCAGCCCGCCGCCGACAATGTTCTCGGTCGCCTGTTTGCCGGACACGCCAAAGGGCAGATCGCGGGTCCGTACGCCAACACGCAGGAGCATCTGCCCGCCGCGAATCCTCGGGCCTGCGACCTCGGCACCAACGCCGAATTCCTGCGTATCGAACACGCCGTTGCTGGCGGCACCAAGGCCCTTCATCGCCGACCAGCCCTCCCAGTTGTACCGCGCGGCCAGATTCGCGCCGGCCACCTCCCATCGCACCGATGCGCCCGCCCGATTGGGGACGTCTGCCGTTCGCCGCGTCGAGTCATTCACCTCGGCGCGCATCCCGAAGCCCAATCGCGCCGAGCCGGCGAAGCTGAGCTTCTTGTTTGGTGAGAGCTCGACTCCGAGCGAGACGGCCGTGCCGCCAAACGTCAGTGTGCTTGATTCAGCGATAGCGCCATACTCGACCGTATCGACGCGAACTCCCGTGTCGGCCACGATCGAACGCGATGTGCGCACCCGGTTCTCTCCGGTGATGACATGCAGCGCGGTGCCAAGCCGCAGCCAGGGGCGTATCTGCCTTGCGCCGCCAAACTGCACATCATTGATGCCGCCGGTGGCAACTTCGCGCGACGTGGTGGTCACCGAGTCCGAGCGAATGAGCTGCCGAGCAGTGGTGACGGTGGTAAAGTTTCGCTCGAGGAGCGTCGAACTCGAGATGCCAAAACCGTAACGCTGTCCCGCGGGGAGCCCGATCGCAAAGACGGGGAAACGCGCCACGGCGGCCAAGGTTGTTGCGCCTCCGATGGTCGTCGATCGCCGCTCTGGCGAGTACTGCAGGTAGGCGCCTGCGACCCCCCAGTTGAGCAGCGCGGCCGGGTTGTGCGGTCCGGCCTGATCAAAATCGTTCAGCGCGCCGCCGGTACTGGACGCACGGACGGTGAGCTGTCCGGGCGGATACCCGAACCCCTGCGTGGCGATCGCGCCCTGTGCGACGAGCCTGCTCGCGGCGAGGAACACCCCGAGAGCAAAAGCGCGCGGGACTGTCAGGCCCATCATGGAATCGCTCCTTCGCGACGAGTGGTGTAGGTCACGCGAAGGCGCGGACGGAGCGCGGGGTTGGCACTGCGTCGGGAGTAGAACGCTGGCCGTTGCTCCTGAAAGGTCTCTCCCTCGGAGTACAGGACGAACCCGGTCGCGATCGACGTATCCTGATTGACCCAGAGGCGCAGCGCTCGCCCGACGTCGAACGATTTCACGCCGCTGTCTGCCGGTGTGAGGCGCAACGAGGGCAGCTGGACGCCTTCGATGGTCGGATCGAGGAATTCCACCTGACGACGCGGATCGGTGCCCAGCGCCGGTCCTGCGATCGTCACGCGGGTCCGCACGCGCACCCCGTCACCTGCGCCCGGAACACCACGCTGCGGTCGCTGCACCAGATCGAGTGACGCACGGACGATCGTGATCGTGTCGAGGAGCGAACGCGGCAGCTTCACGCGCAGCAGCGACCGCACGCCGACCAATCCGCCGACGGACAGCGAACCATCGGCCAGCAACGGCGTGTTGTCGCGCACCACGATCGTCTGGGCGCGGAATCGGGACGGTGATTCGACGCTGCCATTGAACTGCGTCTGCACCTGCCACGCGCGCACCGCCGTATCGGGCGACGGATCGTACGACAGTTGCGGTGTGAGCGATGGGGCGTTGGCACTCGGGGCAAGGAACCGCAGCGCCGCCGAAGCCGACGACGTGATCCGGAGGCCGATGCGCAGCCGGCGCGCACCCTTGATGTAGCGGAGCATCACCGAGTCTGGAATGCCGACCGCGAACGCCCGTGCCGTCGACGCGGCGGAGCCGGCGATCGTGTCGGCCACAACCTCACTCAGCGTGAAGCTCCGGCTCGCGATCAGTCGGGCCGGCGTGAAGCGCGACGCCAGCACCGTGCCCAGCGTGTCGGTCGTCACGGTGGAGTCATCGACGTCATAGAGCGACACCGTGGTCGATCCCGATGGAATCACCGAACGCGATGTGTCGATCGTCAGCGTCAGCTTGCTGCCGGTCACTGCCGTCACCGGCGTCGTGTCGGTCGAGGAGAGCGTGCGCGGGAGCGTATCAAAGCGGAAGATCTGGCGGACATCGACAGAATCCGGACGATTCACCACCGGCACGTACGTCTCACTCGACCCCGCCAGCCCGGGCGCAGGCCACCGTTCGCCCTCACCCGTGAAGCCGGCAAAGGCGGAGTCGAACTGCACGATGTCGAAGGTCGTATCCTTGAACACGAGCGCATTGCCGGCACAGAGCACAGGGCAGTTCGCACTCGTATCGAGACGTTCGGAGCACGCCGCAATGATGGCAATCGCAGCAAGCGGCAGGCAGCGGAAGAACTGGCGAGGAGACACGGAAACTGGACGAGGTGAGGCGAGTGATCGCCGTTAGGATACGGCCATCAGATTCGCCGCGAAAGCAGCAGGAAGCAGTGCATCGAGGCGCCACGACTGACGGGCACCACCGGTGGTGATGCTCGTGACATCGAGCATCGGGGCGAACTCATGCAACACCTGGCGGCAGATGCCGCAGGGAGGCGTCGGCACTGCCGCCTCGGTACAAATCACAATCGCCGTGAACTCTCGATGGCCATCAGCGATGGCGCGAGAGATGGCGGTCCGTTCGGCACAGATTCCCGCCGGATAGGTCGCGTTCTCGACATTGCACCCGACATGAATCGAACCGTCTGCGGCGAGCAGCGCCGCGCCGACCCGGAACCTCGAGTACGGAGCGTACGCACGGTGCATCACGGCTGCCGCCGCCGCTTCGAGGCGTGCGCTCACCTCGGCATTCATGATGCACGAACCGAGTGCAGGAAGCTGGTGCCACGACCGCGCCAGTCGAGCCCGAACGACTCTGCGACCGTCGCGCCAAGGTCGGCAAAGGAACGGCGCGCTGGCAGCACCGCGGGCCGGACGCCTGGACCGGCGACCAGTAATGGCACCCGCTCGCGCGCATGATCCGTCGACGCGGTCGTTGGATCGTTGCCGTGATCGGCGGTGATGAAGAGCAGGTCATCCTGCCGCAGCGCGTCGAGCAACGCGGGGAGCGCCGTGTCGAACTCGGCCAGCGCCCCGGCAAATCCGACGACATCGTTGCGGTGCCCGAACTGTTGATCGAAGTCCACCAGATTCGCCAGGAGAAAGCCCCGCTCCGCGGTACGCAGCCACTCCGCGACCAGCTCCAGCCCCTGCGCATTCGACGTCGTGTGTGTGGACGAGATCGAGCGCGACGCGAACAGATCGTCCACCTTGCCGATGCCCGTGCGGTCAATGCCGGCTGCAGCGAGTGCGTCAAGTAAGGTTTCCGCCACCGGTTCGACAGAGTAGTCACGCCGATTCGACGTCCGCTGCCATGCGCCGGCATGCCCGATGAACGGTCGCGCGATGACGCGCGACACGGTGAGCGGCCCGACGAGCAGTGCGCGGGCCACCTGGCACGCACGGTAGAGCTCATCGAGCGGAACCACCGACTCGTGCGCGGCGATCTGGAAAACGGAATCCGCTGACGTGTATACGATCCATGCACCGGTGTTCGCGTGCTCCGCACCAAGTGCCTCCAGAATCGCAGTGCCGCTCGCAACACAATTGCCGATCACGCCGCGGCCGGTGGCCGCCGCGAATGCGGCGAGCAACTCGGGTGGAAATCCGCCGGGAAACGTCGGGAACGGGTGTTCGAGGACGACGCCCGCCAGCTCCCAGTGACCGGTGGTGGAGTCCTTGCCTGCGCTCATAGGCTCGAGCACCGTGACTGCACCCGTGTGCGCCGCGAGCGCGGTGACACCGCGGAGCGCACCGACGTGGCCGAGACCGAGGCGTTCCATGGTCGGCAACGCCAGCGTCGTCACCTGCTCGAGGACATGGCCAAGCGTGTTGCTGCCAGCGTCTCCATAGACTGCCGCGTCCGCTGCTTCACCGCACCCCACGCCGTCGAGCACGATCACGACCACTCGGCCACTCACGCTGCCACCTCGACCATCGATGACGAATGCCCGTCGACATGGATGCGACGGACTCGGGCACGGAGCCCGGTCAGCACGTCGTACGGCGATCGTGCAGCGCACGCCGCCACGGCCGACACACTCAGCTCGGCGTCGCCGCCGATGAACGTGACACGATCGCCGACCTCGCACGGTACATCCGTCACATCACACATCGTCATGTCCATAGTGACGAGACCGACGACCGGCACGCGCCAACCGTTGACCATCGCCGTCCCGGTGTTCCCCGGCCCGCGTGGATATCCGTCCGCATACCCGAGCGCGACTGTGGCGATCCGCCGGTCGGAACTGGCGCGCCAGGTGGCTCCATAACTGACCGTATCACCAGCCTCGACCCGTCTGACGGCGACCACGGAAGACGCCAGGGTGACGACCGGACGCGGGGTCCACTCGGCCGGACCGACGGCCACACCGTACAGTGCGATACCGGGGCGGGCGCAGTCGTAGCGCGACGCCCCACGCTGCAGCAGCGCGGCGCTGTTCTCGGCGTGCACCAATGGCGGACGCACCGGCAGGGCCGAGACGACACCCGCGAAGCGGGACTCCTGCACGGCCATGGCGGCCTGATCCGAGTCGGCCGAGTGGAAGTGGGTGAAGACCCCGGACGGAGATTCGCCCGTGCCAAGAACCGCACGGAGGCTATCCGCGTCGCGCCAGTCGATACCGGTCCGATTCATGCCGGTGTCGATCGGGAGCTGCCACGGACAGCCCGTCTGGGCCCAGGTGGAGATGTGCTCCGGATTCGACAGACAGAGGGTGAGCCGGGCCTGCGCCGCGGCGGTAAAATCCGTGGGAAGCACCGGCGTGAAGACGACGATGTCGCTCGCAATGCCAGCATCGCGAAGCTCGCGCCCTTCCTCGACCGAGGCGACGCCGACGGCGATCGGTCGTTCGGCGTCGAGCATCTTGGCGACCTCGACCGCACCGAGTCCGTAGGCGTCGGCCTTGACCATCGGCAGCAGCGGAACCGCCGCGCGGCGCGCGAGGAGGCGATAATTCTCCCGCACCGCGGCGAGGTCCACAGTGAGCATGGCGCTCGTGGCGCGGGCGTCGGCGGGAATGGCGGTCACAGCCTACCAAGTTACCGGGAGCGGTCGTAACGATGCAAGCGAAAGCCAGTCTCGAAGATACCCTCGCGCTGATGCGCGATCTGCGAGCCCGGTGCGACTGGGACGCCGCGCAGACGCACCAGTCGCTCCGTCCGTACCTGATCGAGGAGGCGCACGAGGTGGATGATGCGCTGAGAATCGGCAGCGATCCGATGCTGCGCGACGAGCTCGGCGACCTGCTGCTTCAAGTGCTGTTCCACAGCGTCATCGCCGAAGAGCGCCAGGCGTTTGACCTGTACGATGTGGCCGGTGCATTGATCGCCAAGATGAAGAAACGCCACCCGCATCTCTACGGCGATGGCGAGGCAGTCCCGTGGGAACGCCAGAAGGCGAAAACCCGGCTCTCGCTGGCGGATGGCCTCCCGCTCGAGCTTCCCGGGCTCCACCGTGCCCACCGGCTGCAGGACCGGGCCGCGGGTGTTGGTTTCGACTGGGATGATGTGGCAGGCCCGCTTGCCAAGGTGCGGGAGGAGATCGACGAGGTCGCGGCGGAGCTCGAGCACCCGAACGGCGACCCGGTGGCGGCGCAGGATGCGGTTGAGTCGGAGCTGGGTGACCTGTTGTTTGCAGTCGTCAACCTGTGTCGGAAGGCGAACGTGCACGCCGCTGTTGCACTCGATCGGGCGAATACGAAGTTCGTGCGTCGATTCACCGCGGTGGAGCAGTTGGCTGTCGAGCGCGGTGTGCAGGTCGGAACGGCCACGCTCGCCGAGCTGGATGAGCTCTGGGACGATGTGAAGCGGGCCGGCGGATGAGTGTGCTGCAGACGGTTTCGACACCACGCTCGCTGACGACGATGCAGCCGTTCTTCCGCGAGCTATCCGTCAATCGCGAGACGGCGCTGGCGCTCTTTGACGGTCTCTCGGCCGAAGCGCTGGCATGGCGTTCTTCGCCAGCCCAGTGGAGCCTGGCGGAGGTATGCGGTCACCTCGCGACGACGGCAGAGCTGTACGTCGCCGAGCTCGACGTCGCAATTGCCCGTGGGCATTCGGACGCGGCGTACAGCGAGCGACCGTTCCAGGGCACGATAGTGAGCCGCATAATCGTCTGGGTGATGGAACCGCCGGTCCGGGTCCGCATGCGATCACCGCGGAAGTTGCGTCCTGACCCCTCCGAGGCACCGGCGGCTGCACGGCAGCGCTATCACGCCGCACAGCGGAACCTCGAAGTTCGCATGGAACGCGCGGCCGGACTGGATCTGGCTCACGTCCGAGTCCGCCTTCCGGAGCTGCGCCAGGTGCACCTGGCCCTTGGCGCCGTCCTGGCACTCCTGCTCGCCCACGAGCGGCGGCACCTCTGGCAGGCGACGCTCGTTCGCCGGGCGAACGCGTTCCCCCGCGCCGCCGTCCCCTGATCAGGGACGAAGGCGATTCATCAGACGGGGGAATGGAATGCACTCGCGGATGTGCGGCGTGCCGCAGAGCCACGCCACGAGTCGCTCGAGTCCGAGCCCGAACCCGCTGTGGACGAACGTCCCGTACTTGCGCAAGTCGAGGTACCAGCCGTACGCGTCGACTTCGAGTCCTTCTTCCCGGATCCGGTGCAGGAGTTTGTCGTAGTCGTCTTCACGCTGCGAGCCACCGATGATTTCACCGTAGCCTTCCGGCGCGAGACAATCGGCACACAGGACGGTGCGCGGATCGTCCGGATTTTCCTTCATGTAGAACGCCTTGGCCTCTTTCGGATAGTTGCAGATGAAGATCGGCGTGCGATAGTCGGCCACCAGCAACGCCTCATCCTCTGCGCCGAGATCTTCACCCCACGTGATCGGGCTGCCCTTCTGTTGCAGCGTGACCACCGCGTCGGTGTACGAAATGCGAGGGAACGGGCCAGCCAGCGCCTCGAGCTGCGATACGTCGCGCTCGAGGACCGCGAGCTCCGGACGACGCCGTTCCAGCACGCGCTGCGTGATCGCGAGCAGCATGTCTTCCTGCAGCTGCATGCTGTCGTGCAGATCGTAGAACGCCATCTCCGGCTCGATCATCCAGAATTCCGTGAGGTGCCGGCGCGTCTTCGATTTCTCCGCCCGAAAGGTCGGACCGAAGGTGTAGATGCGTCCGAGCGCTGCCGCCAGCGCCTCGCCGTAGAGCTGCCCTGTCTGGGCCAGATACGCGGTGCCCTCGTCGAAGTACTCGGTGCTGAACAGACCGGATCGTTCGCCGATGGCGGCCGTGAGAATCGGTGTATCGCAGCGAATGAAGTCGCGGGCATAGAAGAAGTCGTGGATCGCCTGCTCGATCTCGTGACGGATCTTCATCAAGGCGACCTGCCGCGGTGCGCGCAGCCAGAGATGCCGGTTGTCCATCAGGAAATCGACGCCATGCTCCTTCGGCTGAATCGGATAGTCGATCGGACTGGCACCGAGAACAGTCAGTTCCGACGCCCCCAACTCCGCACCGCCGGGCGCGCGCGGCTCGAGGCGAACCTCACCAGTCACGGCAACGGCTGCTTCAAGCGTCAGGGTCGCGAAACGCTCCCACACCTCTGGCGTGACCTGATTCTTCACGAACACACATTGCACGACGCCGGTCCCGTCCCGAACCACCAGAAAGGCCACCTTGCCCTGCGTACGCACGTGTTGCACCCAGCCACGGACGGTGACAGTGGCGCCCGCTGCCGCGGGAAGCGCTGTGATGTACTTCATCTGACCTGTCATTGTTCTGATCGGCTCCGCTCGCAAGATTGGGGTCAACGTACCGAGCACGGTAAGGTGAGTCAACGCATTGCAGCACCGACGCCTACACCATTTCTGTGACCCCAGTCTTCGCGAATCCCGGCCCCTCCGCTCGCCCCGTGGCACATCGCCGCGGTGTGCCACTGCGGGTGCGCCTGGTGATCGGGATGCTCGTCCTGGCCGCGATTCTCGTCGCGCCGCTGATCGTGACGCGCTTCTCGCTGAACCGGTTGTTCAATGACATCGAGCAGCTGCAGAGTCAGGAGTTCAAGGCATCGCTGCTGCTCGGCAAGCTCCGTGCGACCACGGATCAGGTGCGGCGTGCAGACGACCAGATCGGCGGATTGCGCGATACGACCCGTGTTCCTGCGCTCCGCGACGCGGTGACCGCGCTGACGGTGCTCTCTGACTCATTGGCTGGCCTGATGGCAGGGCGGTCGTACTCCGGCGTTGGCGCCGCAGTGCGCGACGTCCGGATCCTCACCGAGCAGAGCCTGCTGGCGGTACAGGCGGGCAATTTCGTTCGCGTCGACTCGCTCTCCGCCAATCGGGTGCGCCCCGTGTTGCAGCAGTTGAAGGAGGCGGTGGAACAGGCGGAGGGGACGCTCCGGATCGAGACCTCGGCCCGCGTCAACGGTGCGCGCGACGAGACCGCTCAGGCACGACGTGTCTCGTTCCTCGCGCTGCTGATGGCGCTGGTGTTCGCCACGATTGTGGCCGCATGGATCATTTTCAGCATTGCCCGCCCGGTGGCGGAT
The DNA here is from genome assembly GCA_964392395.1 of uncultured Gemmatimonadaceae bacterium. Taxonomy (GTDB): domain Bacteria; phylum Gemmatimonadota; class Gemmatimonadetes; order Gemmatimonadales; family Gemmatimonadaceae; genus JACMLX01. The sequence continues at coordinate 23,723 of CAYMQV010000010.1, forward strand.
CTGCAGGAAGGCATGGAGCGTGTGGCATCGGGACAGTTCGATCACAAACTCGAGGTCGCGTCACGCCGACGGGACGAGTTCGGCCGCCTGGCGGAGAGCTACGCCGCGATGGCACAGCGGCTTGGTGAGCTGGATCGGCTGAAGGCCGAATTCGTCTCAATGGCATCCCACGAGCTGAAGACGCCCTTGAATGTCATTCTCGGCTACCTGACGCTACTCGACGACAGCGTCTACGGTCCCCTGAACGACAAGCAGCGCGAGGTGGTCCACACGCTGGAGCGACAGAGTCATTCGCTGAACCGGCTCGTGCGTCAGCTGCTCGACGTGTCTCGATACGATGCCGGCGGCGCAACGCTCAACCTTCAGGGACTCAACACGCGGGTTTTCTTCGCGGAACTCGAGAACTCCCTGATCGTGTTGGCGCAGCAGCGTGGCGTGACATTCAGTGTGACAGCCGCTGTTGGGATGCCGTCGGAAGTCTGGTGGGATCATGATCGGATGACGGAGGCTATCGGCAACTTGGTGACCAACGCTTGCAAGTTCACCCCCCGCGGCGGCGTCGTGGCCCTGCATGGCGACGGGGTGCCCGGATCGGTCAGAATCGAGGTTCGGGACAGCGGCGTCGGCATCCCGGCGGCCGAGCTGCCGCACGTCTTCCGGAAGTTCTTCCAAGCCGGGAATCAGGAGGCGACCAGTGTCGCTGGTACCGGACTCGGCCTTGCGATCGTCAGAGGCATTGTCGAAGCGCACGGCGGCTCGGTGCACGTCTCATCCGAGGTCGGCGTGGGCACCACCTTCACTATTCTGCTTCCGCAGCGCGCTCCAACGACGCGACGCCTGGTGGCGAGCGGCGCGGCGGCGGCGGCTTCAGCACTTTCGAGCACTACGTGACGACATCCCCGATACGCCAACTTGCTGTTCTCGTCCTGACAGCGGCGCTCCTCACCTCCTGCCGCAGGACGTCCGCACTGCCCCCCGTCGTGCTGCCGCCGCCGCCGCTGCCCACTCCCAGCGTGAATTCGCAGTGGGTCGGCATGCAGTCCATCGTGCTCGGTTTTGTCGCGGAGAATCGTCCGGCGGCAGCCGACTCGTCGCTGCTGCAGTTCGCGCGGACCTTTGCCAGAACGCCGGAGGGGGATCGGGCTCGCTGGTGGCGCGCGCTGATGCGGGTCGATGCACGCAGTGCGAGCGGCGACGCGACGCTCGCACTGGCACAGCTCGACTCGTTACTCGCAGATTCGATCGCGATCGAAGTCCGGACAGAAGCCGTGCTCGTGCGCCGGAGCCTGAATGCGATCGACTCGGTCCGGAAGGCGGAAATCCGCCGGCGCGTGCAAGCGACACAACTGGCGACCGATCGCAGCGACGAACTCAAGACGACGCGTGATTCCATCACCAAGCTGAACGTCGAGATTCTGCGCCTCAAGCGACGCCTCGGCGCCCCGTGACGCCGAGCACGGGCGCTCAACCGACCCGAAACAGTTCCAGCGCGCGTCGATAGCGGACCGTCAGCAATTCACGCAGCGCAACATGCTCCGGATGCGACAGAGTGGGATCCACTCGAAGCACCTGCTCCGCCGCCGCCCGCGCCACCGGAATCAGCGCCTCGTCACGAAGCGGGTCCGCCACGCGAAAGCTCGCCAGCCCGCTCTGCCGCTCTCCGAACAGATCGCCCATGCCGCGCAGGCGCATGTCGGCGCGCGCGATCTCGAAACCGTCCTCAGTCGCGACAAACACATCGAGGCGCTCGGCAGAATCCGGACTCACATCGCCGAGCAGAATGCAGTAGCTGTCATCGGCCCCGCGTCCGACACGGCCGCGCAGCTGGTGCAATTGCGACAGTCCGAAGCGCTCCGGGTGCTCGATCAGCATCACTGAGGCATTCGGGACATCAATACCGACTTCGATCACCGTCGTCGCCACCAGCAGGTCCAGATCCCGCGCCAGGAAGGCACGCATGACGGCATCCTTCTCATCGCCCTTGAGACGCCCGTGGAGCAGCCCGACCCGGCGCGTCGCGAAGGGCCCGGCGGCGAGCTCTTCGGCCATCTGCGTGGCAGCGCGAAGATCCGTTCGTTCCGATTCCTCGATCACCGGGTAGACGATGTACGCCTGTCGACCCGCATCGAGTTGCGCGTTGACGAACGTCAGCACCCGGTCTCGTGCGGACTCCGCTCTGATGGTGGTCACAATCGGCACCCGCCCGGGCGGTTTTTCGTCGAGCAGGCTCACGTCCAGATCACCATAGACCGTCAGCGCCAGCGAGCGTGGGATCGGCGTGGCGCTCAGCAGCAGCACGTCCGGTGTCGCCCCCTTTGCCTGGAGCGCCTTCCGCTGTTCCACTCCAAAGCGGTGCTGCTCGTCCACGATCACCAAGCCCAGCTTGCCGAATGTGGTCGCGTCCTGAATCAGCGCATGCGTACCGACGACAAGCAGCGGCTCGTGTGACGCGAGGCGAGTAGCGACCATGCGACGCTCGGGAGCGCTCATCCGCCCGGTGAGCAGCACCGGTGTGATACCAAGCGGCGCCAGCAGGGTGGAGAACGTTCGCAGATGCTGCTCGGCAAGCAGCTCGGTCGGCACCATCAACGCCGCCTGCCAGTCGTTCTCGAGCGCCACCAGGGCCGCGAAGAGCGCGACGACGGTCTTGCCGCTCCCGACATCACCTTGCAGCAGCCGATGCATGCGCCGAGTGCTGGTCATGTCAGCCACGATCTCACGCAGCACGCGGATCTGCGCTGAGGTCAGTGTATACGGCAATTGCGCCTTGAGGGCCGACGTCAGCCTTCGCCGATTCACGAACGTGATGCCGTCGCGTTCCGATCGTTCGAGCTGGTTCGCGCGACGGTGGAGCAATTGCACGCAGAACAACTCCTCGAATGCCAGCCGCGCACGACCCCGTTCGGCTTCCTTCACGCTGCCGGGACGGTGGACCAAACGCAGCGCGTCGGGCAGCGCGGGTACCCCGGCGGCGGCAAGCACCGGCGCGGGCAACGTCTCCCTGACCTGCGGCAACAACACATCGAGATGGACATCCACCAGTTGTCGCAGCAGCTTGGTCGGCAATCCTTCCGTCGCCGGATACACCGCAAGCACTCGACCGCCAGCCGTCCCGCTGTCGTCAGCGCCGAGATTCACGAACTCTCGCGGTGCCAACTGTCGGCCATGAAAAATGCGCACCGGTCCGCTGAGCAGTAGCACGTCGCCTACCGCAATGGTGCGGTCGAGGTGGGGTTGGCCAGGCCAGCCGACTTCGAGGAGGCCACTCGAATCCTGAATGACGGCCTGAAAGATCCGCAACCCGCGTCGCGTTGGAATGATTCCCTTCGAGATGACACGACCCAGGACCGTCACATCCTGCCCCGGTTGCGCACGAGCGACAGGCAACACTGTCGTCGCATCCTCGTACCGACGCGGCACATGCATCAGGAGATCACCAGCCGTGGTGATGCCGAGTTTTGCCAGCAGCTCGGCCCGGCGCGGGCCGACGCCCTTGAGGTACGTCACGGGCGTCAGCAGTGTGACGGGAGGCGCCTCGGCGCCGCCGCGCCTGTCACGTCGTGACGGCCCATCGAGGGAACTCACGATTCGAACAGCGCCTCGGCAAACTCGGCGGCGTCAAAAACGTGCAGATCGTCTGCGCCCTCACCCGTCCCGATGAATTTCAACGGAATGTTCAGCGCTTCATGCACCGCGACCACGACTCCGCCTTTCGCAGTGCCATCCAGCTTCGTCACGACGAGCCCAGTGAGCGGAACCGCGGCGGAGAACGTACGCGCCTGCTGCACCGCATTCTGGCCGATCGTGCCATCGAGCACCAGCAACGCCTCGTGTGGCGCGCCTGGAAGCCGCTTGGTGATGACGCGCACGACTTTTCTCAGTTCGTCCATCAGCGAGTCACTGGTATGCAGGCGGCCGGCCGTATCGATGATGACAACATCGGCGCCGCGCGTCACGCCTGCGTCAATGGCATTGAACGCGACTGCGGCTGGATCAGACCCCGGCGACGCAGAGACGAAGTCAGCGCCACTACGCTGCGCCCAGACCCGCAGCTGCTCAATTGCCCCCGCGCGAAAGGTGTCGCCGGCCGCGACCAGCACGCGCTTGCCTTCACGCTGCAAGCGTGACGCGAGCTTGCCGATGAAGGTCGTCTTTCCCGCCCCATTGACGCCGAGCACGAGGATGACTGTCGGCGTCGCCGCCTGGTAATGCAGCCGCGCGTCGGCGTTGCCCGTCACGAGTGCGGCCGTGATCTCCTCGCGCAACGCGTGGGCGAACTCATCCTCGGTGCGCACCTGTCCGCGCCGCGCCCGATCCTCGACAGCAGCGACGAGCTTGAGTGTCACGGCGACACCGAAGTCAGACTCGAGAAGGACCTGCTCGAGCTGTTCCAGTGACCCCTGGTCGACGCCGCCACGAATCGCGACGCGCCAGTTGGTGGTGACGACCGACTTGACCTTTTGCCAGAATGACTTCTTCGGGAGGTCGCCGTCGCGACGAAAGAGACGCGCCATGCGATGTATTCGGAGTGAACGCCAAGGGAAGAACGGGGGTCAGCGGAGCCCGGCTCGGCGCCGGAGCAGCCACTCGACCGCGAGAAGCAGCACACCAGCAAGGTAGAGCCACCCGATTGCACGTGCACTGCGCCGCACCGCCGGCGCCTCGCCGTTCAGCAATTGGCTGCGAACGCTGATCACGCGCGGGAGCCATTCCTTCGTTGCGCTCACCGGAATGACCACTGGCACACCGTCGACCGTGCCGCGCCAGATGCCGGCGCCGAGCGGTGGCATCGCCGCCAGGATACTTCCTCCGAAGGCGAGCGAATCGCGGCGCTGCAGGCGATCGCGATCACGTGTCAGCGCGACGATCGACCACGCCTGCGCGCCGCGCCGCCAACGAACCTCTGAGCCCGCTCGCGTCAGCGGTGCAAAGAGCGTCGCCGCGGCCGCACGCCCTCGAGCACCAAGCAGCCAGTCGGTCGCACCACCGATCAGCGCCTGAAAGGCGACCTGACTGACACCGCCCCTGGCACGCCACCGGCTATACCCAGCGGCCGTGATCACGACCCGGCGCACGTCGCCATCGATTGTCGCCACGATCGCAATGGCTCCGGTGGCGGGCATGCCGGGAGCTGCGCTGAGCGCGACGACGCCTCCACGCGCTGGCGCTGCGACGAGGAGCGGGGGGAGAGACTCGACGACCAAGCCAGCCAGTGCTCCCTGCAGCGGCGACGACGGTGCGCTGCGAACGAGGAGTTCCTGCGCATCTGCGGCCGGAGGCGACAGGAGGAGCAGTGCCCGCGTTCCAAGGGATGCAGGTGCGCCGACCGCTGACGTGTCGCCATGCAGCACCGCGAGTGATGCACCGCGGACGGCCGCCCGCACGGCGGACTCCTCGACCGGCATCAATTCGCCTTCACGCAGCCACCGGCCTGGGGCGATGCGGAAGTATGCGTCGGTCGGCAGGGCGATGTTCGCGCGAAGCGCCGTCGCCACATCACGGATGTCAGGGTCCGGAGCGGTCGATACGATCACGACGCGCTGACGTACGTCGCGCCGGAAGGCGAGTGCGACAGTATCGTTCTGCGGAAATGCGTCACCGCCGGCGGCCAGCGAGGCACGCAGCACGGCGGCGGAATCGCCGGACGGAATGACGACACGCGTCTCGATCACGGCGTCACCGCCGGCGGCGAGTGCGGGCACGGTCGCATCTCCAAGCGGAGCATCGCCAAGTGACCATCGCAGCGACGTCGCATTCCTGCTCGGCCCATCGGCACGCACTCGGGCCAGCAGGGTCACCGTGTCTCCAACGCGCGCTTCGCCGGGTGCGCTGACATCGACGACGGCGCGGTCGGCGGCGCCTGGCACTGGCACGACCACGACGCGCGAACCTGCGACCGCTTGCTGGAGCACGTCAGCGTCATCGAGGCCACCATCCGTCACGATCACGATGGGCTTGCCCGCTGCGACGGCACGGCGCACTGCTGGCGCGACCAGTGACGCCGGATCGGAAGCGATCATCGGAATCGCGCCCTGCCGCGTCGAGCCACCAAACAGCAGCAATTCACCACCGAGCGACAGCGCCGCGCCCGCCGAATCGCGTGCGCGACGCCACGCCGAGCTGTCACCGTTGCGCAACCAACTGGCTGACACGTCGAGTGCCACCAGCGGTGCTGGTGGCCGCGCCACACCGCCTGGCAAATCAAGGACGAGTGCCGCGACCAGGACGACCGAAACCACGCGAAGCACCAGAAGCAGCGGCCGAAGGCGCTGTTTCGTCGACGCCGGATACGCGATCCATGCCACCACGAGCCCACCACCGAGCGCAAGCGCCCACCCGAATAACGCGTTCACCTGGGAGTGCCCACCACCGTGGCCGGCTGTGTGGTGGGGGCAGGCCTGACCGAGGCCGCTGAGTCGGTGGCAGGAGACCTCGCGTCTGGCCTCGAGAGTGCGAGGCGTCCCGCCAGTGCGTCGCGAACCTGCGCGAACGCCAGTCGCGAATTGCCGGTCAAGAGTACGCCGCTGGCGTTGCGCAAGGTACGATTCGGGTCTGTGGACACACCGTTCACGAGGGTCTCGAAATGCAAATGAGGGCCCGTAGAGAGTCCGGTAGACCCGACGAAGCCGATGACCTGTCCCTGACCGACAACCTGCCCTTCGCGCAAACCCGACGCGAAGCCGCGCAAATGTCCGTACCGCGTGATCATCCCGTCACGGTGCCGAATCTCGATCATCCTGCCGTACCCACCGCCGAACCCCGCCTTGATCACCGCTCCATCACCCACGGCGCGCACCGGCGTGCTGTATGGCGCAGCGAAATCGATTCCGGGGTGGCGACGAAAAATGCCGAGGATCGGATGGAGCCGCATTCCGAATGCGCTCGAGATCCGGCGGTACTCGACGGGCGCCGCCAGGAACGTCGTCCGCATGGGCCTGCCGTCCACATCGTAATACTCGGTGGTACCCCGCGGGGTTGTGAAGCGGATTGCGACCTGCCACGCCGCCTCGTGAAAAATCGAGCCGGCGATGAGCGGGCCGACCTGCTCGGCTCCGAATGCCGTTCGCCTCCGCTCGACGACCGCAACCACAGAATCACCGCCCACGAGATCCCGTCCGACATCGAGCTTGTACTCAAAGGCCTCAGCGAGCGAGTATGCCATCTCGGTGCGACCTCGGACGCCGAGGGCGCCGCGGCCTGCTGTCCTCATCGACTCGACGAGCGTCCCGGCAAAGGCGGCTCGGATCGAGACAGTATCGACTCGCCACAGTTCCCGCCGTTCCGTCGCACTCCATTCGTTCTCGCCAAGTCGCATGACCCGGATGCTCCGGTCGTCGGCGATCTGGAACTCGACCTCACGAACGGAGGCGTCGGCGCTGTCCGAGAAGAGTGAGACCGGGATATCACGCCGGGCAGTGGCCCGGGTTTCCGCGGCGTCGCGCACCGCGGTCGCCACCCCGATCGGCAGCCCCGCTCTGACGAGCGCTGCGACAACGCCCTCCCCCTTTCTGATGGTGTCCCGCCGAGCGACGGGGAGCGCCGTGGGCCGTACGCCGGCAACTTCACGCGGCAACGCTGATGGTCGTGACGGCAGGCGCCAGATTGCGGCACCCGCTGCGATCAGCACGGAAAACAGCACGACAGCGCGCGCTCTGCGCCTGGCCTGACGCTCGAGCGCGCGCTGTCGTCGCGTTCTGTATCCTGATTCGATCGGGGCATCGGGCATTACCGCATGATCACCCGAAGCGCTTCAGGACTCAATCCATCTGGCGCCGCATGAACGTCGGAATCTCAAGATCGTCGGACGAGACGGGGCGCATCGGACGGGCCGGGCCGGTGAGGGGTCGGGCCGGGACCCCAGCCTGCGACGCCGGCTGCGCCGCCTGTGCGCCCTGCGCCCCCTGTCCTGGGCGAACGATGCTACTCGGCTTTGGCACCACGAGCTGCGCTGGCGCCTGCCGGATGCCGCTCGCTGGCACGATGCCAGGACGGAACTCCGGGGTGGTCTGCCCGAGGGCGCGGTCGAAGCCCGTCGCGATGAGGGTGACTCGAATCTCCCCGTCCATGGCGGGGTTACTCGCATCGCCGCCGAAGATGATCTCCGCGTCATCGCCAACCGATTCCTGCACGAGTTCGGCGATCTGCTGCACCTCACCGAGCTGCAGGTCCGGCCCCCCGACGATGTTGATCAGAACCGACTGCGCACCGGAGATGGAGACGCTGTCGAGCAGCGGGCTGGCAATGGCCTGCTGCGCCGCTTCCATCGCACGGTTCTCTCCACGTCCCACGCCCGAGCCCATGAGCGCCGATCCACCGTTCTGCATCACGGTGCGAACGTCCGCGAAGTCGACGTTGATCGTACTCGACGTGTTGATGATGCCCGAGATGCCCGAGGTCGCCTGGCGCAGCACCTCGTCCGCCTTCTTGCGCGCGTCCTGAAACGGCATCCCACGACCGACGACGGCGAGGAGTCGCTCGTTCGGAACGACGATCATCGTGTCGACATGCTTGCGCAGTTCGCTGATGCCGAGTTCCGCCTGCCGCATCCGCTTCCGGCCTTCAAACAGGAATGGCTTGGTGACGATGCCCACCGTCAGCGCTCCAGCCTCGCGGGCCAGTTCCGCGATCACGGGAGCCGCACCGGTACCGGTGCCACCGCCCATCCCGCACGTCACGAAGACGAGATCGGCTCCTGCGACGGCGCGACTGACCTCACCGCGGTTCTCCTCGATCGACTGTCGCCCGACGTCAGGTCTTGCGCCAGCACCCAGCCCCTTCGTCAGGTTGCGGCCAATCTGAATCTTGATGTCGGCCTTGGAGTTGTGGAGCGCTTGTGCGTCCGTGTTCACCGAGATGAACTCGACGCCACTCAAGTGCTCTTCGATCATCCGGTTCACGGCATTACCACCGCCACCACCCACGCCAATCACCTTGATGACCGCGTTGGATGGGGTGCGTTCCTCGAACTCGAAGATCATGGCGGACATGGGGCGCTGCGCTCCGCGGGAGGACGGTAGGGAGACCGGGCGGCCGGCCAGCAAACTGAGAGAAAATCACGCTGGCCTGGAGACACGTTCCCCCGCGGCGGCGCGGACATGGTGAGAGTATAGCAAACAGCACTCCGCAACGCTATGCCGGTGCTCGCCAACGTCAAGAGGCAAACCAGGCGAGTGAGGCGCTCTACTTTGCTGCATTGATCATGCCGCAAGCGCCGCCACCAAAGCGACTTAGGGTCGCGGATCTCGTGCAGTACCGGAACGCGGGCCTGCGTTCCACCGTCTTGTGGCCGGCCGACCTGAAGCGCGCCAATTTGCCTGGAATCACTGGAGCCATTTCTTGCATTTGCTGACAAGCACGAGTGCGACACACCGCCCTTGCGCCGCTTGTTCGCAATCGCGTGACACAAATCGGCGCTCGCGCATCGACAAAAAAATCGGCCGCATTCGTGATGAATGCGGCCGACACCAGCCGTGTCAGTTATCTCTGGACCCGGCGTCTCACACGCCCAGAAGCGCGCGCTCGAGGAGGGACCGCACCAGCGGAAAGTCGCGCGTGCATCCCGCTCCCCCAGAAGCTCAGAAGAAGTCCTGGAACCACTCCTTCACCTTGCCGACGAGCTGGTTCATCCCGGCGGGCGTCGGCGACGGCCCGCGTTTTCCGCCGGCCATCGGCTGCGTCATCGAGGCAATCGCCACGCGGCCGGCCGCGAACTGGGCAAGGCCAACCGCGCAGCTGAAGCGAGGTGAGGCGACCGCCTCGATCAGTCCATCGATGTTGGCGGGGGCGCCGATTCGAACCGTCTGGCCGAACAGATCCGACGCGAGTTCCGCGATCCCCGCCGTCACCGACGCGCCCCCGGTGACCACCACGCCCGCGTTCAGCTGCTTCGCAAACCCGGCGCGCTCGAGCTCTCGCTGGACATGATCGAAGATCTCGTCGGTGCGCTGCTGGATGATGTGCGCGAGCAGTTCGTACGGAATCTGTCGATCACCCTGTGTGACCGTGCTCGGGAGGGTGATGAACTGCCCGGGCTGAATCATCGGCTCGAATGCGCAGCCGTACTCCTCCTTCAGCCGATCGGCGTCGACAGGCGACACACCGAGGCCATGAATGATGTCGGCCGTGACATTGAGGCCACCAAGGTTGATCGTCGCGACGTGCCGGATCTTTCCTTCGAGGAAGACGGCCAGATCGGTGGTGCCGGAACCCATCTCGACCAGGACAACACCCAGCTCTTTCTCGTCATCGGTCAAGGTCGCGAGCGCGCTGGCCAGCGGCGCGAGCACGAGATCCTTCGTTTTGTAGCCTGCCTTCTCGACGGCCTTCCGAATGTTGTTGGCCGGCGACGACCCGACGGTGACGAGGTACATCTCGGTCTCCAGGCGCATCCCCACCATGCCGACAGGGTCGCGCACACCGAGGTTCTTGTCGACCGTGTATTCCTGCGGGATCGCGTGGAGCAACTCTCGCTCGCGCGGGATGGATTGGGCACGCGCCACCGCGTTCGCCCGGTCGACATCGGCTCGCGTGATCTCGTCCCCGTTCACCGCCACGATGCCCTGGCTCGTCATCGTCTGGACATGCTCTCCCGCGATCCCGACGTAGAGCGCTTCAACCTTGTGACCGGCCATGCGTTCTGCGTCGCCGAACGCCTGCGCGATGGAGCGGGTGGTCTCCTCGATGTCCGAGACAATGCCGCGGCGGAATCCGGCTGTCCGCGCCGTGCCCACGCCCAGCACCCTGAGCATGGGCCGCCGCGGCAACTCCCCGGTGACTTCGGCAATCAGAGCAGTCGTGGACGACGAGCCGATGTCGAGTGCGGCGACGAGACGGTCAGAACTCATGGGAGTCGGGCGATGACGTGGTTGCGATACCGCAGGTCGAGCTCGGCCGCGCGGATTCGACGGGTGGCGAGGTCCTGCTCTACTGGAAAGATGTCCGCCAATCGGGCCAGCGTCACCTCTGGAGTGACGCGCACCAGCTGACGTGTCGTTCGAAGCTGCCATTCACAGGGCGAGACGCGTCGCGCCTCCTCGATCGCGTCGAAGAGTGCCGGATCGCGGGCTCGCATCGTGCCAAGCAGATTGAAGAGCCGCCGATCGGCCGCGGTGTCGCGGGGACCGGACGGTGGCAGGACGACCGGTGCATCGAACGCCGCCAGCGCCGGATCGATCGGCAGCCTGGTCCCTGCGGAATCGACACCCCGAAATCCATCCTGGGTTGCAACCAGCGCCACGGGTGTCCTCTCGACGATGGTGACGACCAGCGTCCCGGGAAGCCGACGCCGGACCCGCGCCTGCGCGACCAGCGGAATGGCCTCGACCTTGGCGGCGAAACGCCCGGCGTCGTCGAACACGCTGGCCGTGGTGTCGGCGCCGAGGGCCGCAATCACCGCCGACGGTGTCAGGAACCGCGCCCCCTCGAGTTGCACGGTCTGCACATGAAAAAACTCCAATGTGCTAAGGAGCCGAGGTAACCCGAAAAACAGGGCCAGGGCTGCCGCCATCAGACTCGCGCCCCAGACGAGGTACCGTTGTTTTCTCGCCGGGTCGACGACGACGGTCGCGTCCGCAGCGGCACGCGCGGCCGTCGTCATGAGGTCCTCGTTGCAGCGAGCGCGGCGAGGAGCTCGGGACCCACCTGCGTCACATCGCCTGCGCCCATGGTAAGCACGAGATCGCCCGGCTGAACGATCGCCAGCAATGCAGCTGTTACCTCTGCACGATTCCCGAACCACTGCGCGGCGTTCCCGGCGCGGGCCGCGGCCGATGCAATGAGCTCGGACGTCACCCCCGGAATCGGTTGCTCTCTCGCCCTGTAGATCTCCGTCAGCGTTACAACGTCAGCGAGCTCCGCCAGCGCTGTGCCAAACTCCACCGCGAAGTCGCGGGTCCGAGTGTAGAGATGGGGCTGGAAGAGCGCGACGATGCGGCGCGTCGGAAATGCCGCGCGCGCCGCTTCAAGGGTTGCGCGCACTTCGGTCGGATGGTGGGCGTAGTCGTCGACCACCAGCACCCCGGCCGTCTCACCCTTGCGTTCGAATCGGCGTTCGACGCCGCTGAAGGCCTCGAGTCCCACGCGCAGCTCATCGAAGTGATAGCCGAGGTGCAGCCCGGCGCCGAGTGCCGCGAGCGCGTTCCTCCGGTTGTGCCGACCAGGGACGTTGAGCGTGAGATCGCCGAGCAGTGCGCCGTCGAAGATGACCCGCATCGACGTACCCTGCGTCACGCCAACGAGGCGGGCATCGGGATGGTCGATGCCGTAGCGGATCACATCCGCAGCGTCCGGCAGGGCGAGGGCGTCGGCACCCGCGTCGTCAGCGCAGAGGACGATACCCTTCGCGCCGGCGACGTACTGTTCGAACGCGCCGACGATATCCGCCAGATCGGCATAAATGTCGAGGTGATCCGCCTCGACGTTCGTGACCACGGCGATGGTCGGCTTGAGCGCGAGAAACGAGCGATCGTACTCGTCGGCCTCGACCACGACGGTATTCCCGCCTCCCCACCGGAGGTTGCCACCCCATCGCTGCACTCTGCCGCCTACGATGCCGGTGGGGGACGCGTTCGTCGTCGCCAACGCCTCGGTCGTCATGACCGTCGTCGTCGTCTTGCCATGCGTCCCCGCGACACCGACGACCTGCATTCCGTCGACGGCGGCACCCAATGCTTCCGCGCGGCGGATGATCGGCACGCCGAGTGCACGTGCAGCGACGATCTCGACGTGGTCGGCCGGGATTGCAGAGGACGCCACGACCGCACGAGCACCTAAAACGAAGCTGGCGTCGTGTCCACGATGCACCGTGACTCCGAGCGCCTCGAGATCGGGATTCCCCGCCTCGCTCATATCGCTTCCCGAGACAGGCACACCGCGTCGCACGAACAACTCGGCGAGCGCGCTCATGCCGGCGCCGGCGATGCCGACGAAGTGCACGACGCGGGCGTCCTGCTCACGGAAGAGCTGCAGCGCGTCCTCGCGCATGCGGGCACTGGTGCGAATATCGACGGCCATGACCCTGAGCTGGAAACTACTGGAGATTGAGGGATCCAAGGATATGAGCAGCAATAACTTGAGCGGCATCAACTCGAGCGCGAGCTCTGGCGGACGCACTCATTGCAACGAGCATGTCGGGGTTCGCACAAATGGCGTTGAGTGTCGCTGCCAGCGTCCCTTGCGGCAACGTACTCTGAACAATCATGCGAGCGGCGTCGGCCGACGCCAACGCCGCGGCGTTCCGAGTCTGGTGATCGGCCGCGGCCGTCGGCAGCGGAATCAACACCATCGGGATTCCCCAAGCGCAGAGCTCCGCGGTCGACATCGCTCCCGCACGCGAGACGGCAAGATCGACGGCCGCATACGCGTCCGCCATTGGCTGCTGGTAAGCGACGACCCGAATCCGATCCGACGCGTGCGCTGCGAGCCGGTCGAACTCGGCGCGTCCAGTGACCCAGATCGCCCCCCACGCTGCTGGCAGCTGATCCACGACCCATGCGGCGATCGCGTCGTTGATCGCCCGCGACCCCTGACTGCCGCCGTAAACGAGGACGACACGCTCGATCGACGCGGTGAACCCCCATGCCGCGCGAGCCGCCGCGCGATCGGGGATCGGTATCGGCGGGGGCGCGATCGGGTTGCCGGTGACGATGGCGTTGCGCCGCCCCGCAACCGGCAAGGTCGATACGGCTTCCGGAAATCCGAGATACGACGCACGCGCATGACCGCTAAAAAACTTGACAGTCAGTCCGGCAACGGCATTCTGTTCCTGGAGAAAATAGGGCACATTCTTCAGCCTGCTGTATCCGAGCAGGGCGCCGGCGGCGTACCCGCCGGTTCCAAGCGTCCCGACCGGCGGGTACTTCGACATGAGCCGCCCGATGCTTTTAAAGGCGGTGCCGAGACCACGGATCGTCTTCCAATTCTGCCACGGCTCAGATCGGTAGAGAGGATGGAGATCCAGGAGTGCGTGACGCCAGCGCGTGGTCGGCAAAACCGTCCGCTCGAGACCGCGAAACGCGCCCACGAACACGATGTCGAGGTCGGGTCGCTGCGACCCCAACGCATCCGCGACCGCGAGGCCGGGATACAGGTGACCACCCGTGCCGCCGCCCGCGATATAAAAGGTGCCAGACCTTGCCATCAACCTCGACCGATCCCAAGAATGGCGTCGGGCATCGCGTCGCTATAAACGCGCTCCCTCGTGCTCCCGATATTGACCAGTATCCCCGTCATCGCGAGCGAGATGAGCAAGTTGCTTCGGCCGTACGAAATGAACGGGAGCGTCAGACCTGTGTTGGGGAAGAGCCCGGTGATGACCGCCAGATGCACGAACGCGGTGGTCACCGTCGTCAGGGTCAGGCCAACCGCGACGAGCTGGAGAAACTGCGTCCTGGCGTCGCGTGCGATTCGGAAGCCCAGCCAGGCGTAGCCGCCGAAGAGTGCGACAATCGTCAGGAGCCCGACGAATCCCCACTCCTCTCCCACATTCGACCCAATGAAGTCCGTGTACTGAAAGGGAAGAAAGCCGCTCTGCTGACGCCCCTCGCCGAAACCGACGCCGAACATCCTGCCCGATCCGATCGCAATCATGGACTGGCGGGTCTGCAGGTTGATGTCCGGAGCGCAGCCCGCGGCGCGGGGCTCATCGCGCCAGTCTGCGATCCGGCATTTCACGTAACCGTTCATCTTCCCCCATCCGATCGGAATGACGAGCATCCCGATGAGGAGGAAGTGGCCCACGCGCGCCCCGGCCACGAAGAGCATTGCGCCCATCACTGCCATGTAGAAGAGTGCGACCGAGACATCGGGTTCGAGGATCGCCAGCGCCGCCAGTGCGCCGTTGACCGCAAGGAACGGCGTCAGCCCCTTGCCGAGCCGCCGCAGCTGTTCGCCTTTCTTTGCCGCCAGCATCGCGGTCCAGATGATGACCGCGATCTTCGCAAACTCCGACGGCTGCACGGCATTGCTGAACAGGAACCGTTTTGATCCGTTGATATCGGTCGAGACAATCAGGACCGCCAGCATCATGGCGAGCGACGCGATCATGATGTGCCACGCCAATCCCCGAAACCGTTCCGCATCCAGCTTGGCGCAGATGGCGAACGCCACGATCCCGAGCCCGGCGCCAACCAGTTGGCGGACGAGGTAATACGACGGGGTCAGGTTCTTCTGCTGAGCGACGATGACGGTCGCGCTGTAGACCGTGGCGAGGCCAAGCACGAGCAGGATCGCCGTGATGAGCAGCAGCGCCCGCGCCTCGACGCCCATGCGCCAACGTTCGCGTACGACTTCGACGGTCACGGCTGCGCTCATGAGGTAGCTCCAATCGCGAGTTGCCGGAACGTGGCACCGCGCTCTTCGTAGTTCCGGAACATGTCGTAGCTCGAGCAGGCTGGCGAAAGCAGCACGGCGTCGCCGGGGACTGTGAGTTCACGGGCGCGCATCACGACATCGGCGAATGCGCCGTCAATGCGTTCGACCGGGACGAGCGTTCCAAGATCATGCACGATCGCCTCGGCAGCCTCGCCATACGCCAGCACCCGCTTGCCGTGCGGCCGCCAGTCGTCGGCAAGCGACGTGTACGCCTCACCCTTGTGCCGTCCGCCGAGGAGCAGCACGAATGGGCGCGTCATGCCCTGGACCGCGACGCGCGTCGAACTGACGTTGGTCGCCTTCGAGTCGTTGAGCCAGAGCCGACCGTCCGACGTCGGAACCGGTTCGAGTCGGTGCGGTAATGCGTGGAACGTTCGCAACGCGTCGACGAGCGCAGCCCGCGCAACCGGCGTCGCGAACTCGGCACCGGCGACGGTCACCGCGAGAACGGCAGCCAGTGCGTTGGCGATATTGTGATCGCCCACCAGCGGGAACTCGGCCCGCGTCATGAGCGGTGCACCCAGCAGGTGCAGCATCCCGGTCCCCGGTTCAAACCAGGCGTCGGCCGACGTGCCGAGGCGGAAGGTGTACGCCGTTCCAGGGAGTGTCCCGTCTCGGCCGAGGCGATCATACAGGGACAGCACTTCCGGGTCGTCGCCGTTCAACACCCAGCGTGAACGTTCTCTGGCGTTGGCGAAGAGTCGCGCCTTGTCCCCGTAGTATTCGTCGAGCGTCTGATACCGATCGAGATGATCCGGGCTGAGGTTTGTGACCACGCCGACAGTGGGGTCGATCCCTGGCGTGTCGTGGAGCTGGAAGCTCGAACACTCGAGCGCGGCCCACTGCGGCACCGGGCTCTCCAGCGCGAACTCTGCCAGCGCCGTACCGATGTTTCCTGCGTCCACCGCCGCGGCGCCGAGGGCTCGCAGCAGATGACCGACGAGCGCCGTCGTCGTGGTCTTGCCATTGGTGCCGGTGGTTGCGACATAGCACAATCCTGGCAAGGCGTGGAGCGCCACCTCCATCTCGCCGACAATCGGCACGTGGTTCGCGCGTGCGGCGGCCAGCGGTGCCGCGGACGGTGGCACGCCAGGGCTGGCGACGACCAGCGCCGCCGCCGCGATCCGTGCGAGGTCGTGGCCACCGGTGTCGACGTCCACGCCGATCGCACGCAATCGTGCTGCCGTATCGTCGAGGGCTGCCGACGCGCCACCGTCAGACGCGTAGACGCTGTGACCGTCGCGACGCAGCAGCGTCGACACGGCACGGCCGGACTTGCCGAGACCAATGACGGCGATCTCGCCAGGGCGCCTGCCGGCGCGTGCGAAGAGGGCGCCACTCATCGCAGCTTCAGCGTGCCCAGTGCGAGGAAGGCGCAGAGGATGCCGATGATCCAGAACCGCACGACGACCTGCGTCTCCGGCCACCCCTTCATTTCGAAATGATGATGCAACGGCGCCTTCAGAAAGACGCGGTTGGCCTTCGCGAACTCGACGCCGAACTTCTTGCGGCGGTACTTGAACACCGATCGTTGGAGGATGACCGACACCACCTCCGCGACAAACACCGCGCCGATGATCGCGAGCAGAAACTCGCTCTTGAGGAGGATGGCCACGGCGCCGATCGCGCCACCGAGCGCGAGGGAACCCGTGTCGCCCATGAACACCTGGGCCGGAAACGCATTGAACCAGAGGAATCCGATCAGCGCCCCGAACATCGCCGCGCAGAATATCGTCAGTTCACCGGCACCGCGCAGGTAGAAGAGCTGCAGGTAGCCGCTGACGTCGATGCGCCCCATGGCGTAGGCGTAGATGGCAAACGTGACTGCGGCGATCGCACAGAGTCCGGCTGCGAGCCCATCAAGCCCGTCGGTGAAGTTCACCGCATTGCTGGCTCCGGTCAGAATGAAGGTGACGAATGGCACATACAACCAGGCGAAACCAATCGAGAGCGGCACCACCAGGACGTACTTGAAGAACGGCACCGTCGTCGACGCCCCCGGAAGCGTGCTGATCGGATCGAGCCAGAGATACAGCCCGAGCGCGACACCGATCACGACCTGACCGGCAAGCTTGTAGCGCTCGACGAGCCCTTCATTCTTCACGCCCAACCGCTTTTGACGCAGCTTCAGATAGTCGTCGAGAAAGCCGATGCCACCCATCCACGCCATCACGACCAGCGCGAGCAGCACGTATCGGTTGTTCATCTTCGCCCATATCAGCGTCGGGATGATGGTGGCGGCGAGGATGATCAACCCACCCATCGTCGGCGTCGTGCCCTTGGCCTTGTGCGAGTCAGGGGTGCCTTCGCGCACGACCTGATGCAGCGCCATCGACCGCAAACGTGCGATGATGAGTGGACCGACAACGAACGCCATCAGCAGCGCGGTGACGGCGGCACCGACCGCGCGAAAGCTGATGTAGTAGATCAGCCGGAACGGTTCCCAGTAGGGTTGCAGCGGGGAGAGCAGATGAAACAGCACGTCGGGGAGTCGTGTGGGGGGTCAGGAGGCCGCAGTGGCCCAGGCAGTGATCGGGGCGACCAGCCGTTCCAGGCGCGCACCACGTGAACCTTTCAGCAAGATGGCGGCCGTGCGCGGGGCACGCTGCAACAACCCGGCCTCGGCGAGCGGGGCGTCCTCGGCGGTGACCACACGAGGGTCATCTGGTGCGACACGACGAAGTGCGGCGGCAAAGTCGCCGACGCCAACGATCAGCGCCAATGGGCGACGAACGGCATTGCGGGCAATCTCGTCGTGCAGTGCGTCTGCGGAGGCGCCAAGCTCACGCATCGTGCCGAGCACCGCGACCAACGGGCGCCCCTGTCCCACCGCCTCGAGCAGATCAAGCGCGGCGCGCATCGACGGCGGATTCGCATTGTAGGCATCGTTCACCAGCAGCGCGGTGCCCAACGGATCGACCGCAGCCCGCATCGATGGCTGTACCAAGCGCGAGAGTCCGAACTGCATCTGCTCGAGCGACACGCCAAAACCACGGGCCACGGTGACCGCAAGCATCGCGTTGCGCAGGTTGTGCGCGCCCCGAAGAGGAATACGCAACTCACCGTCGTCGAAGGTGAGGGTCCCGCTGCCATCGGGCTCGAGCCGCCAGCGCAGTGGCTGCATGTGTCCCTCCTCGAGACCCGCGACGACCACCTGCTGATTCTCACCGGTGACACCAGCCGCGACTTCCGGGTGCGCCGCCGGCGCCACAACGACCGGAACGCCGTCGGTCAGCGCGAGCTCTTCCCGCAGCACGCCGGCGAGGTCGCCAAAACCCTCCAGATGCTCTTCCCCGATGGACGTGATGATCGTCACATCCGGTGCGATGATGCGGCGCAACCGCGCGATCTCGCCGGGATTGTTCGTACCCGCCTCGACGACCGCCAGGTCGGCGTCGTCGGGAAGCGCGAGCAGGGTGAGCGGGACGCCAATCTCGTTGTTCAGATTGCCGACCGTCGCGTGCACGTCGTATGCGCCGGCGAGCATGGCGGCGAGCATGGCCTTGGTGCTGGTCTTCCCGTTTGATCCTCCGACGGCGATGACCGGCTTTCCCCAGGCGTGGCGGCGGAAGTGCGCGAGCGCTCCGAGCGCTTCGCGGGTGTCGCGCACGAGAAAGACGGGAACGCCCACGCCTTCGGCGCGGGTGGGGTCGCTGACGACCAGCGCCGAGGCGCCCGCGATCACCGCCTGGTGCAGGAAGTCGTGCGCATCGAATCGATCGCCCTGCAAGGCGACAAACAGCGTTCCGGCTGCAATGGTGCGCGTGTCGGTGCCAACCGTCACGAATTCACGGGCACCACGCGGCAGCGGCGCGGCCGCACACGCCGCGAGCGCCTGCGCCACCCGATCGATGGTCCAGAATAGCCGGCCGCTGACCGCGAAGGGAATATCACTGGCCAGCGGAGTGCGAGCCGTCGTCATCGACCCAAGGTCAGTTCTGCCACGATCTTGGCCTCGTCAAACGGAAAAGGGGTAGTGCCTCGAATCTGATATGTCTCGTGCCCCTTCCCCGCCAGCAGCACGAGATCGTCCGGGCCAGCGAGTGCAATGGCGTGCGCGATGGCCAGCCGTCGATCCTCTTCACGGAGCACGCTGATGCCGGGCATGCCCGCAACGATATCATCGAGGATCTGCGCAGGATCCTCGGTCCGAGGATTGTCACTGGTGACGACACAGACATCAGCAAGGGCGGCGGCCACACGACCCATCTCCGGCCGCTTGCCACGATCCCGGTCGCCGCCGGCGCCGAACACCACGATCACCTTGCCGCGGGCAAACGGTCGCACCGACTGCAGCGCGCGCTCGAGGGCGTCCGGTGTATGCGCATAGTCGCGGAGCACCGCCGGTGACACGCCGAGGCGTTCGAGTCGCCCGGGAATCTGAGGGACTGTGGAGAGTCGCGACGCGATGGTGTCGAGCGGAACGCCGAGGGCCACGCCGACGGCCGCTGCACCAACCGCGTTCTCGACCTGAAACTCGCCCAGCAACGGCAACTGCACCTTGACCGCAGCCGTTGACGGCGCATGGAGCGAGAAGCGGCTTCCGCGCGGCGTGAACTCGGTGCGGCGCGCATACACGTCGGCGACCAGCGCTCCCGCCGAGAATCGGAGGCGCCGGTGTGCCGTCGTCGGCAGGGCTGCCCAGGCAGGGTCATCAGCGTTCACGATCACGCACCCATCGGGCGTCAGCTGCGTGAGCAACAACGCCTTGGCTGCGAAGTACGCCTCCATCGAGCGATGGTAGTCCAGATGATCACGCGTGAAATTCGTGAACAGTGCGGCATCGAACTGGAGACCCTCCAGTCGGTGCTGATGCAGTGCGTGTGAACTCGCCTCGATTGCGACCCAGGCGACGCCCGTGTCCGCGAGTTCGCGCAGCACGCGCTGCAACTCGATCGGCCCCGGTGTCGTGAGGCCGCTGCCGCCAGGGTGCACGCGCCCTTCCGAGCCGACGAGCACACCGAGTGTCCCGATCGAGGCGGCAGGGTGCGCGTCTGACGAGAAGAGGTGTCGCAGCATGCTGGCGGACGTGGTCTTGCCATTGGTCCCCGTCACACCGATGAGGTGCAACGATCGGGCGGGCTGGCCATACCATGCCGCCGCCGCGATCGCCACCGCACGACGCGAATCGGTGACGACGATGGCGGGCAGTGTCGTTGCATCGGGATCACTGACGATCGCGGCGCCGGCCTGTTGCGACTCCGCCTTCGGCAAGAACTCGTGACCATCCCACGCACTGCCGCGGACTGCAACAAAGAGTCCGCCCGACGTTACGATGCGGCTGTCGTCGGTGATCGACGTCAGCACGTCCGGCAGTTCACCACGCACGGAGTGCAGCACGCCCGCGCGCTGCAATGCATCGACGATCACACTGGTCTGAAAAGGAACGGTCACGGGGTGCGGTGCAGTCGAATGATCGTGCCCGGCAGCGCTGGTGTGCCAGCAGCAGGTGACGTACCGCCGCCCGAGAGCGTATCGACCACGACGCGGAAGCCCTGCTCGTGCAGGGTGA
>CAYMQV010000011.1:0-27708 GCA_964392395.1 uncultured Gemmatimonadaceae bacterium
GATTCCCATTGGGCTTTCCACCGAGTGTGAGGGAGAGAACGCCTCGAGCTCGCTGGCAGGAAACGGGCCCCATGCGGCCCAGACGTCGATCATGCCTGCTGCCCGTGCGGCCAGAATGTCATTTGGCGCGTCGCCCACATACAGTGCCTCGCTCGCGGCCACCCCCAGACGCTCGGCGCAGAGCAACAGCGGCTCCGGATCCGGCTTGTGACGCGTGGTTGCGTCCGCACCGATGATGACATCGAAGGGAGAGAGCAGGTCGATGTGATCGAGCGTCATCCGCGCCATCCAGTCTCCCTTGCCGGTGACGACCGCGACGGGATGGCCGCCTTGCTGCAATGCGCCAAGCAGTTCGCGAATGCCAGCATACTCGGTGACGAACGCGGCAAGATTGGCCACCTGCCAATCACGGTAGACCGCGATCAGCGCCTCGACCCGATCGAGATCATTGAACTCGAAATGCATGAACTGCGACCGGAGCGGCATACCCATGCCGCGCAGCCAATCACGGTCGGGAGGGCCATCGCCGCCAACCGCCGCGTACGCCGCACGCATCGACGCGAGCAACAGGGGGATGGTGTCAGCGAGCGTACCATCAAGATCAAACAGCACCGGGCGCGGAGCGCGTATCTGCGGAGTGGGCATCGCGCAAAACATAGTGAATCGACCGATCGATTCTCAGTCATCGGCTGGGATCATCTGAACGCCGCAGAGCACTCTGACCTCAAGTCCGTCAACCCTTGACCGTGCGCCGCTCCTCTGGCCTGCAGGTGCCACGCCGGATGCACCCGGATCTGCCGCGCCTGAAGCAGCGGACTCCTGCAGTTCGTTGGTCGTGGAGTCCTTGCCTGGGTCCATTGCCGTTCTGCGATGCAGCGTGACGGCGTTGGCACGGCTGGCGCGCTGTGCACGACTCACGCGGAGCAACGATTCGTCGGCCTCCTGCCGCGACCGCCATCGCTGGTCGCTCGGCTTGTCGACCATCGACGACATGTCACGATCGCATCGCCACGCAATCAGCGCCCGTCTGAGCGCCGCGATCGCATCGGGTCGGGCGTCAGTGACATGACTGCATTGGAGCGCGTGCCAATCAGGAGCGGCTGGTGCGCGCAGGGTGGCGCCATCGAGGACGACGAGCAGTCGATCGCGCCGCACTCGAACGATGGCCAGTGTGATCGGCGTGTGCCGCAGCGACGACCGCACAGTAAGCCATCGCCGGTGGTCGTTGATTCGGGGGTGCAGTGTGCAGAGCTTGGCCAGTGTTTTCACCAGCGACACATCATCCCCGCTGGCGACATGACGCATGTGCCGCCGCTTCGCGGCGAGCAGATCGCACAGTGCGTGCTCGGCCGCCGCCGGAAGCGGCGCGGTGAGTCTCATGACTCGGACCTCAGCCACCGGGGCACCGATTCGCGCGGCGCGTCCGACGCGTTGGTCGAGGCGGGCAGCGGTCCACGGTAGATCGAGGTGCACCACGGTGGCCACGCCGGCCAGTGAAAGCCCTTCGCTCAACACGTCAGTGGTGATGAGCAGGCGTACGGCGTTGTGCCGGTTCCGATGGCGCAGGGAGAGCAGTCTGTCGAGCACTTCTGCACGACTGATCACCCCCGAGGCGATTCGGGCGCCAGCGCCGGTGAGGAGTGCAATTCCCGTTTCGCGGTGGAGTTCCTGAAAAAGTGCCCTGGCGGTCGCACTGAACTGCGTGAATGCCACCACAGGGTGTTGGCACCAGCGGGCGAGCCGGCGAAGCACGCGACTTCGCTGCACATCGCCGATGCCCGTCAGGCAAGGGAGCAGCTCCTGCAGCGCTCGTTGCTGGTCTCGTGCACCCGCGGACATCGAGACATCAGGCTGTGTGTTGACGGGGCCGAGGAGCTGCGGCATGGCCAGTTGGACGGTGCCGGCCGAGCTGTGGAACGCGCGTCGGACGGACGGAGTGGGTTCGACGCCCGCGTCGGTGGCCCGTTCGATGGCGACGGTTGCAGCGATGCGTCGGTGGATGCGATCCCGGGCTGCGGCGTCGCTGGAACGGAGGGCATGGAGAAGGCCGAGTTGGAGGAGCGTATGTCCTTCGTTCGAATCGGCGCGCACCTGAGGCAGCGCCAGGAGACGCGCTGGAAGCGTGGTGTGCTGGGTCGTGAGCGCTGGCGTCGCGACGGATCTCACCGTGGGGATGGCATAGCCCGCGAGTGCGTTGGGATCTGTCGCGAGTAATTGGTCCAACGTGCGTCGGAGTGTCAGGCGTCGACGGAGGTGTGCGGCGGACTGTCGGTTGGGTGGCAGGTGAAACAGGTGGGTGATATGTGTGAGGTCGTGGAGCGTGTTCTGGATGGGAGTCGCGCTGAGAAGCAGTACCGTCGCGTTGGCGCAGATGGCCGAGGTGCGGTGGTAGCGACGTGTGGATCGGGTGCGGAGGTGGTGTGCCTCGTCGATGATGACGAGCTGCCGTGGTGCAATCTGGGGGTCGGCCGGTGCGCTCAGCCGTTCAGTGCTGACGAACCGTATGCGAACGCCGGTTTCCCGTGCCGCCGCGTGCCACCGATCTCGCAGAGCCGCTGGGGCAATGACGATCGGCGTCACATTCGAGCTGGCCGCGACGGCGAGGGCGACGTAGGTCTTGCCGAGCCCTGGTGGATCGGCGAGGAGAGCGCCGCGGTAGCGGGTCAGACGTGGATGGAGCCACTCGATGGCGGCGATCTGATGTGGGAGCAGCGTGATGTTGCCGATGCGAAGCGTCCGGCCTGGCGGTGCCAGTGCTCTGAGCTTGAGTGCGCCCAGCGCCAGTCGTCGGACGACGGCGTGCGTCGGGCTCATGGCGAGCCTGAGCTGCGGTACAGGCGGGCGTGGTGCAGGTGAGCGCTGGTCCACTCGAGGAGGGGGGCGATCGCGGCGTGGGTTGTTCCGTAGGCTTCGAGTGTGGTGTGGTGCAGCAGGTCAACGGAGACCGGGTCGCCTCGTCGTACTCGTGCTGCGAGCGGGGCGAGGAGCTCGCGAGTGGCGGTCCACGCCGGAATCGGGAGCGCGAGGACGGTCCATCCCATGAAGCGGTGAAAGCCGCCGCGTGCTGGTTCGGCGATGAGTGACAACCAGGCCGTGGTTGTGGGGGCATTCAGGAGCGCCGTCAGTGCGAGCGCATCGATGGGATCGTGCAGTCGGATACCGTAGCAGCTGTTGATGGGAACCGTGGCTGAATGTGGTGCGAGCAGCGTCGCGCGCAGTGTGCGCCCGATATCTGGCCAGATCACGCGCCAGCCTTGTGGTGCGAGGAGGTCGGTGCGGAAGAGCGTCCACCATGGTTCGCGGGGACGGAGATCGGTGCGGGCCAGCAGGGCGCGTTCGTGGCGGGCGAAGTGTCGTGCGAGCGGGGCGGGAAGTTGGGTGAGGGTGCGGCCTGCGTCGTCGTGCGGGATGACGATGGCGGTGGGGCTGGGTGGTGTCTGCCACGCCTGCACGTGATCGCCGCGGAGGGCGGGGCGCGTCCAGCGTCGCAGTGCGTCCGGCACGTCGCGATCCGAGATGAGGAAGGCGTCATTGTGCCCCGTCTTGATACCGAGTGTGGGTGGTGGGAGGAGGGTATCACACCAGCGACCGCCAGCGGAGGCGAGGACATTTGCCGCTCGTTGGACCTGATCGGGAACGATGCGCCATGGTGCGCCGCGGTCGTTGGTCGCCGGGAGCGTATTGGCGGCGATGCGAAAGTGGTGTGCGGTGCCGGACGCATCGGTGTTCTGGCATTCCACATCGCCGGTCGGCATGAGCGTGGTGTCGGTTGCGGGTGATGTTTTGCGGAGGACGATGCTCGACGGGTAGACTGCGGCCGCGAAGCCTCCTGCGTCTGCGGTGTGGTCGCGGAGATGCAGCGGTGACGCGTGTTGGAGCAGGTGGTGTCGGAGGGCACCGGCGGAGACCGAGCGCCAGAGTTTTGCGGGGAGCAGAAACGCGAGGATGCCGCCGGGCCGGGTGAGGTCGAGGGCGCGCTGCGTGAATGGGATGGCGAGATCGGTCTGGACGCCGAATGCCACGCCACCGACGGCGTGGCGTGTGACCAGTGCGAAGCGAGTGCGGATTTGTGCGCGGGTTGTGGCGTCGATGTGGTGTGATCGCACCCACGGCGGATTGCCGATGACCAGATCGAATCCCTGGTTGGCGGCGGCGTCGGCAAAATGTGTTCGGAAATCAAAATCGAGTGCGCCGCCGTCGTCGACTCGTCGGCGGGAGCGGCGCAGTTCGACCAGTTCGGTGCGCAGCGCCACCAGCCGTCGACGTTGTGTGGCGGAGAGGCCGAGTCGTGTGCCGAAGAGGGAGCGTTGCCTCGCGAGGCGCAGAAGTTCCGATCGTTCGTGTGTGAGGGTGGTGATGGCGCGATCGGCGAGCATGAGGGTAGACTTGCGCTCACTCGAATCGATTCTTGCCGCAATGGTTCGTTTTCGCGCACCGGTGCTTTGCGCGTATCGGACGCGCAGGGCGCTCATCGTCTCCGAGCGCGTCGGTGTAGCCTTCTCGAAGGCGTGCGGGCCGAGTGAGTCACCGATGCGGATGTGGTGATCGAGGTTGGGGAGTGGTGTGATGGATGTGGTGTCGGTGGTATCGTCATCGATGACCACGGAGAGCCAGAGCCGGAGTTCGCAGAGCCAGACGGCCATTGGGGCGACATCGACGCCGAAGATCGAGTGTGTGAGTACGTGGCGTCGGATGATCGAGATCGGTCGGGGGTCGCCGGTCTGTTGCCTCAGTGTCGCGAGGCGTTCGAGGGTTCTGACGAGGAGTGAGCCGGAGCCGCAGGCGGGGTCGAGGATGCGGAGTGTCTCGAGTGCATCGTGCATTCGGTGGGCGTCGCTCGGGCGGAGCGTTGCGCCTTGCAGTGCGCTCCGGACGGTGTCAGGCGGGAGCGGGATCAGCTGTTCGAGGGCATCATCGACGAGCGAGGAGACCAGTGCCGACGGTGTATAGAAGGTGCCGGATCCGCGTCGTTGGCCGGCGTCCATCAGCGTTTCGAACGCGCGACCGAGCAGATCCGGGTCGATGGCCGCTTCCTGCCAGCTTTGCGCTTCTTCGCGGGCGGTGAATCGGTAGCGTGCGAGGGTATCGAGGAGCAGCGGGGCGATCAGTTCGTCGCTGATTGGCGGGCGTTTTGCGCGGCGTTCGATGGCGGAGCAGGCGAAGAGGCCGCCATTGAGAAACGGGATGTGACCGAAGGCGCGCGCCGAGGGGGCACGATGGCGGCGTGGGGTGTTGAGGGTGCCGAAGGTGAGCGGTGCGATCAGTCGGTGCCAGATGCGGCCACCCGAGTCGAGAATCGATTCTGTCTGCTGGGCGAGGAAGGCGCGATCGTCATTGAGCCAGCCTTTGGTTTCGAGGAACTTGAGGAAGAGCAATCGGGCGACGTGGATCAGTGCCAGAGTGCGTCGTTCGTCGGGATCGACGCGCGTGGGCCATCCGTCGGCGATCTGTGAGACATGACTCTCGAGTGCGCGAAAGAACCGGCGTCCGATGGCGTGTCGGCCGAGCAGGTCGTGCCAGCGGAGGCAGGTGAGTGTGGGGTCGGGGTGCCAGGCGGCGGCGAGGGCCGCGACCGTTTGCGCATCGGAGTCGACGACGTGCGATGGGGCGGTGGTCAGCACTGCCATGCGCGGTCCGCGCGCTGAACCGAGCCAGCAGGCGATGGCGAGTGGGCCATCCCTCGTGCATCGTGCGATCACGAGCCATCGGCGATGATCGGTGAGGCGATCGAGCCGAGTTGCCAGGCGGTGGAGTGTCTCGCGGCACCGGGCTGGATCGACCCCTTCGATGATCAGGAGTGCCATGTCGTTCGTCCGTACGACGCGTGTCGCACTGATGTTGCTGTCGGCGGCCAGGCCGAGTGCCTGCATTGGGCGCGGTCCGAGGCGGGTGGGGGCGGCGAGGAAGCCCAAAGCGCGGGCGAGGGCGTGGAGGCCGTCCGAACTGTGTGCGTTGGTGAGGAGTGTGCGGGCGGCGCGTGTGGAGAGCATGGCGCCACGGTAGCGTCGGTGGCGTGATCCCTTAGCATCCAAAGGATGCAGACATCATCGAAAGCGTGGTGGCCGGTGGTTCCGGGTGTTGGCGCGCGGGTTGCACTGGTGTCGCCGTCCGGACCGTTGCGTGGCGAGTCGGATGTGGCGGGTGCGGAGGTGCGCGTACGTGCGTTCGGGTGGGAGCCAGTGCGCGGCGCTCACGTGCTGGCGCACTGTGGCTATCTGGCCGGCACTGACGACCAGCGACTGCACGATTTGCAGTGGGCCCTGGACGATCCGGCGATCGACATGGTATGGTGTGTGCGCGGTGGGTACGGTATGACGCGGATCGTGGATCGGGTGTCGTTTGCGGCCTTTGCGCAGCGTCCGAAGCCCGTGATCGGGTATTCGGATGTGACCGCGCTGCACGCTGCGGTGGCCGCGCAGGTGGGCGTCGTCACGTATCACGCGCCTACCGCGCGTGCCGAGCTTCCGGCGATGAGTGTCGCCTCGATGCGATCGGCACTGACGCAGCACGGGCAGCCCTGTGGCGTCTGGAGCGAGGCTCGGCCGGTCGCGGGCGGTCGGGTCACGGGCCGGCTGGCCGGTGGGAATCTCGCATTGCTGGCCGCGCTCTGCGGAACGCCCAACGCTTTGCGCGCCGATGGGGCGATCGTCATTCTCGAGGATCTGAACGAGGCCGCATATCGCGTCGACCGGATGTTGCGGCAATTGGAGCAGTCGGGAGCGCTGCGCGGTGTCGTCGGGCTGGCTGTCGGGCAGTTCACGATGGTGCCCGCCGACGAGAATCCGGATGCGCTCACGATCGACGAGCTCCTGTCGGATCTGGCGCATCGGTTGCGCGTCCCCTGTCTGGCCAACCTTCCCATCGGCCATATTGCCGACCAGTGGACCGTACCACTCGGCGCGCCAGCCACGCTGGACGTGGAGGGGCGGCGGCTGAGTGTTGCTGGTTTTGAGTCTCCGTTAGATGATACCTGAGGAATGACTGCCATGAAGAGTGCTGCCGAGCTGTTTGCCGATGCCAGGTCACGCGTCGCTGAGGTCAGCGCAACCGATACGATCGCGAAGCGGGCGGCGGATGCGTCGCAGGTACTGATCGATGTGCGCGAAGATCGCGAATGGAACGTCGGGCATGCGGCCGGCGCGCATCATATGTCGCGCGGGACACTGGAGAGCAAGATCGATGCAGTGGTGCCGCGCGATGCGACCGTCGTGTTGTATTGCGCCAGTGGAAACCGATCGGCGCTCGCGGCCGAGTCGCTGATGGCGATGGGGTACAGCAACGTCGCGTCGATGTCGGGAGGCTTCCGCGCCTGGGTCGATGCGAATGGTGACGTCGAGGGATGAGTGCAGGCATGCTGGCGGTCTCCGCTGACCGCTGATGCAGGCGCTCGCCAGCGCGCTTCGGGCGCACCCGCGGGTCGGGGAGGCAGAAGAGGAAGGCCTTCGATGGGCTGCGGTCGCGCTGGTGCTGCGCGGCACGGCGCTGGCAGATGCTGAGCTGCTCTTCATCCGCCGCGCACAGAGAGTCGGTGATCCGTGGAGCGGGCATGTCGCCTTCCCCGGCGGACGGCGCGATCGGGACGACCCCACGCTCGACGTCACGGCTCGGAGGGAGACGCGGGAGGAGCTCGAGCTGGATCTGGATGCCGATGCGACGTTGCTCGGCGTACTCGATGATCTGCGACCGCGGTCGCCGGCGTTGCCGTCGATTGCCGTTCGCCCATTCGTCTTCGTGCTGACACGTGACGTCGCGCTGGTCCCGAACCATGAGGTGCACTCGACGTTCTGGGTGCCGGTGTCGGAATTGCGCGATCCGTCGCGCACCACCGAACATGTGTTCGAGCGCGGCGGCGCACGAATGCGTTTTCCCGCTTATCGCAGCGGAGACGACGTCGTCTGGGGCATGACGGAGCGGATCGTCACCCAGCTGTTGGCGGTGGCCCGAGCCGTGGAGTGATGGCGTCGACCCGGCCGTGCGACACCATGAGGCTGTGAAACGAATCGGCCCCCCGCATCAGCGCGATGCGAGGGGCCGAGTTGATTTCATTGCTCTCCGACGAGACAGCTCTGATGAGGAGTTGCCTCGAAGGCGATTGTCTCAGCTCGCGGTCACGGCCTCGACCTTGCCGGTGGTCAGGTCGAGCTTGAACTCCTTCCCGTTCACCACCAGCTTCGCAAACTGTGTCCCGTTGAAGGTGACCACCGAATTGCGGGTCACCACGACCGTACCGTTGGTCGCATCCGTGCGGGTCACCTTGTAGTTGCGGGTGATCGTGCCCGAGGCAGGCCATGCGTCCGGCACGCGGATCGCCGGCGTGACCACATTCACGATCGCCAGCGACGACTCCAGGTCGTAGTCGCGCGTCAGACCGTTCGGGCCATCGCCGTCGCGGAGGAACTTCGTGCGCTGCCGTTCGGTGGCACCCGTGCCGTTGACGGTCACAGTCGTATTCGCGCCGAGGAGGCCAGAGATCGTGATGTCCCGCTCGCGCGACATCGTGCCGCTCCAACGTTCCTTGGTGATCGTTCCGCTCAGCGCCCACTTGAAGTTGGCCGCTGCGGTGGTGGTGGCGCCGTAGGCCGTCTGGGCGACGCCGGCAGCATCGAGATAGGCGTAGCTGCGTGCGGTGTTGAACGGGCCGCGGTTCTTGGCCACGCAGACGAAACGCGTCGCGGTGGCGTCGTACGGGCACGCTTCCCAGCGGGCAAAGCGCTCGAAGTCGATCGTCGCGAGGCCAAAGGCGCCGCGGTTGACCTTGAAGGTCTCGACGTCTTCCTGGGCGGCGTCGCCGGAGACCGTCGCTATATCGAGTGTGGTGGCGGCCGAAACGGAAGCCGAGACGCCGGCATCGGTGGGCCCGGTGGTCGAGTCACCGCAGGCGGTGAAGACGGCGGCGAGGGTCAGCGCAGTGGCGGCGCGCAGCAGCGAGGTCCTGAACATGGTGAGGTTCCTGGGTCAGCGGTCTGGGTCGGTATCTGGACAGCGATCGGAATCGCGTCGTGGTGACACATGGCAGACTCCGTGCCGTGTCCGGCGTTAAGGAACCGCTGCAGACTCGGGACGGGTCGCGCGGGGCGTGGTGGCGCGGCGACCCGGCGCGGAAATCGGTCGCACCGTGCCGGACCTTGCTCTTCAGCCGGCCCCTTATAATTTCGGAGAGACGAAATCACTTCTTCGGAATACCATGACCCCTCCGCGCCGCACACCGAACGACGACCGGGTCACGGAACGCCCGACGCCTGCGGAGTCGGTGGCGGCCATCACCGGCGAGATCCCCGCCTGGCGCCGGACCCGCGAGGCGCCGTCCCTGGCCGAGTCGTACCGCTCCGTACCGGTGAGCACCGGCAGCTGGTTCCGGAAGCTCCTCTCCTTCGCCGGACCCGGATACCTCGTCGCCGTCGGATACATGGACCCAGGCAACTGGGCCACCGATCTCGCCGGCGGCGCGCAGTTCGGATACTCGCTCCTCTACGTCATCCTGCTCAGCAACCTGATGGCGGTGTTGCTCCAGGGCCTGTCGGCGAAACTTGGCATCGTCACCGGACGCGATCTGGCCCAGGCCTGCCGCGACGCCTATCAGCCGCGGATGGCCTTCGCGCTCTGGATCATCGCCGAACTGGCAATTGCGGCCTGTGATCTGGCCGAGGTCATCGGCACGGCGATTGCCCTCCAGCTGCTCTTCGACATTCCACTGCCGGTCGGCGTGACCATCACGGCGCTCGACGTGCTGGTGGTACTCTGGCTGCAGGGCAAGGGCTTCCGCCTGCTCGAGGCGATGGTCATCGCGCTGGTCGCCGTCGTCGGTGTCTGCTTCCTGTTCGAACTCTTCCTGTCGCGCCCGGACGTCGGCGGCGTGCTGCGAGGGTTCATTCCGGGCAAGGAGATCATCGGCAACCGCGACATGCTCTACATCGCCATCGGAATTCTCGGGGCGACGGTGATGCCGCACAACCTCTACCTGCACTCGAGCATCGTGCAGACGCGGAAGTATGAGGAGACCTCGGCCGGCAAGCGCGAGGCGGTGCGCTTTGCGTTCGCCGACTCGACCATCGCGCTCACCTTCGCGCTCGGCATCAATGCCGCCATCCTGATCGTCGCGGCCGCGACGTTTCACGACACGGGCAACAGCGGGGTGGCCGAGATTCAGGACGCGTGGAAGCTGCTGACGCCGCTGCTCGGTGCTGGCGCGAGCACCGTTTTTGCGCTTGCATTGCTGGCATCGGGGCAGAACTCCACACTCACCGGCACGCTGGCCGGCCAGATCGTGATGGAGGGCTTCCTCAATATCCGGCTGCGTCCCTGGGTCCGGCGACTCGTCACCCGTTCGATCGCGATTGTTCCGGCAGTCGTGGTCAGTATCTTGTACGGTGCCCGCGGCACCTCACAACTCCTCGTCCTCAGTCAGGTGATACTCAGCCTGCAGCTTTCCTTCGCGGTCTTCCCGCTGGTGTCGTTTACATCGGATCGCCGCAAGATGGGCGAGTTCGTGAACGCCCGCTGGTTGACCGTGCTTGCCTGGACGATCGCCGTGGTCATCGCGTCGCTCAACGCCTGGCTGCTGGTTCAGGTTGTGGGCGGCTGGATCCGGTGACCATGTATCGACATGTGCTGGTGGCGCTCGAGAACTCGCCCTATGACGAGGCGATCCTGCACCATGTGCGACCACTGGCGCAGCTCTGTCAGGCCAAGGTGACCCTGATTCATGTTGCCGACGGGTTCGCGGCGCGCAACATGCAGCAGCTCAAGCTGCGTGAGTCAGAGGAGATTCGTGCCGATCGCGCCTATCTCGACCGCTGCGTTGCAGATCTCGTGGCGGCATCCCTCGACGCGGAAGCGGTGCTGGCGTCCGGCGATGCTGCGGGCGAGATCTGCGCCGCCGCCGAGCGGGAGTCCTGCGATCTGATCGCCATGGCGACGCACGGCCACGGTTTCCTCAACGACATGGTGCGCGGCAGCGTGGCCAACCAGGTGCGTCACCGGACGCTGATTCCAGTCCTGATGGTTCGTGGCCTGCCGGGCAGCACGCCGGCCCGGAGTGCGCGATGACCGCTGAGGGCCCTGCGTTCACCGGCACGTCGGCGTTGACGTTGACGGCGCCGGTCGAAGACTACCTCAAGGCGATCTACGACATCCAGCAGGGTGGTGGCGCGGCCACGACCAACGCGCTGGCCGAGCGACTGGCGTTGGCGCCGGCCAGCGTCAGTGGCATGGTGCGACGCCTTGCGTCGCAGGGGCTGCTCGAGCATGAACCGTATCATGGCGCACGACTCACCGCAGCCGGCCGGACGGCGGCCCTCCGCACGCTGCGGCGGCACCGCATTCTCGAGAGCTACCTCGCCACCGTGCTCGGTGTACCGTGGGACGACGTGCACGCCGAGGCGGAACAACTGGAGCATGCGGCGTCCGATACGCTGATCGATCGCATGGCACACGCATTGGGCGATCCGCTGTTCGATCCGCATGGCGCACCGATCCCCACCCGCGATGGCGTCGTCGACGAAACGTGGCACACCACGCTCGCTGAATGGCCGGTGGGCACCCGCGGCACCGTGATGAGCGTTAGCGACAAGGATGCGGCGATGCTCCGCTACCTCGGTGACCTCGAACTGCGACCTGGTGCCATGATTCAAGTTCACGCCCGCGCACCCTACGATGGGCCGATCGACGTGCTCGTCGGAACGGAGCTGCGCCAGATCGGTCCCACCGCCGCCCGCGCCGTGCGCATCGCTGCCGTCGCGTGACGCGCGGCGTTCCGTGCGGCTTTCCGTGCGCCGTTCCGTGCGCCGTACTGATCGCGCTCTGCACCCTGGCCGTTGCGACGCGGACTGCCGCACAGGTCATTGACTCGGCACCAACTCACCCCGCCGTCGTTCGCTCGATTGCCCTCGATGCGCGCCTCGCCACCGACTTCGGCCTCCGGCTCGGCGACACGGTGCGTGTCTCGGCGGCGCCCGGTGACACGGGCGCCGAGCCCGTCGTGGTCAGTGCCTTGCTGGCGCGCCGCGCCGATCCCAGCGAGATCGCACGTTCCGAATACCGCGCTCGCGTCCATCTCGACCAGCTGCAGCGCCTGATCGGCTACGGTGATCGCGTCGATCGCTTTGCAATCCGCACTGCAGGCGACTCGGCGCGAGGTACGCTGCTCGACGCGGTCAACACTGCGGCGTTCGGTTTCCGCGCCTGGCCGAGTGCCGAGATCGCGGTGCGCACGAGCCGCACCTTCCAGGTCGTGCGTCGGTTCCATCGCGCCATCGGGGTGATCACCATCGTCGCCAGCGCGGCGTTTCTGTTGTGCATCCTGTTGCTCAAGATCGACGAACGACGCCGTGACGTCGCCGCCTTGCGCATGATGGGCATCTCGGCGGGCACCATCGTCCGGTCGGTGGTGCTGGAAGCCGGGATCATCGCGCTCCTCGGGTCGCTGGCCGGTGTCGTGTTCGGGGTCGTCGTCGCGCGAATCGTCAACTGGCACTTCCAGGGCGTCCATCGCACCACGCTGGCCTTCACGCTGGTCACACCCGAGACGATTGCGTTCGCCTGTGTCCTCTCGGTGGTGCTCGGCGTGGTGGCCGGTTGGCTGGCTGCGCGGCGATTGGTCGGCGTACCGGCACTCACACTGCTCGGCCGCTGATGCCATTCCGGCTCGCATTTCTGGCACTGCTGCGCCATCCCGCGCGCACGATGCTGGCGCTGCTCGGCATCGCGGTGTCAGCCGCGCTGCTGCTCGACATGGTGATGCTCGCGTCGGGCATGCGCGAAAACTTTCAGGGGTTTCTGCTCATCCGCGGGTACCAGTTGCGGGTTGCGCCGAAAGGCACGCTGCCGTTTGACAGCGAGGCAACCATGGATAGTGCAACGATGCTGATCCGAAACATTCTGCGTATTCCCGGCGTCAGCGCCGTCAGCCCGGTGCTCGGCGCGCAGTCGCAGACACGCGTGCGCGACTCCACCGTCACGGCGTTCACACTCGGCATCGACCCCGCGGTGCAGGGCGACTACGAGCTGCTCCGCGGCCAGGACATCACTGATTCCGCCAGTCTGGTGGTCAACGACAGCTGGCTCGCGCTGACGCAGTATCGCATCGGCGACAGCGTCTCATTGGCGGTCGGGTATGATCCGCAGCTTCGGACCGTCCTCGGCCAGCGCACCGTCGTCGTCCGAGGTGCGGCCCGCTTCTTCTACACCGGTGCGTCGCAGCCCACCGTCGCCATCCTCCTGCCTGTGTTGCAGGGCATGGGGGGCAGCGCGCGTCGTGACCGTGTCTCGTTGCTGATGGTGAAGGCGGCGCCCGGCGCCGACGCTGAAGTCGTTCGCAGCCGGATTCAGCAGGTCAGCGCGCGAGTGTCCGCCATTTCACTCGAAGGGGCGACGGCGCAGGTCGAACAGCGCCTCGCGTACTTTCGGCAGTTGGCGCTGGTCCTGGGCAGCATCTCGCTGGCCGTCGGCGTGCTGCTCGTCACGACGCTGATCACGATCGGCGTCAACGAACGGGCCGGCGAGATCGCCGTGCTGCGCGCGATCGGGGTCGCGAAGCGAAGCATCGTGTGGCAGGTCGTCACCGAAGGCCTCGTCCTCAGCGGGCTCGGTGCACTGAGCGGACTCGCGATCGGTCTCGTGACCGCGCAATGGCTCGAGCGTATCCTCGCCGACTTTCCCGGTATGCCAGCAACCTTCCGTTTCTTCGTCTTCCAGCCGCGAGACGCGGGCATCGCTCTCGGCATGCTCGCGGCCGCCGGCGTGCTGGCTGGCATCTATCCCTCGTGGCGCGCCGCGTCCCTGCCCATCGCCGGAACGCTGCGCCGCGAGGCGGTCGCGTGACCCCGCTGGTACAGGTGCGCGACCTCGCGCGCGACTACAGCATGGGACGCGGCGCCGTGCATGCGCTGCGCGGCGTCAGCTTTGACGTTGAACAGGGCGAATGGGTGGCGATCGTCGGGCCATCGGGATGCGGGAAGAGCACCTTGCTCAATCTGCTGGGGGCCGTCGACACACCAGCCGCCGGATCACTGACCATCGCCGGCGAACGGATTGATCAGCTGAGTGACGGCGCAGCAACCGCATTCCGGCTTCGGCGCATCGGATTCGTGTTCCAGCGCTTTTACCTGATGCCGGCGCTGAGTGCGGCGGAGAACGTCGAGCTGCCGATGGCGGAAGCGCGACTCCCGCGCGACGCACGGCAATCGCGTGTGCAGGAATTGCTCGGCTACGTCGGGCTGGCCGAGCGCGCCGGACACCGTCCGTCGCAGCTCAGTGGCGGTGAACAGCAGCGGGTGGCCATCGCGCGCGCGCTCGCCAATCGGCCGGCGCTGCTGTTGGCCGATGAACCCACCGGCGAGCTCGATGCCGCCACCGGGCTCGAGATGATCGATCTCTTCCGTCGCCTGAACCGCGATGGAACGACGATCATCGTCGTCACGCACGACGCGCAGATGGCCGCCGCCGCCGGGCGTCGGATTCAGATGCGAGACGGGGCAATCGTCCATGGGGCTTCCGCGTGATCTGGCGACTCGCGCTGCGCAATCTCGGCTTCCGGAAACTGCGAACGCTGTTTCTGCTGGCGGGCTATGGGCTTGGCGTTGCGGTCATGATCGTGTTGCTCTCCGTTGGCGATGCGATGATCGCGCAGGCCAGCGATGAGAAGCTCGTTGGTGGCGGTGATGTGACCGTGCTGCCGGAGGGGCTCGATGTCGAAGTGATGAAAACGGGCGGCGTAGGCGGGCTGTTTTTCTCGATCGCGAATGCGCGCTTCCTCTATCAGCAACTGCTGGCGTCACCGCGTCACGCGCGCGAAGTGCAGGCCGTCGCTCCACAGATCGAGTCGAAGCTGCTGTATGTCACGCTCCGCGATGGTCGCGAGACGACCGTGCGCGCCGCCGGCGAGATCCCTGCCGCCACTCGCGATGTCGGAGCGCCGGCACCGCTCGCCGCCGGCGACTGGGTCAACGACGACGGCGATCGGCGCTGGGTGACGCCGACACCCGAGGAACTGCGCCACGATGCGGATCACTTTCATCTGCCGCCGCCGGAGACCGCCGCACCGGAGAGCTGGGGAGAGTGGCACTATTTCAACGTGCTCTCGGCAGACGCGTCGCGATGGTTCTTCATCACCTTCATCGTCGCCGGTGACGCGCCGAACGGTCGCTGGGCTGGACAGCTGCTGGTCACCGCCCATGAAACCGGACGTGCCGCGCGTCGCTTTTCGATGCCGGTGCCGCAGGCTGTCGTGCGCTTCAGCACCCGTGATGCGAATGTCACGCTCGGCAGCGCGGGGCGTGTGCAGGTGCAGCCCGACGGCAGTTACGCAGTGCAGGGAACGGCGCGGGCGGAGGATGGGAGCGGCGACCTGCTGCGCCTCGATCTCTCCGTCGTGCCAGCGCCACGCGCGTACTTCCCGGGCGCCACACTCATCGGCGGTGATGCACCGTCCGGCTACGCCGTGCTCGGATTGCGAGCAGCGGCGACCGGCTCGATCTGCGTCGCAATGCGTTGCGAGACGTTCGTGTCCGCGCAGGCGTATCACGATCACAACTGGGGCACATGGCAGGGCGTCACCTGGGACTGGGGTGCCGCGCGCGCTGGTCAGTACACAATTCTGTACGGCCGCGTGCGTCCACCCGAGACGTCGGCGTCGGCTGAGGCGCCGCTCTTTGTGTATGTCGTTGATTCACTTGGTTTTCGCGCCGTCTTTCGCCCCAGCGCGATCCGCTATCAGGATACGCGACCGCTGCGTGGCCCCGGGAACGGCCCTGCGACGGCCCGTCTCTACGATGTCCGCGGTCGCGACACGCTCGATCTTCAGCTCGTGATCGATGACGCAGTCGCCTCGGATACCCGTTCGGCGCTGATCGATCGCGGCGAAGGGGCATACGCTCGGCAATTGGCGACCCCCTGGTTTCTGCAGATGAAAGGTCGGGCTCGCCTCTCAGGCCGGATTTCGGGGAGCGCCGTCAGCGGTGACGGAATCGGATTCTTTGAAACGTACCGATAGTGGCGTGATGGTGTATGAATAGAGCATTACTGTACGATGGTGTTTGATGGAGATTGCTGTGGCTTGATCCGTGCCACTTGGCCCGGCTCCCCCCGCCTGCGACCTTTGCTTCATGGCAGCCACGATCCGGCTCGGCACACAGGGCTGGAATTACGACGCATGGGTCGGCGCGTTCTATCCGTCCGCTACGAAAGCGCCCGACTACCTCGGCGTCTACTCCCGTGCGTTCGCCACGGTTGAGGTCGACTCAACCTTTTACGCCATTCCGTCAGTCCGCAGCGTGCGTGGCTGGGCCAACAAGGTCCCCGAGGGCTTCAAGTTCGCCCTCAAGCTCCCGCAGGAGATCACGCACGACAATCGCCTCCGTGAATCCGGCGACCTCACCAATCTCTTCCTCGACCGCGCCCGCGAGCTCGAAGACAAGCTTGGCATCGTCCTGATCCAGCTCGGTCCCGATTTCTCGCCGTCAGAGCTTCCCGCGCTGGCCGCGTTCCTGCCAACGCTGCCGACGAAGGAGATCCCGTTCGCCATCGAGTTCCGTCAGCGTGGCTGGATCAACGAAGGGGTGCTCGCGCTGCTCAAGGAGTACCACGTCGCGCTCACACTCACCGACGCGCGCTGGATTCCGCGCAAGCAGATGCTCGCGTTGGCCGAAAATCCCACCTCGCCAACCGCATACCTGCGATGGATGGGGCCGAACCGCGATTTCACCGACTACAGCCATATCCAGGTCGATCGCACCCGTGAACTGAGCGCGTGGGCCACCGCCATCAAGGGGCTGCAGGCGCGCGTGAAAACAATTTACGGATTCGTCAACAACCACTTCTCCGGGCACAGCCCCGAGAGCGCACGCCAGCTGCAGCGATTGCTGGGGCAGACCCCGGTCACACCCGACCAGCTCGGCGAACAGATGACACTGTTCTAGTGTCCACGGCTGTCACACCGCCCGCCAGCCTCCGCGCGCGCGTCATCGTGTTCGTCGTCATCGCCCTTGCCCTTGCCGCACTTTTCGTCCGGCTCGGGTTCTGGCAACTCGATCGCCTCACCTGGCGACGCGCGCTCAACACGGAGGTGGCATCCCATATCGCGGCGGCGCCCGTCTCGGTCACGGAATTGCCGCGTGACAGCGCCGCCATGCGCTACCGGCGGGTGCAGCTGCGCGGCGCGTTCGACTATGCCAATGAAATTGTGATCACGCAGCGCATCCGTGGCGGATCGCCCGGCGTCAACCTGCTCACGCCGCTGCGCGTGGCCGGGAGCGACACCGCGTACCTCATCAACCGCGGCTGGGTGTACTCACCCGACGGCAAGACCGTCGATCTCGCCCAGTGGCGTGAAGCCGATTCCGCTGAGGTCCTCGCCTTCGTGCTGCCGGCAAGTTCGCGCGACACGAGTGCGGCGGGTCAGACCAGCCCCAGGCTGATGCGTACTCTCGACATCGACGTCGTCCAGACAGGGCTGCCGTATCCTGTCGCACGCATGCAGCTGGTGCAGCTCGGCGATACATCGCCGAAAGCCAATGTCCCTCCACGGCTCGTCCCGCCGCCGCCCAGTGAGGGTTCGCACAAGAGCTACGCCTTTCAGTGGTTCAGCTTTGCGGCCATTGCGCTCATCGGCGCAGGGCTTTTCGCCTGGAACGATCGGCACCGCAACCGCCCGCGCGTCGACGACACCTGAGCACCACGCCCTCTCAGGCAGCCGCGCTCGCGGGCTTTCGTTGCAACACGATCATCGCCATCGCAATCATCGCCCCGCCGATCCACGTCCGTGGTCCAACCGCCTGGCCCAGCACCACTGCCGCCAGCAGCGCCGTCCAGAACGGCTCCAGCGTGCTCACGATCGACGTCCTCACCGGGCCCAGGATGGCCAGCCCTGCCACGAAGGTGATCAGCGCCAGCGCCGTCGGAATCACCGCCAGTGCCACGGCGTTCACCAGCAGTGCCGGCGACGGATCGAGTAACGGAGCGCGCAGGATCAGCGCACCGGCCAGAAACCAGATCCCCGCACCAAGCGCCATCCATGTCACCGCGGGCGCCGGCTTGAGTCCCGCCTGAATCCTGCCCAGCCACGGAATCAGCAACGCATAGATTATCGCGTCGGTCAGCGCGAGCGCGATGCCCCGCGGGTCGAGCTGCGTGGCAAACGGATTCCCCACGATGGTGCCGATACCCGCCAGTGACAGCACCAGCGCGGCCACCTTCTGCCCGTCGACACGCTCCGTGCCGCGGACGATCGCGAGCACCGCAACCCACGTCGGATAGGTATAGAACAGGAACGCAACACTGGCCGCCGGAATGAACTGCAGCGCCGCCACCGACAGGCCCGCGATCGCCGCCTGGCCGGTGCCACCGATCGTCAGCAATCCCCATTTGCGGTCACCCACGGCGCGCACCTGCCCGATTCCGCCCGCCACCAGGCAGAGCATCACCGTGCCAAGTGCGTAGCGATACGCCAGCAGTGCCGGCAACGTCACGCCACCATCCAGCGCGCGCTGCGTGAAGATCAGCGTCGTGCCGAAGCTGGCCGCGCTGATCAGCACCAGCAGCGTGCCGCGAAGAGTGTGCGACGGTGCGTCGCCGCTCACATTCACAGGTATGTGCCTCGCAGCAACAGCAACGCCAGCGAGAAGTAGATCACCAGCCCCGTGACGTCCACCAGCGTGGCGACCAGCGGCGCCGAGGCGCTCGCCGGATCGAGCCCAACCCGCTTCAGCATGAACGGCAGCATCGCACCCACCAGTGTGCCGAACGTCACCACGCCGATCAATGACAGCGCCACCGTCACCGCCAGCAGCGTGTGCCCGGTGCCATAACTGCTCCAGCCCAGTGCCTGCCAGACCTCGATCCGTGCAAACCCAAGCGCACCAAGAATGCCGCCAAGCAGCAGGCCGCTCGGCAGCTCGCGCATCGCCACCCGCCACCAGTCACGCAGCCGCACTTCGCGCAGCGCCAGCGCACGGATCAGCAGCGACGTCGCTTGCGAGCCGGAGTTGCCACCGGAGCTGATGATCAACGGTACGAACAGCGCCAGCACCGCCGCGCGCTGGATCTCGCCTTCAAACCGTCCCATCGCCACCGCCGTCAGCATCTCCCCCACGAAGAGCACCGTCAACCAGCCCGCCCGTTTCCGCAACAGTGTGAAGAAACCGGAATCGATGTATGGATCATCCAGCGCCTCCATACCACCCAGCTTCTGCACATCCTCGGTCGCGTCTTCCTGCACGATGTCGATGACGTCGTCCACCGTCACCACACCGACCAGCCGCATCTCCGCGTCGACCACGGGCACCGCGACGAGATCGTACTTCGACGTGCGCTCGACAATCTCCTCGCGGCCGGCGTGCACCGTCACCGTCACCACTTCCTGCCAGGCGATGTCCGCGACCACCGCGCCGTCCGGCGCCGCCAGCAGTTCCCGAAGCGACATCACGCCGTTCACTCGACCGGCGTCATCGGTGGCGTAGATCGTATACATCGCCTCCTTGCGCCCGATGCGTGCGATCGCCCGGACGCTCGCCAGCGCATCTTCCACCCGCTGCGACGCCGGCACCGACACGAACTCCGTCGTCATCAGACGTCCGGCGGTGTCCTCCTCGTACGCCAGCATCTGCTCGGCTTCGCGCTGCTGCTCGGGGGGCAGCGCCGAGAGGATTTCGTCGGCAACGTCTTCCTCGAGCTCGTCCAGCACCTCGGCGCGATCGTCCGGCGTCATCTCGGTGACGAGCTGCGCGGCCTGGCGCGTCGTCATCGTCTCGAGCACGTCGCTGCGGAGCTCCTCGTCGAGGTACTCCAGCACATCGGCCGCACGTTCGGCGCCCAGCGCGTTGAGCAGCGCCACCACGCGGTCTCGCGGCACGGC
Source organism: uncultured Gemmatimonadaceae bacterium (assembly GCA_964392395.1). Taxonomy (GTDB): domain Bacteria; phylum Gemmatimonadota; class Gemmatimonadetes; order Gemmatimonadales; family Gemmatimonadaceae; genus JACMLX01. Next base: position 19,847 of record CAYMQV010000011.1, read on the forward strand.
TGCGGCCACATCCGCCAGGTCGGCCGGATGCATCTCTTCCGTTTCCGCCGCCACCTCGTCCGGCGCCTCGTCCAGCAGCGCGAGGATGTCCGGTGCGAGCAGTGCGGCGATCGGCAGATCGTCGTCGCGTCGCTTCTTCACCATCATGGGCCGGTCATTCTGGCGGTTGCCTGGCCAGACTGGGCGAAGCAACCGACGTCAGGGGAGGAAAGACGACCGTCCGGTCGTCCACTGGGTCAGATCCGCGTGCCACCTGCAGCGCATCGACGTGGAGCCAAGTTAGGTCGCACCGTCACGTGGGGTAACCCCAGTGAGGCGGCGTTGTGTCACAGCTCGCCGATGATCGGGAGTCGCCGCTCGCCGCGGACCTCGCGCACGGCGAAGCCCGCCACGGCAATGGCGTCGCGGAGGGAAGTCTCGGTGGCGCGCCCGTCGTGCTCCAGCTCCACGAGCCCCATCCTCACATCGCACCAGCTGACGCCCGGCACCAGGGCCAGCGCGGTCTGTACCGCCCTTACGCAGTGCACCGCCTGCATCCCGTCCACCACCGCAACCATTCGCATCTCACGAAGCTATTCGCTGATGCGGCTAGCTTTCCGTATGCCTCTCTCCGTCGCCTTTCTCGGACTCGGCGCCATCGGCGCCCCCATGGCGGGCCACCTCGCCCGATCTGACCACCAGCTCACCATCTGGAATCGCACCGGCGGAAAGGCCCAGGTCAGCGTCGCCGCCGCCGCCGGCGCCCGGATTGCCACCTCGCCGGCCGACGCAGTCCGGCTGGCGGACATCGTGGTCACCTGCCTTCCGCAGTCATCCGACGTGGCCGAGCTGCTGGCGGCCGATGACCACGCCATGGCCAACGCCCTGCGCTCCGGCGTGCTGCTGGTCGACTGCACCTCCGGCGATCCGGAGACCAGCCGACGGATTGCGAACGACCTCGGCGCACGTGGCGTCGGATTCATCGACGCACCAGTCAGCGGCGGGGTGGCCGGCGCCGAAGCGGGTACGCTTACGGTCATGGTCGGTGGGGGTGCCGCGGCCCTCGAGCGCGCGCGGCCGGTGCTCGACTGCTTCGCAGGCAAGATCGTGCACTGCGGCGAGATCGGCGCGGGCGATGCATTGAAGGCCGTCAACAACGCACTGCTGGCACTGCACATCTGGTCGACCGCGGAAGGGCTGGTGGCGGCGATGAACGCCGGTGTCGCGCCACAGGTCGCCCTCGACGTGATCAATGCGTCCTCGGGTCGATCGAACGCCTCGATGAATCTCTTTCCCGATCGTGTACTCACCGGCGCCTTCCCAAGGACCTTTCGCCTCGCGCTGCTCGACAAGGACGCCGGCATCGCCGCCGCAATGGCACGGAGTCAGAAGTTTCCATCACCGGCCCTGCAACTCGCCGCCGATCTGATGCGCATGGCGCATCTCGAACTCGGCGATGACGTCGATCACGTCGAAGCCGTGAAGCTGGTGGAACGCTGGTCCGGGGTCGAGCTCCGCGCGTGAGACGATGTGACGCCCGACCACTGATCGCGTGCCTGCTGGTGCTGGTCGCCTGCTCGCCGGCGCCGCGAAGCAGTGCGCGACCTGACGCGGAGTTCCTGCTCGTCTCCGATGACTCGACGGCATGGGTGCGCTCCTCGGCCGACACGGTCGTGGTGCAACGGGCACCGTTGCTGCTCACGACGCTCGGCGATCGATTGGTCGAAGTGTATGTCGCGGAGGAAGCGATGAACTTCGACGACGGCAGCTTTCTCGTCAGCCGCGTCTACCGACGCGATCTCGCGTCCGGCGACAGCACCCTCGTCTTCGCCGATTCCACCGTGCTGCATGATGCGATCCGCTATCTGCGGACGCATCCCGCTGCCGAACGCCTCGAGGACGATGAGGACACGCCGCCAGGTGCACGGGTAATCGAATCGAGTGTGACTCCACTGGCCATCGTCGGCTCGCTGCTGGGTCTCGACGTGCACGTTGATCGGACCGTCGGTGAACTCGGTACGCACGACACTTACCGCGCCACGATCGACCTGACCACCGGGCGTCGACTGGCGTTGTCGCAAGTGATTCCGGCGCCGGCGGCCGCGGCAGCACTGATGTCCGCGCAGCAGCGTTTTGCCGCGGCCATCAGACTCGCCGGTCGTCGCGATGGCGCCATCGGCAAGGCGGCCAGCCGAGCGTTGGCAGCACTCGCGATCGACTCGCTCAGCTTTGCGCTCACCCGCGACGGTGATTCCCTTGCCGCGGAGTTTCTCGCGCATGACGAACAGGTCATCGATGAAACGAGGGACTCCCACCGTTTTTCACTGGAGGCCATTGCGCTCACCCCGCCGTCTTGGTGGCTCGCAGCGCGTGCCTCGCTGCCTCGCCAGTTGCCTGACTCGACATCGCGGTTCGACCTTGGCGCGCTCGCGCTCGACGTGCGTTACGACAGCCAGCAGATCGCCACCATCGCCGCGCGGACCTCGGCGGGGCCGCGCCCCGTCACCCGCATCACGGGGCCCCTGCGCCGGGTGATTGCCGTCGGTGATTCGCTGATCAAGCCCCAGGGGCAGTGGCGTCGTGCGCTCGAGCGCGCATTTTCTGAGTCGGGCTATTACTCCGAGCAGGTTCGCGCGGCGTCGTTCCGTCGCCGCGCGCGCCCCACCGCAGCCAGGCAGGCCGCACTCTGACGATCGGTGGAGCCACTGGCGCGCAGCGCTCGTCGCGCGGTCAAGGCCCGTGCCGCAGACACGGACGCGTTTTTCAGGAACTCGCTCGGCTACAGGCGATCATCCCTGCGGTGACCGATCAGGGCACCGGTGCCGGCAACTCAGCGTCGTACGGAACCTCGATCTCGAGGCCATCGCGAGCCGCCACCGTCGCCGGGAACACCGCCTGAGCCTGTGTCACCAGATCACCCGGATCGCGGGAGTAGCGGGCTGAAAAATGTGTCAGCAGCAGTCGACGCACATTGGCGTTTCTGGCCAGCGTCGCCGCTTCGCGCGCGGTGCTGTGCCCGGTCTCGATCGCTCGCGCGGCTTCATCGTCGCCAAAAGTCGCTTCATGAATCAATAGATCGGCGCCCTCTGCGATCGTCTGCAGTGCCGCCGTCGGGCGCGTGTCACCGGAAATGACCACTTTCCTGCCGGCACGGGGCTGCCCGACGAGCATCGATGCGTCGATGATTCGGCCATCGGGCAACGTCACCGTCTCACCGCGATGCAGGCGGCCCCAGAGTGGCCCTTCGGGAATACCGATCGTTCGCGCCAACTCCGGGTTGAACCGCCCGAGCCGCGTTTTCTCGATCATCGCATAGCCGAGCGCCGAGGCGCCACGGTGCTCCGCGGCGATTGCGTGGATGGTGTAATCCTTCCGGTCAAGTGCAGCACCGGCGTCGAGCTCGGCAATTTCTACCGGAAAAGTGAGGCGCTCACCCCCAAATCCGATGCACGCTCGCAACGCCTTCTGGCCGCCCGCAGGGCCGTACAGGCGGAGCGTTTCGGTGCGACCCTGCAGCGACATCGTGCGCGTCAGACCAACCAGGCCCAGCAAGTGATCGGTGTGGAAGTGGGTGAAGAAAATCTCGCTCGTCGTGAACCCCACCCCGTACCGCATCATCTGACGCTGGGTGCCCTCGCCGCAGTCGAAAAGAAGCGTTTCCCCCTCTCGCACCAGCGAAATCGAGGTGACGTTCCGCTCGACCGTTGGCCGTGCGGCGGAGGTACCGAGGAAGCGGAGCGCGAGCGACATTGGCCCAATATAGCCCGGCTCAATTGCCGGGCTCGTCCGTAAGCGAATTGGACGCCTCCGCGTGGATTCTGCCGGTTTGGTCAGCCAACTCGGCAGCATCGGCCCGAGCGGGCTCGGCCAGCGGCCTGTAACCTGCATATGTTGGATGGCGTAGGACATTGCTCAGTCGTCGGGGTCGGCGTCTGGCAATGCACCCGGAGCGACTGGAGACGGTGTAACAGCCATCGTCGCCGGAGCGAGCAGGGCGGTGTTTCGGTTGTGTACGGCTTGGCTGAACCCCAGCTGGAAGCGGAGGGGGTGGCAGGAGACGCGTGCACGACTGACTCCGACCAGGTAGCACGGGTGGCAACTTTTCACGGGGCAGGAGGACGCTGCATGGCAGAGACGATGGACCGCGGCTCGTCGCCTATGGGCGACGAAAAGCCGCGAAAGAGCACGAGAGGGTTCGCCAGCATGGATCCCAACCGGCAGAAGGAAATCGCCTCGAAGGGCGGCCGGGCGGCACATGCCAAGGGTACCGCACACGAGTGGTCCCGTGACGAAGCCCGGAATGCCGGCAAGAAGGGGGGCGAGATCGTCAGTCGCGATCGCGCCCACATGGCCTCGATCGGTCGGGAAGGTGGCGGCGCACGCAGCCGAAACCGTCGCGGCGGTACCGACGAGACGCGCCGCTAGTTCGCAGGGGTGATCCTCGGTTCACCCTGCGCGCACAGCACTGCGGCAGTGTGTCACCGCTGGCCACGCACGACACAACAAAGGGTGCTCCGACTCGGTGACGGAGCGCCCTTTGTCACATGCGTCACTCAGCTCCAGCGCCGCTCATACGTCCGGGCGTCAAATTTCTTGTACGCCAGCTCGATCGACATGTAGCGGATCGTCCCCAGCACGGGACGGCGGGTCCAGGCCCGGTCGAACTTCCCCAGACACCACTGAATGCCGCCGTAACTGCTCGGATCACGCCCATCGAGCGCGTACTTGTTGTTGAGTGTGATCATGATCTGCAGCGCGTCGTCATAACTGGCGCTCCAGAGCACGATGTACTTCCCCCAGTACATCCGCATCACATTGTGGATCGCCCCCGTTGCCACCAACTCGCGTTGCGCCGCATTCCAGAGCGGGTGATGCGTCGCCGCAGCTTCGAACGTTGCCAGATCGTACACGTATTCTCGCGTGTCCGACGCATGACGGGCCATGTTTTCACGCACCCAGTTCGGCAGGCCGGCCAGCGTACCGAACGCGCGATTCCGGATGCAGAAGTTGAGCGAGAGCTCGCGCCAGGTCAGCAGTTCATCATGGAACTTCTCCACTTCCTCCGGACGGCCACGCTCGCGCACGGTGCGGGCCACTTCGGCGGCGCTGAGCTGACCGAAGTGCAGCCAGGGCGACAGGTGGCTCGATCCATCGGCATCACCAGGGTCGTTACGACGCTCCGAGTACTGCTGCAGCGCGTCGGCACAGAATGCATCCAGCCGCGCGCGAGCGGCGGTCAGCCCGGGCGTCACATGCGCCACCGGGCGAACGGCATGGTCGATCGCACACCGGGCGATTTCGGCCGCGACATCGGTCGTTGCCAACGGCATGACTTCGAGATCGAGGCTCCGGAGTACCCGTGCCGATAGGGCGTGTTTTGGCGCGACGTCACGCACAGGCTCGAGCGCCAGATCACGCAGGCGCGCGAGCTTCGGGCGTATCGTGCGGGCCGCATACTCCTCCTTCTGGAACGCCGCCGCGGGCACGACCGCATGCGACTCCACCGCCAGCATCCGGCACCCCAGACGCGCGGCCACTCGCGCCGAGCGCGTGTCGACGCCGGCTGTGGGGAATGCGTCGGTCACGAGCAGTGCAGCCCGCTCCGCCAGTCGATCCAGCACGCGGTTGTCGTCTGCGACGGTGCGCCGGAGGTGAAAGACATACGTGAGTCCAAGCATGTCCGCGCGGCGTTGCAGCTCGATCGCATTCCCGAGGATCATCGCATGCGTCCGGTCGTTCGCATGTTCGTAGTGAGGGTTCAGCCCCTGATAGATGAGCACGGGCTTCCCGAGCCGGTCGGCTTCGAGCGTCGCTTGTCGAAGGGCCCAGTTCTCCTCCAGCCGTTGGGTGCTCTGCATCCAGTAGAGGACGAATTCTCCTTCTGGCCGAAGGCGCATCGCGTTCAGTGACACGCATCGCAGCGTGAGCTGGTCGCGGACGAATTGGGAGTCGAGGTGATGCATCATCTTGCGATTGGAACCATTGGAGCGTCCGGGGTACAGATGTTCGAGCCGGCGACGGAGTTCCCGACGGCCGCGGCAGGGGTGGTTGACCGCATGGGCATTCTTGAATAACTTCATTTGACTGTGCGTGGTGCCGATACAATCGTTTGTTCAGGCGCCAACAGAGTCGGGGCTGTAGCTCAGTTGGTAGAGCGCTGCAATCGCACTGCAGAGGTCAGGGGTTCGATTCCCCTCAGCTCCATGGTGTGATTGACAGAGCATTGCCCGCCGCTGTTCGGTAGGACGGAGAGTTCCAATGACAGCGTGCGTGGCCCAGCTGTATGCGGGGGCGATGAATCCAATGGATTTGTCGCCCTTCGTCGTTCTCCGGCGCGTCGGACGATCGGACCGTTGTCACGGCGCGACGGCGCCGTAGCGCAGGGTGCGCAGATCGTCGCGCATCGCCTGAAACAGCTCCGCGTTGAAGCGGTTTTCCTCGCGCTCGGCCGGACCATCGAACTCGCTGAATGCCGAGCCGCTCAGGCCGCCGAAGAATCGGATGATGGCCGATTCCTGCACGGCAAAGCGGAAGTCTCGCGTGATGTAGGTCTGGCCACCGGCGCCCGTGCGAAAGCTCACCTTGCCGAGCACGCCTCCCTGTTCGAAGGGTCGCCTCAGCGGCGACTTCAGCATCGACGCCGCGAACAACGGCAGTTGCCACTCGGGCGCCCGATCGAACCGGAAGACCCAGCCCCGCTCACTCGGTGCGCGAAGAAACACCATCGATCCCTGCATGCCGCGCATGCCGATCGTGAAGATGGAGAACTTCGTGCTCGCGTCCATCGTCAGTCGCAGTGTATCCGGCATCGGTTGCGCCGCGCCATCGAGCGGGACCAGTCCACCATTGAGTATCCGCAGGTGCAGCGTGAAGCCTCGGTCACCCGCTGCGGCGTCGAGCCAGCGCATGCCCCGCGCGTCGCGCAGCACGATGTGGTACGCCGATGGCGAGACGTACTTCGCCACGAACTTCGCGTAGAGGGGAAATCCCGCCTTGAGCCAGTCGGGATGCACCTTCGTCGTGATCGTCAGTGCGGTGCTGCCATCAGCCAGACGTTGCGCGTGTAACGTGTCGAGTGAGAACATGCGGCCGAGTGCCGCGGTCGTCTTCGGCAACGTGCTCCGCACATCGGCACGCAGGTCCGCATCGGTTCGCCCCTCGGCGCTGCCGAGCAGCGCGCGAAAACCCGCGCCCCAGTCCGTCGGCGTCACGCTCCCGAGTGCGAAGTCGACCGACGTGCGCCACTCGTACTCGCCGTCGCTCGACAGTCGCGTGAGTTGCGTGAGGTGCCGCGCATCGGCGAGCCGATCGGGGAACGGCGCACTCGCGCGCGGCGTGAATCGGTAGCGTGCGTCAGGCAGCGAAACGCCTTCCGCCATCAGGACGCGGGTCTTGGCGTCGGGTCGCGACGTCCAGGTGGTCGTGTCGTCAAAGATCACGGACGGCGACAGGGCACGTTTCCCGATTTTCGCGCGAGCGGCCGCGTAGAAGGGAGTACGCTCGACGCCCACGTAGCGTCGATGGAGCGCATCAGCGAAGGTCACCCCATTGGCCTGTGCCTGTGCGGGCGTCGAGCCGAAGGCATCCCATCCGGGCCTGCAGGCTGACGCGAGCGGGGCGCCGAGGATCAGGAGCGCGGCGAATCGGATCGATCTGAGGCGGCGTATCACTGGGTTGAAGGTAGCCGCCCTGGCTCGATCCCCGCGGGCGTGCGTGGGGATTGCGGTGGTGTGGGCGTCTCCCCTTGAAGGGCGATGCCGGGAGGCGTAGTTTTGCAGTATCCGGCGGCCGTGAGGCGGTCGGGTTGTGGTGCCCCTTGGTGTAACTGGCAACATGTCTGATTCTGGATCAGAAGAGTCCTGGTTCGAGCCCAGGAGGGGCAA